>JAZQKX010000001.1:0-2848 GCA_045542355.1 Acutalibacteraceae bacterium
TGCAACAAAGGACATGAGTGGCAAGCATCGATTGCTCATAGAAACAAAGGGCGCGGATGCCCATATTGTGCAGGTCAAAAAGTCATAAAAGGTAAAAATGATTTACAAACAGTTAATCCAATGTTAGCAAAGGAATGGAATTATGAAAAAAATAATGGATTAACGCCCACAGACGTAATGCCTAATAGTTCCAAAAAAGCATGGTGGAAATGTAACAAAGGGCACGAATGGCAAGCTACGATAGCTGATAGAAACAGTGGCTGCGGATGTCCTTATTGCGCTGGCAAAAAAGTTGCAAAAGGCTATAACGATTTACAAACAGTTAATCCGACTTTGGCAAACGAATGGAATTATGAAAAGAATGGCAACTTAACACCAACGGATATAACACCCGGAAGTGATAAAAAAGTATGGTGGAAATGTAGCAATGGTCATGAATGGAAAGCGACGATAGGCAGTAGGAATAAAGGCAGTGGTTGCCCTATTTGTAGGAAAAATAAAAAGCGATAACAGAAGTTTTAATTTCATAAAGGAGGAGGAAAATGATACATTTTGATAATAACTTGGCTAAAGAGGCATTCAAAATTGCACACGAAGCGCACGAATTATCTGATGTGGCAAATGATCTTAATAGAATCAATACTGTTTTATCAACCACACCAACTATTGAAATTTTATTTGAAGCGCAAAGATTAGATAATGAATTACGCAAAAAATATCCAACTATCGATAAAATGCTTGCAATAGCAAATAATTATCTAATACCTGCGGTTGTTTCACCAAGTAATACACAAGATTTTCCCGAATATGTAAATCTCAAACAGGATTATTTCGGTATCTTATGTGATGTTCTTTTGAAAAAAGAAATTACAACTTCAATTGAGCAGTTTATTGAAAAAGTAGATTAAACAGATTTTGAAAAAAGGTGGGAAATCAATTGCAGGAGCATATCTCGAAAGATAAATTAACGGAAATTATAGATGGGTTACATCTTCAAATGGTATCCTGACGATAAAGCAAAATCATTCTTTATGACAATTATGGCAGAAAATACACCATAAAAACCGATTTGAGTATTGGTGCTTTTCAAGAATGACCCCAACATATTTCAAAATCGTTCACAATAATTTATCAATCACCGCGTCTACTTATAATAGACGCGGTGATTTTGTTTTTTGGGGACTTGACTTTTCGGAAATTTTGAGCATCTTTATTAAACCAAGCCGCTGGGCTAATATTTCGAAAGAGGTGCTTTTATGAATATCCAAAAGCCATTGTCGGGAATGACCCTCGAAGAAACCGAAAGACAGCTCCACAATATGAACGCTGTCATTATGTTCAAGATGATGCACTCCCGTGGCATCATCAATGAAAATGAACTGCATTTATGCAAAGAGGAGATGTTGAAAAAGTACAAACCACCCCTTGATCCGTACAAGGACGAGGTGTAAAAATGACTCGATTTTTGCATTTGACCCCCCTTGGATCAAAAAACGGCATTTTTGCCCCCCTAACCCCAAAAAACGAGAAATTTGACCCCCTCTCGATTTTTGTATCAAAATTAGGCGGTATCTTCAGTCGAGAGCCTCGACACGCAATTCGCGTAGTTGAGGTTCTTCTATTTTTTTATATTTTTTCGTCTCGCGTTTGAAGCTGGTTATGAATAATCGCACCAGAAGAACATCCATTCGGGTGTTCTTTTTTATTTTTATTGTCCGTACTTTTACCCACTCATTATGCTATAATGAAATTACAGAAGAAAATCTGTATTTTAACTAACGCTTGTTGTTATATTTTTCATAGACTCCTTTCTTAAAGGAAAAGCCGATGGAAGAAAAAATCCGTCGGTTTTTTCTTTTTTATTGTAATTTTCTGTAAACTATGATATAATAAACTATCATTCACAGAAAGGATGAATAAAATGAAAATTATCGACCTTATAACAAAAGATACATTGTCCCTCTCTTTCGAGGTTTTTCCACCCAAAACGGAAAGCTCCTTTGATAGCGTCAAAGTCGCAACAGAAGAAATAGCAAAACTTCGCCCCTCTTTTATGAGTGTTACATACGGCGCGGGCGGCGGAACAAGTAAATATACCCTTGAAATTGCAAAGAATATAAAAGAAGAATTCGGCGTTCCTATGCTCGCACACCTCACCTGCGTTTCTTCTGATAAAGAAACAGTAAAACAGAGAATTGAGGATATGCATAAGGCAGGAATCCAGAATATTATGGCGCTTCGTGGTGATATTCCCGAAAGTATGATGAATGACGACCGCAGTAAGTGGGATTACCGCTATGCTATTGACCTTATAAGAGAAATAAAAAGCCTTCCTTATGATTTTTGCATAGGTGCTGCATGTTATCCCGAAATCCACCCCGAAAGCGAAAACCAGAAAGAAGATATAAAGCGCCTTAAAGAAAAGGTTGACGCAGGATGCGATTTCTTGACTACACAGATGTTTTTCGATAACAATCTTCTTTACAATTTCCTTTATAAAATCCGTGAAGCAGGAATAACTGTCCCCGTAATTCCTGGAATTATGCCTATAACAAACGCAAATCAGGTTGAAAGGGCGATAAAACTTTCAGGCTCATTTATGCCACAGCGTTTCAAAAGCCTTGTTGATAAATTCGGTTCAGACCCTCTTGCTATGAAACAGGCGGGAATAGCCTATGCAACCGACCAGATTATAGACCTTTACGCAAACAATATCACAAATGTTCATGTTTACTCGATGAACAAACCCGATGTTGCCGAAAAGATACAAAGCAACCTTTCTGATATTTTAGGAAAATAACTATGGCTGAAAAACTCACTTTTAACACACCCTTTGTTGATAAAAAAG
>JAZQKX010000002.1:0-10895 GCA_045542355.1 Acutalibacteraceae bacterium
TACGAAGTAGCAGTTCCCGCATGTGTAGCAGATTGTACTTCTACAACTTCTGCTGTTGGAGAAGATTTGAATTTGTGCGGCACTGATGAGTTCTTTGCAAGAGTTGCGTTGGATATTGATGAGACGCTGAAGAGTGCGGGAAAGTTTAACTTTGATTGAGTGCATAATAATAGGCATATTGCTGTGTGTTTTTTCTCCACTATTGGAAGAAATTAGATGGTAGAGAGAAAAGAGAAAGAGTGAGTGAATTGGGTAATTGATGGGTTGATAATTGGTGTAGTGTGGTGGCCGACCGGGACGCGACAAGCCGATTCAATTTTCCCGTCACCGTTATCCTCAGAATATAAAATTAGACCGTAGAGATATTTGTCTCTGCGGTCTTTTTTCATTTCTCTTGGAATATTCATAGTTAATTCTACAAAGCAAAAATCCCGACAGATGATTGTCTGTCGGGACTATTATTTTTTAGTGGCAAATTTTGCCGAGGAATTCATTTAGAATGTCATCATCAGACTTGGTAGGAGCCTTGCTCTTATATGCAATGCCGTCGGGGTTCAGCATGGGCATATCGCTCATCATGGCCATCATAAGAGGATTCATGCCGAATAGGCTCTTACGAGGATTGAGCGCGGCCTCGGCGGTCTTATCCATGGACTCGATAATGGCGTCTACGACAATGGTAAACAACTCATCCTTATCGGAGTCGCACAATTCCTTAGTTACTGCTTCGCAGAAAGTGGGGTAATAAGTTTTGAGCCAGTTCAAGATATCATGACCCAGGTACTCCATATCCTCACGCTTAGCAGCGTTCAACTTATCCTTTTTCTGCTGAGCAATTTCTGCGTCGCGGGCTGCCTGGGCAGCGTTTAGAGTAGCAGTCATCTCTGCGGCAATATCATCAAGGGTCTCGCCCTTATCCAGACGAGCCTTAATTTCATCAATATTATACATTAGGTTACCCTCCATACTTTTTCTTATCTTTGTACTAATATTATATCATATTTTTTTATAATTTTCAAGTTCAGTGCGCGAGGCCCGGTCTAGAAATCGGTTGACCGGCGCATATGTATGCAGATGAAATCTACAATTTGATTTTTATTAAAAAATATGTTATAATATATATAATGGGAGAGAATAATAATAAGCCGACCGGATACATTGCGATAATGGGATTTTTAATTTTACATTGAGATTGAAACCATATGCGCAAAAAATTCGGATGGTCGCGGTCGCTTTAAAATTCGGTGTGTCTGGGCCGCGCGCGGGGCGCCCAAGTAAGATGAGCCATATGGGGTCGAGTTTCGGGATTTTATTGCGCTATATGAAAAGTGCTAGAAGTACAGAAAATTTTGCATATGGGGTGTGAGGACCGGAAATTCGGGCCCTGACTGTCGTCTTGGGCCCGTTGATTATACCACGCTTTGTCACATTTGTCAATAGGCAAAATGCACAAAAAAGTTCCGCAGGGTAGCTAATCCTGCGGAAAAATGTATACACTTTAATTTCAGTTTTCGGTGGATAGACGAACACATCACCCTTGCAGGACTTGCACCCACAGCCCAATAATCGGCACTCTAATAGGGCAATCAGAGGTGTCGACCCCTCTGTCCGCTTGATTTGTTGGACTTCACTTGCTCCCTCAAACAATGCGACAAAAAACTTGGCAAGCCATAGTTTAGTTTCCTACCACACTCCGCCAATACTATGGAAATACGGCTCATAATCTACTTTGTGGTTTCGGCTGGGACTATCTAAATAGGGGGAGGACGAGGTTTCATTCTGCGTTTCCTCTAATCTTTCTTTGTATTGGGTTTTTGAGTTCCTTTACCCTCGGAACACTTGTATTATATCACGGCTTGGGGGATTTGTCAACCCCCAATTTTATTTTTTTTAGCCGTGATAGCCTGCGTAATCAATGATGATAGGTTGCTTACGCAGATACCCAATGTTGGACGAGTGCAGGTCATTCACCTGACATTCGTGCGACCACCGCTGAAAGGATTTCATAAAAGCCTTGCCGTAAATCTGAATAGCTCTCTCAACCCATAACTGCGTGGGGGCATAGTGGCAACCACTCCGCACCTTGCTGACAATGGGGGAGCGATGTAACTTTTTCGCTTTCTCTGCCCATTTCTGCTGAACGGAATAGTCAAGGCGGTCGTGCGATGTGGTGTACATCGGCTGAATGTAAACCGGGATACCGTCATTGGTTGTACCGACATACTCCACAGGGAGCAGACACTTTTCGATACGGAACTCTTTGGCTCGGTTGTAGTTAGCAACCTCGATTTCACAGTAGTCATCATCAGTTTCGTCATACTTGGGAAACTTGACTACCATTTGATGCTTGGCAAACACAAATGCCCACCGAGTAGCACCACTGTGCAATTTTGCACCCAACTGGTCAGCAATCGGGTTTAACTGGGAACTGCAAGGCTCTCTGCCAACATTCTTGGCTTCGTTCAGAGCCTTAATGACCTTAAAGGCAAGTTCCTTATCCATAGGTATCAACTCCTTTGCTCTTTGTACCAATAGTATACCACAGTAATGGGATTTTGTCAATTGTGCAGATTGCACAAAAAACGGATTGAAAATTTGTGAAACTTACCTCTTGACAAAAATTCGGGTCGCCACAATCGTGCGCGACCCGCCATTATACCACATTAAAGCGGATTTGTCAAGAAAAATTTTTCCGACAAAATGCACAAAAAATTCAGCCGATTGGTTTCGGCTGAATTTTTATACACATTATGCACCGCAGATTGCGGAAAACTGGTTGCAGATTTCATCAAATACCGCAGGGTCGATGTCTGCGCCGAAAAAGCGGTCATTTTTACGGAAGGCGGTGGGGTGGTCGGCAATCAGCCTTGCCCGCAGTTCGCTCTCGTACCCCTCGGCAGGGATACCACCGCAAGAACGGATGCGATGAATTTCCACTCGGTCAATGGGGAATTTCTTGGAATATTCACCGATTTCATCACGCAGACGGCTGACCGCATTTTTTGCGGTTGTGCCGATTTTGTCGAACAGCAGGCCATCAGCACCGAAAAACTTGAAAAAGTACACCATCTGCTCATTGGAGAGGTTTTCTCCAAAATTGGGCATAAATTCCATAGGCACAGACCGCCCATCGCGGAATTTGCGGTACATTACCGCCACCGGCTCAACGGCAGGAGCAGGAACACCATTGACGAAAAATTCCCTTGCCAGGTCGATGTCCTCGGCATACTTGCGAACATACAGACGGACAGTGGAAACGGCGTAGCCAGTAATTTGTGCGATTTCCTCATACGGCAGACCGCACTCGGCAGACAGAAAAACAACTTGCAGGTGGCACACAGTAGCGACATTGTGTCGCTCATAGGGATTAAACTTTTCCATAAAAATACCTCTTTCTGTTGGGATTTACCATCGTTTTCCGCAACAATTTAATGATTTTGGGGGCATTTCGCCCCCTTTTGGGTTAATTCTTCGGCTTTCGCTTTTGAATTAGGGTGATTTCGTATCTTTCATCACCGATTTTGAACGCAATCATACGCTCTTTGTTCGTAATTTCCACATTTTCGGTGGCAAATTCGCTGTTTTCGGTCAAGAAAGTTGCGATTTCTGCGATAATTCCTGCTTTTGTGGGGTTTGCCTTGCGTTCTCTTTTGACGGGGGTTTTCGGCTTTTTGTGTTCATCGGCATTAGCCATTTTCATAGCCGCCTTATGTTCATCAGCCGTTAAATCCCACGGCATTTCAACGCCCTTATCCACATCGGCATCATCATCGTACATTTCTGCGATTTCCTTGTCGCTCATACCCAGTTTGCGACAAGCCGCAATTTGCGTAGAGGTGGGGTTAGCCATTGGCTCATCTCCTTTCTGTACCTATTATAGCACAGATTGGCTCGGTTGTCAAGCACTTTTTTTGATGGGGGTGGATTGCTCCACCCCCTTGGGAATTAGGCGGACTTAACCGCCTTGGAGAAATAAGACCGACGCTTTTCGACAGTCTTGGTCAGCAGACCACTTTCGACCATCTGGTTCATCAGAGGACTGACTTTCTGATTGGTCAGACCTGCGACAGCAGGGATTTCCTTGATGACCTCGGTAACGGTGTACAGGCGATTGTCCTGCATACCCTCATAGATGGCGACCTTGAGAGCCTCATTCGCCACCTGCGTAGCGGTAGGCTTCTTCTCACCGCTGTTCTTCTTGGTCAGCAGTTCGATTTCGTGGTCGATGAATGCCACCTGCTCGGCAGACAGACCGGGCATCGCACGCAGACCCTCAAACATCTGCTTCTTGGTGGGCTTACGGACAGAGGAAGAATTAGTGTTAGCCATAGTAACAACTCCATTTCTCGCTATTAGGTTGCGACCCTTAATCAAATTGTTTTCGTTCCCTTGGAACACTTGTATTATACCACAACTTGTGGCGGTTGTCAAGAGGGAATTTCAAAATTTTTGAAACTTTTTTCGAGCCTTGCAAGGTGGGTCTTTCAAACGCAGAACCGAGCCACTACCGAACCCCTCGCCCTCTTGACACCCTTATTATACCACAGAGTGAGTGGTTTGTCAAGAGGTTTTGGAGATTTTTTTCAAAATCTTTCTTACTGCACCGCCCTTACGGGGACTTACTGCCATCCCCTCTTGACAATAGTATTCTATCACACCTTAGAGGAAAATGCAAGTGGTAATGTTGCACAAATTACGGGAAAAAATAATCGGCAAATTTGTGCAAGATTTTACTTGGCAAAATTGCCGGGGTATGGTATAAAGGTAAATTAGGCCCGCGCTGGGCGTGGGCGGGCCGTCAAATTTCGATTCCAGCTTCACGCAATACGCGCTTAGCTTCTTCGATTTTATTTAGTACCTGGGGGCACTTAATACAGAGGTAAGTATCTCCCTCGTGCTCGTGGATGAAAAAATCACAAGTATCACCAGGTTTCAAACTCAACTCCTCACGCAAAGCGGAAGGGATAATCACTCGACCAGTTGAGTCCATTTTACGAGAACAGTTTGTTTCTCTCATTTTTCTCTAAAAATTTCCTAAAGGCTAGGTTGTGCGAAAATTCGACCCGTTCGCGGTTGTTCCACGGGGTCGGGAAAATTTACCATTCACAAGGCATTTTTCCACACAGTTCACGGATTGGGCATTCTTTGCAATTTTGCTATTTCAAACAAAATTTGTAAAGGATAAGCACCGCACGCATTACATCCAATAGCATTCGGAAATCTCCTTTCTCACTTTTTGTACTTTTATTATACCAAAAATTTTTGGGAAAATCAAATGGGGAATGCGTGAAGGCTCACCTACTCGCATTCAGTAGGTGAGCCTTCGCCCAGTTTATTTTTGGATAATAGTATCCAAATTCACACTTGCGGCTTCCTGTTCCCAATTTGCCACATTGTGGAATTCAACCGTTTTGTTGCAACCATTTATCATCATCAAAGAGTAGGTTGCATTGTAGCCACCGCAAAGCACCTGCACAGTAGGAATCTGCAGAGCATACGCAAAGCCAGCCTCCCACGCAGTACCACTATCGGAGTACATACCGAAGTTCATCACCATCACCACATCGCAGGTGCGGAGAGCATTTACATCTTCGCAGTAAACTCGTCTTGCCCATTCCTCATTGGGCATTTCCCAACCGCCCTCAATGATGTGCTCCTGGGGCACATAGACCTCATAACCTGCAGACCGCAAGGCTTCGATGGCACGATGATAATAGTGGCATTCGGTGGCATCGAAAAACGGACTCGCCAAATAGATTTTCTTCATTGCGTTTCCCTCACTTTCTGTAAGTATTATAGCATAGGTTTACTGATTTGTCAAGCATTATTTTCTTGAATGTCAACAGTTTGCCAATACACAACCAACTCAGGCTTGTGAGAAGTAGTTCCCCAAGGTTTTTCGTCTCTGCGATTTCGCCAATCAGCAATGGCTTTGTTTAAGCATTGTTCACATTCAGCGTCACTTTTCCAAATCTGCCCATTCACCCAAGACAAGCCAGGAATTAGCCAAGGTTGCATTCCTTGTTCGTGTATTACATCTTGACGACTCTTTATATCAAACACTTTAACTTGCTTTACAATTCTTGTAATCATTTGTCTCACCTCTTGGCATTATTATATCACAGTTGTGGGGGTTTGTCAACCCCCAATTTACCTAAATTCTCCGTCCGGCACACTCGGTTCATCGTGGGTAATAATCACCGGGTCATGCACAATGCGGTTGGACGGATGGGCAATCCGCACAAGGAACAGCTTGTTACAGAAAGCCCTTGCCTTTTCATCATAGACCACTCGGAAATTGCCGATTTTCCAGTAATGCTTGAACTTACATCTATCCCAAGCCTCTTGGCTCACGGGTCGCACAGCATTACGGATAAATTTCCAAATCAGCAGGAAGGGGTAGCTGATGATGACGAACGCAACCGCCAGTATCACCCACGGCAGAGCGATGGCATAGTCCAAAACATTGTAAACAGCGTTGTTGGAGGTTTCCTCTTTCCAGGTGTACAACGCACCGATGAGTGCCCACATACCGACCGCACCAATAACCGCCCATAAAACATTACTCATTTGTATCACTTTCCTTTCGTTTGTTGTACCAACATTGTACCATAGGTTTAGGGATTTGTCAAGTCGTCAAATTGCACAAAAAATCGAGAGAAAAAATGCCGAAACTAGTTATTATGCCGAATTCTGGTCGCGGGCGCACGTCCACGACCAGCCAAAAAGTCCGCTCCTCATTTGCGAGGAGCGGACAGAGTGACCTTGTATTTTGTTCCATTGTAGGTGAATAAAAATTCACGCTCGGGGTTGATAATTTCCACATCGGTGGCAAGGACATTATCTCCCGCTTGCTCAATGTCGGTAGTGACAGCCCACACAAGAGCACCAACAAGAAACCGCCTGTCCTCGTTAGGTTTGCGTTCTCTTGGCTTGGGGGTGTCTGTGCGGTCGGCTCGTCTTGCTTTTTTCGCCCCTGCCTGCAACTCGGCATCCAGTTCAAAAAGTTTCGCACCTCGGTCAATTTCTCGGTCTGCGTTCAGCACATCAAGAATTTCGTCCTCGGTCATTCCGCACTTTCGCATTGCTTGGACTTGGGGAGTGTTAGGCAGGGGGGCATTGCCCCCCACCATTGATTAGACCTCGGCAGGAGTAGAGGGCAGGGAGAAGTAGCTTCTCCGCTTCTCTACGGTCTTGGTCAGCTTGCCGTCCTCAACCAGCTGGTTGGCAAGGGGGGAAACCTTCTGATTGGTCAGACCTGCCAGTGCAGGAATTTCCTTAATCAGTTCGGTGACAGTGTAGAGGCGGTTGGCTTCCATACCTGCCACCATTGCCACCTTCAGAGCTTCGTTGGCAACCTGGGTTGCAGTGGGCTTTCTCTCGCCGGAGTTCTTCTTCTCCAGGAGGTCGATTTCGTGCTGAATGAAATCCTTCTGTTCCTGGGTCAGACCAGGCATTGCGAGCAGACCAGTGAACATCTGCTTCTTGGTGGGCTTGCGGACGGAGGGAGTAGAGTTAGCCATAGTTATCAATTCCTTTCGGTTTTTAAGTCTTGAACCTGACTTGAATTTATTTTGTAGGGGGTGGGGTTTACCGCCCCCTTACATTATGTATTATAGCACACCTTGCTTGATTTGTCAAGCATTTATTTTCACAATTTGCATTATTTTTTTCTGCAAATCGGTGGGCGGTGGGGTCTGCGGTAGGGGGTTATCGTAAAGTAATTTCCGCATAGGCTTGTGCTGACGATAGCAGTAAAAGAGGATTTCTCTTTCTATCTGTACATCTTCCAAACCAGTATGACTTTCCACAAAGTCGGGGTTATCGGTAATAAACCGATACAGATTTTCTGCGGTGGCGGACAATCTGCCGTTTTTGGTCAGCAAATCGTATTCTTCGCAAAACTTGCGGTAGGTGGGCATTTTGTGAATAACATCACGAGCCATTTTCATTGTATCCCAAATTTCTGTGCCGTAGGGAAACCAGTAGCGGAAACGGCTCTGCGTGGTGTACCGCATAATCACATTTAACGCATTAAGGTCAAATCGTGCGTTATGGGCAACAACCTCGGTGATGTGATATTCTTCCATATCCGCTAACATTTGCCTGCGGATTTCGTAGGTGGTTGACATAATCCGCTTGCCTGCTTGAATTTCTGCAACATACTGGGGAATTTTCTTTGCGTAGTAAGCGGACTGCATAAGTTCACGCTCACCGCAAAAAATATCTCGGTTGACATAGGAACGCTCTCGGTATACACCGCCTTGCGTGTCCACCACAGACCAACCGCAATCATACATCAGCACATTGGACATATCAAGATTGCCGTTTTCGTCTGTCAAGGTGTTTGCCGTTTCGGTATCAAGCACCAAGACATAGTGGTGGCGAAAATCAATTTTCTCCATCGGTATCAGTTCCTCTCTCATTTGATGTACTCATTATAGCACACCATAGGTCGGTTGTCAAGGGGTTTTTCAAAAAACTTTGAAAAATTTATCGAGTGGCTTTACTGCGTCCTTGCTGTAGTACATAGGCGGTGTCGGCTTACGACCCTTTCGCCCCCTGACAATACACATTATAGCACACCCCCATAGCAATGTCAATAGGTAATGTTGCACAATTATGGGATTTTGTAGGCTTGATTTTTTGTTGAAATTGCCTATTGACAAATTGCTGGCGGTGTGGTATAATGGAAATTCGGCGCGCCTGGACCGTGGGCGCGCCGCCAAACAAAAAGACCCAAGGGCGTCCCCTTGGGTATGAGCCTTTTCGTCCGCTTTGGTCAGTGCAATCGCGTCGCGACTAGTGATTGAACCTCTCGCCAGTACGGCACTGGCACTGGAATGGGGCCGATTGGCTCGACCCCTTAGGAGCCTTAGTCGTTCTTCTTGATGGTTGTTCGACCGAAAATCAGCTTGCCGAGGAAGTGCAGTGCAAACACGATGCCTACGCAAGTCCAGTAGCCGGGGACATTGGCAGAGAACAGGTCAACTGCCAACCAGTTCCACAAGAGCATAAAAATCCAACCCTGGAAGCAGAAGATGCCGAACAGCAGAGCGGCGGCGAGTGCGATACATACGATAACGATGAGAGTGGCCACAAAGCACCCGCAATTATCGTACAGAGAGGAAATAGAATCTTTCATTGAAAATCGTCCTTTCATCTTTTGGTATCTTGATTATAACATAGATTACTTAATTTGTCAAGGGGAAATTCTCAGATTTCTCTGAGAATTTCCAAGATGTTTTGCACATCGTAGGCTCTGCCAGTCCAGTTATTTCTGTTGCGTTCTTCATCGTCGAACAGAATGTCAAGGGGAGTGTGGCAGAAATTTTCCTTCGGTGTGCCATAGGGGACAATGGTGATTTCGTCCCAGTGAACGCTCGGCAGATGTTCGGCAAGCCAAGCCAGTTTGGTAGCGGTGACCGCTTCATCATAGGCAGGATTGCTTTCCTTGCTCAGCCAACTGATAACCGCAATACGGTAGCCGTTTCTCTGGAGAGTATTCAGCTTGCGAGCGAGGTCGCACAAGCGGAGCAGAGGTTTTGCAGTTGCGTAAGGAGTAGGGTCGTAAGCTCGGAGTAGGGGCAACCAGTTGGGGTTTGCGTACAGGTCAGCGATTGTTCCGTCCATATCAAAATTGATGGTGATGTTCATAGGACTGTCTCCTTTCTTTTTCTATAAGTATTATAGCACAAGTCTATGTATTTGTCAAGCATTATTTTTCAATAATTTCTTCAAAAGTGGTTAAAGTGTCATATTCCATAATAATAAGTCCATCTTCGGTCCACATCCGCACTTCGCCATCAATGCGGTCTTGTAGAGCATAGTAACATTCCCATCCAATTAAATCGGCAGGCATTGTGTAACGAATAGTTTTTTTCACCATTGTTCTCACCTCTTGGCATTATTATACACCTAATTATAGGATTTGTCAATAGTTAATTTGCACAAATAAATTGCTCCAAAAACTTGCTGAATTGTGTATTTTGCCGAAATACCGGCCCGCGCGCACGAGAAGGGCCGGCCAAAAATTAAAGGCCAACCCCTTAATTGGGGTTGACCTCTACCACTCGGTTTTCCAGGAAAAAGCCCAGGATACCGAGCACACGGGGGATTTCAGCGGTCTGGATAATCTCACCGGTATTGGGGGAGCCGAGCACCGCTTCGTCACCATAGTGGTCGATGACCTTGCGGAGCATTTCGGTGGTGTGCTGGATTGCTTCGACATCCTTAATGTCCAGCTGATTAACGGCAACGGCCATAGCAGTAAATTTCATAGTTATCAGTTCCTTTCCTTTTTGTACCTTAATTATAACACAAAAGGGTCTTGTTGTCAAGACCCTTTTTGTATTTTTTATTCGGCTAAATCCATTTCGTAGAAATAGAACATGCCATCGAACCAGTCTTTATCCTGTGCCATGACCTGCTCTTTCCAGTTCTCGCCAAACAGTTCCTTGACATTCACCAGCTCGTGATTGTGGTAAACTTCATCCATTTCAGTTAACCAGCCTGCGTCGATGATGTATCGCTTAGCGGCGGCAAAAGAGGCGGCGACAGCGATAGTACCGTGGCTCTCTTCGCTAATAACAATAACTTTCTTGTACATTTTATTCACTTCCTTTCTATTGATATTATAGCACAGTTAGGGGTTGTTGTCAACCCCTTTATTCATCTTCCGAACCAACAAAGTGGCACTGCCGGGGCTGACCCTGGGGCATCCGCACACAGAACGAAGCGATAGAATAGTAGTAACCGCCATTTCCGGCATCTGCATCACCGACAGCCTTGCAGATAATGTTGCGGTTGTGCATGATGGTGACCACAGCAGAACAGCCATAGGTATCGCCGTCCTCCCAATGGTCGTACTGGATATCGCTCACATAAGTGATTGC
>JAZQKX010000003.1:0-63418 GCA_045542355.1 Acutalibacteraceae bacterium
AAGAAGACCATCAAGAAGCTGAAGTCCAAAGGCACTTACTACGTAAAGGTAAGAGCATACAAGACCGTCAAGGGTACTAAGTACTACGGTAAGTATTGCTCCTACAAGAAGCTTAAGATTAAGTAATTAATCACAAACTAACGAAAGGCACTCTCCGAGGAGAGTGCCTTGTTGCTTGTTGATGGGGCAATAACTTTCGGGCAATATCGCGCCATTGACTAAGGGTGGGAAATATTATATAATGTAGTTCACAGGATAGATTTAAGGAAAAGGTAAAGGTTAATGAAAGAGAAAACTCAAAGGTCAATTTTATCAGGGATATTTTCCGCAATCATAGCCATTTTTAGTTGGATTCAGATACCCTCCGCCGTTCCCTTTACCCTGCAAACCTTAGGCATATACCTATGTTGTGGTATATTGGGCGGTAAAATGGCTCTGCTTAGCGCCACTACATATATCGTCATAGGCTTGGTTGGTCTCCCTGTGTTCTCAGGCTTTTCAGGGGGTGTGGGCGCTATCTTCGGTGCCACGGGTGGATTCATCATTGGATTTTTGTTTATACCTCTATCTGTCTGGGTAATAGAAAAAACACCCTACAAAGCCCATAGCCTTACCCTTGGCGGAAGCCTCGGCACCGCGCTTTGCTACATCTCGGGGATTTCGTGGTATAGCCTTATTTATATGAAAGGCAGCGTGGGACTCACCGCCGCATTTATAACATGTGTGTTGCCCTTTATGATCCCCGATACCGTAAAGCTTATTGTATCGTGTATTGTCTCAAAACAGATAAAACCAAGAATTTCCAGTTTGTAAATATCGTATGTTATAATTATCCGCGCACTATATTACCACTATATATAGTGTGCGGTTTTTTATGTTTCTTCACAAACCCGCATAAATCAAGGGTTTAACCTTTTTTAATTGCCGTGAAACCACAAGATATTGTGGTTGAGAAAAAATATTTTCAAAATATTGCGGTTTAGGGGTTGAAATAGGTAATAACTTATGATACAATAATAAACCCCAAGTAATATGAGCTGCATATAGCAGACTACAGATATTAGATTATAGTAAGATGATACGAAAGGACGATGAAAATGAAGATTATTAAAAGAAGCGGTCAGGAAGTAGAATTTGACAGAGAGAAGATTGAAATCGCCATACAGAAGGCGAACGACAGCGTCGTTTCCAGCGAAAGAATGACCCCAATTCAGATAAAGAGAATTGCCGAAGATGTAGAAATGGCGGCGAATAACATAAGCAGGGCTTTAAGCGTTGAGGAAATTCAGGATATGGTGGAAGATCAGATTATGAATCAGCGCGCCTTTTCGGTTGCCCGTCGTTATATCACCTATCGCTATACCCGTGAACTTGTGCGTAAATCCAACACCACCGACAATCAGATTCTATCCCTTATCGAATGTAATAACGAGGAAGTAAAACAGGAAAACTCCAATAAAAACCCCACTGTAAACAGCGTTCAGCGTGACTATATGGCGGGTGAGGTAAGCAAGGATATCACAAGGAGAATTCTGCTTCCCGCTGATATTGTTGAGGCTCACGACAGCGGAGTTATCCACTTCCACGATGCCGACTATTTTGCTCAGCACATGCACAACTGCGACCTTGTAAACCTTGAGGATATGCTCCAAAACGGCACCGTGATTTCGGGCACTATGATTGAAAAACCCCATAGTTTTTCCACCGCCTGTAACATTGCCACACAGATTATTGCCCAGGTGGCGTCGAGTCAGTACGGTGGTCAGTCCATAAGCCTTACCCATTTAGCCCCCTTTGTTGAGGTGAGCCGTCAGAAAATCACCCGTGAGGTACGCGCCGAAATGGAGGAGGAAGGCATAAAGCTTTCCGACGAGAAAATTTCTAAGATTGCCGAAAAGCGTCTTCGCGAGGAAATCAACCGCGGAGTGCAGACGATTCAGTATCAGGTTGTAACCCTTATGACCACCAACGGTCAGGCACCATTTGTAACTGTGTTTATGTACCTTAACGAGGCAAAGAACGAGCAGGAAAAGGCAGACCTTGCAATTATCATTGAGGAGACCTTGAAGCAGAGAATACAGGGCGTTAAGAATGAAAAAGGTGTATATATCACTCCCGCATTTCCCAAACTTATCTATGTTCTCGAAGAAGACAATATCAGAGAAGGCAGCAAGTATTATGAGCTTACCCGTTTGGCGGCGCAGTGCACCGCCAAGAGAATGGTGCCCGATTATATTTCAGAAAAGGTAATGCTCCACAATAAAATTGACAAAAACGGCGAAGGTCATTGCTACACCTGTATGGGATGCCGTAGCTTCCTTACCCCCTTTGTGGACGAGGACGGAAAGCCTAAATATTACGGACGCTTTAATCAGGGTGTTGTGACGGTAAACCTTGTGGATATCGGTCTCAGCGCAAACCACGATATGGATGAATTCTGGAGGATTTTCGACGAGAGGATGGAGCTTTGCCACAGAGCGCTTCAGTATCGTCACGAAAGACTCACAGGCACCCTTTCGGATGCTGCCCCCATACTCTGGCAACACGGCGCATTGCTAAGACTTAAGAGTGGCGAAACCATCGACAAATATCTCCACGGCGGCTATTCCACCCTGTCTCTTGGCTATGCCGGTCTTTGGGAATGTGTATACAGTATGATTGGCAAAAAGCTCACCGAAAAGGCGGGTGAGGAGTTCGGTCTTCAGATTATGCGTAAGCTGAACGAATACACCGCGAAATGGAAAGCTGCTGAAAATATCGACTATAGCCTTTACGGAACACCCTTGGAAAGCACCACATATAAGTTTGCCAAATGTCTGCAAAAGCGTTTCGGCAAGGTGCAGGGAGTCACCGATAAAAACTACATCACAAACAGCTATCATGTTCATGTTACCGAGGAGATAGACGCCTTTGATAAGCTGGAATTAGAGGCAAAATTCCAAGCTCTCTCTCCAGGTGGCGCAATCTCTTATGTGGAAGTTCCCAACATGCAGAACAACATTGAGGCTGTGCTTAATGTGATGAAGTTTATCTACGATAACATTATGTATGCCGAGCTCAACACCAAGAGTGACTACTGTCAATGCTGTGGCTACGACGGAGAAATTGAAATCGTAGAGGACGGCCACGGAAAGTTAGAGTGGAAATGTCCCAACTGCGGAAACACTGACCAAACCAAGATGAACGTTGCCCGTCGCACCTGCGGATATATCGGCACTCAGTATTGGAATCAGGGCAGAACAATGGAAATCAAGGAGAGAGTTCTCCACCTTTAAACAAGCAAAAGGGGAATTCAGGGATTAGTATGCATTTCGGTGAAATCAAAAAAAGAGATATTGCCAACGGCTGGGGAGTGAGGGTTTCACTCTTTGTTTCGGGTTGCCGAAATGCCTGTCCCCACTGCTTTAATCGGGAGACCTGGGATTTTTCCTTTGGCTCTCCTTACGAGAAATCCACAGAGGATGAAATAATAGAAGCCTTGCGCCCCGATTATATAAACGGCTTAACCCTTTTGGGCGGTGAGCCCATGGAGCCCGAAAACCAAGAGGAGCTGTTAAGACTCACTCATCGAGTCAAGGCTGAATTGGGGGATAAGGATATATGGTGCTTCACAGGCTTTACCCTTGAAGAATTGATGAGTGACGGCAGTCGCGCAAATACTAAGTTCTTAAAGCCACTGCTTCGCAATATAGATATATTGGTGGACGGACGCTACAAAGAGGAGCTTAAAAACATTTCTCTCCAGTTCCGCGGCTCGGAAAACCAGCGAATTATCGACCTTAATGCCACAAGAGAAACGGGGAAAATCACCCTGTGGTCGTTTCTTCGGCGGTAAAAGTTGATTTTTTCGGAAATTTTTGGTATACTATTTCTGCAAAACATAAAAAGCAGGTGTAAACTATGGCAAGTTTTTGCATTTTATGCTCTAAGAAATTAGGTCTTTTTAGCTCATACGGTGAGGACATTTTCACAGGTGACCCCACTAAGAAGATTTGCGACGAATGTCTCAAAAAGGCAGAAACCATCCTTAAAAAGGTGGAAATGAAAATTCCCGTTGAGGCGGAGGATTACGACCGCTTTACCGAAGACGGACTGAGCTTTGTCAACGAATATTTAGAGCCCGACGGCATCACCCTTGGCGGCGGCGCTGTGGCAACCGCCACTGCTAACCCAATGGAGCTGGCGGTAGGGGAAGCCGTTATAGACCGCAAATTTGAGGTAGACCCTGAGGAAACCGAGAATATTTTAGCAAAACTCTATAAAATGAGTGAGGAAGAAATCGAGGCGTTCTTAGAGGGACTTGTGAGTGATAACGACACTGCCGAGGACTTTATGAACGACATCAAGGCTCTTGATGATGAGGAATTGGATGCGGTGGCATCCGAGCAGAGAGAGTATTTCAACAACGCGGAGTGGGCATATATTATGTATGTCTACAATTTCCGCAACGGCATCTCCGCCGCCGAGGAGACTCCTCCTGATGAAATAGTTTCCGAGGATGGGGAAATCCGTGAGGACGAGGTCCA
Organism: Acutalibacteraceae bacterium; assembly: GCA_045542355.1. Classification (GTDB taxonomy): domain Bacteria; phylum Bacillota; class Clostridia; order Oscillospirales; family Acutalibacteraceae; genus UMGS1532. The sequence goes on from JAZQKX010000003.1 coordinate 4,527, forward strand.
GCGTATGGTGGCTCAGCTCAGCGATAAAAACCCAGAGGAACTAAAGGAAATTGTAGCCGATGAAAGCTATACCGCCGAGGCGAGATTAGCGGCTAAATCTTTACTACAGGAATAAAACAGAAAAAGAAGTTGAATGTGCATATCAGACCCCTCAGACAGAGATTATCTTAGAAATCAGATCGGGTGGGGGCACGAAGATAATAATACTTTTCAAAAAACCTTAATAATAAAGCAAAGCGCAAGAGTTAAAATGCTCTTGCGCTTTTAATATATTAGGAATTATCGGGAAGCTTCGAGAGAAAGTAAACCGCGTGGTCAACCCATTTTTCAATGGCAGGGTCAATCCATTCATAATTCGGCTCACTTTGAGGGGTTTCTCTGGAAGTCAGCATATTTCCCAAAGCAACGCCATGGGGGGCGTGGGGGTATATATGCACCTCAAAGGGGATATTCTCACGGCTGAAAACAGCGGAGGCATAAATTGTGCTTTCTACAGGTACCACCGCATCATCTGCCGTGTGCATTAGAAATGCGGGACAGGTGCGGGAGTCGATGTTGTTTTCGATAGAATAGGTTTCTCGGTCTTCTGGGGTTAAAATCTCTTTGCCCAGTAGATTTTTAAAGGAGCCTTCGTGGCATACCCCCTCTTTGGCGGTAAGCACAGGGTAGCAAAGCACCATGCCGTTGGGTCGGTTGATACCCGACTTCACACAGTCTATCCTGTGCCACATTGTGCCAAGGCTTCCAGCTAAGTGTCCCCCTGCCGAAAAGCCAACGCAGTAGACCCTATTTGGGTTAATATGCAGGTCTTCTGCATTGTCTCTTATATATTCCATTGCAAGAGAGGCTTCGCAGAGCTGTTGAGGGAAAACTGCGCCGCCACCAACGGTGTATGTCAGCACAAAGCAGTTAAATCCACGGGCTAAGAAAGCCTCGGCAATAGGATTGCCTTCCCTCTCGGTACACACGCAACCATATCCGCCACCTGGAATAACCAGCATTGCGGGACGGATATCGCCGTAGTTATTTATATAACACTCTAAGTTTGCAGTAAATTTACCGTGGGGAAGTTTAACTTCGAAATTCTTGAACATTTATATCGTCCTTTCGGGATTTTCGGCTTTCAACCTCTTTTGATATGCTATCCAGTTCACTTCGAAAAAGCTTCCAAGGGTAGTCTTTTATGGGGGGGAGACTGTATTCATCTATGTCTTTTTTAAAGGTCGGATGTCTGAAGCCCAGATGGTGGGACCAAAGGGCGATAAAACAGCCATTATCGTGACTGCCGTATTTTCCGTCGCCGAGGAGAGGCATCTTTCGGCTCGAGAACTGCACCCTTATCTGATGGGTGCGCCCTGTGTGGAGACGGATTTTAACTAACGACACGGGACCGTCGTCGGTCTCTAAGATTTTTATAAGCTTATATTCCAGACTTGCCTCTTTAGCCCCCTTACGCAAAGTCTTTACCACAAAGGATTTATTCTTTGCAGAGTCCTTAAACAGGAAGTCTTTCATGATTCCCTCGTCCAGTTCGGGTTTTCCGTGGACCACCGCTAAATATTCCTTAATCATTCGGTGGTTTCTGATTGTCTCTGAAAGCCCCTTTGTCGCCTTGCCGTTTAGAGAGTAAACCATTGTACCCCCAACCATTTTGTCCAATCGGTGAACAACATCCACCTTGTATGCACCTGTCATTTTCTTGATTGTATCGGGCATGGTGCGGAGGGTATTCGTCTGGTGCTCTGATAGTATATTTACAGGCTTTTCTACCACGATTATATGCTTATCTTTATAAAGTACCTTTATCATATCAATATAATTTTGGGTCTCTTGCCCATTCCATCATCAAATAATTTGCAACCGAATCCTTGTCGCAACCGTCAATCTCTAAATCTGCTATCTCTTTTAGCTCTTTGTAACCGTTTGCAACAGCTATGCCGAAATCAGCCACATCAAGCAGGGGTATATCGTTGAGGTTGTCGCCGAAGGCTACTAATTTTTGGTAGCCATATTTTTCGATATATTGCCTTGCGCCCTCACCCTTACCCGCCTTTTCGGGGTAGATTTCCAGAAAGCAGAAGTCTCCGCTTTCGTTCTCGAAAAGGACGGTCCTTATTCCCTTGACCCGAATCAGTGCAGTCTCTATCTCTTTCAATTTATCCATCTCACCCACAAGGGCGATAAAAGGAATTTTGCCCGAAGTGTTTATACTACAAACCTGCTTACAGCTACGATAGTATTTACCACGGGATTTTAAGAAAGCGGAGGAAAAGGGAGAATCACAGCGGAGATACTGCACATCCATGCCGCCGTCTTTATAGCTGAACACAAAGGGCTCACCGCCGAGTCTTTGACAGATTGCCACAGCTGTTCTCGCCGAAATGGGGTCGATACAGACAAGATGCTCGGCGGAGCCTGTTTCGGGATTATAGAACATGCTTCCGTTCATAAGAATCAGCGGAAGCTTTAGTTTAAGTCCTTTAAGGACAGATAAAGCGCTTTCGGGGGTGCGGGAGGTGTTGACGGTGAAATTGAGCCCCCGCTCTATTAAAGCGTTGAGGGTAGTCCTTGAAAAGCCCGTCAATTCACCCTTAGAATTAAGAAGAGTTCCATCAAGGTCTGCCATATATAAGGTTTTCATTATTCTCCACCCTCCATTTCTCCTAATAGTTCGTTACTCTGGCTCCATTCCTCATAGAGAATTTCTAATTTATTGTTGGTGTTGTTGAGCCTGTCTGTTAGTTCTAAGGTTTTTTCGTAGTCAGCGGAGATTTCAGGACTTGACAACTCCCCGTTTATAGTTTCTATCTCCGCCTCGGATTCCTCTATTTGGCTTTCAATACGGCTGATTGCTCCCTTGAGTCTGCGGATTTCAGACTGGCGCTGTTTTTTCTGGTGGTATTCCGCACCGCCTGAGCCCATCTGCTTTTTCTTCTTTTCCTGCACCTCAGCCTGTGGCTTTCTGCCACCCTCTATGAATTCATCGTAGCTGCCCGAAAAGGCGGTTATTGAGCCATCCTGCAACCAAAGGATTTTGGTGCTGAGACGGTTTATGAAATAGCGGTCATGGGACACGGCAATAATTGTGCCACCGTAGTTTATAAGCGCTCTTTCCAGAGCCTCGCGGGAGGGCAGGTCCAGATGGTTTGTGGGCTCGTCTAAAAGCAGAAGATTGTGGCCTCCCAGCATCAGCTTAACAAGGGAAACCCTTGCTCTCTCGCCACCGCTTAAGGATTCAATCCTTTTATATACATCGTCTCCGAAAAAAAGGAATGCCGCAAGGGAATTTCTGATAGTGGTTTCGGTAAGATGAGAGAAGCTGTTCCAAACCTCATCAACAACGGTGTTTTCGGGGCTTAAATTTTCCTGTAGTTGGTCGAAATAGCCAACTGTGACACGGGCGCCGAATTTCACCTTTTGGGAGCTTAGCAATTCTTTAAGCAGGGTGGTTTTACCGCTACCGTTAGCCCCCAGCAGAAAGACATGCTCACCGCGTTTTATGTCTAAATCGACGTCGCGATAGAGGGTTTTGTTATCGTAAACACGGGTCAGTCCCTCGCATTTCAGCACGTCGTTTCCTGTGTCACTCAGAGGGTGGAAATCAAAATCTACCGTCTTTTCTTCCGACTCTGGCACCACCAACTCTGCTTTTATTCGGTCGATGGATTTTTGCTTATGGTCAATAGTGCGGTAGTTTCTCTCCATACTAAAGGTGCGCTGTTGGGCGATTATGCCCTCAATACGTTTGATTTCCCGCATCTTGTTTTCATATTCACGCTCTATCGTTTTGCGCCTTTCGGCGGAAAGCTCTAAATGTCTTGAATAGTTTCCCTTTGAGGAAATTAATTTACCGTGGCTTATTTCCAAGGTTTTGTTGGTTACTTTATCGAGGAAATAGCGGTCGTGGGATATGATAAGCGCCGCGCCGCTGAAATTCTGCAAAAATTCTTCCAGCCACTCCACCGCTTGAATATCAAGGTGGTTTGTGGGCTCGTCTAAAAGTATCAACTGTGGCTCGGTGAGGAGAAGCTTGGCAAGACCGATTTTAGATTTTTGCCCACCGCTTAAAGCCTTTGTGGGAAGTTCGATTTCTTCCTCGGTAAGCCCTAAACCTAAGAGGGCGGAACGGGTACGGCTCTTGTAGGTGAGACCACCCAGAGCCACATAGCGCTCGTTGTATGCCGCCTGTTTGTCCAAAAGCTCCTCGCTTTGAGTAGTGGCAAGGGCGAAATTGATTTTTTTAAGTGTATCCTCTAATTCCTGCAATTTGGAAAACACCGTCAAGGCTTCCTCATAAGCCGAACGGTTAGAGTCACGACAGGTGTGCTGTTCTAAGTAGCCTATGCTCACGCTGTGGGACTTCGTAATGCTGCCGGAGGTGGGGGAGAGTTCCCCTGTGATAAGCTTTAAAATGGTGGTTTTACCGCATCCGTTAGGCCCCACAAGACCCACTCGTTCACCCTTTTCAATAGCGAAATCCGCACCCTTAAAGAGGGTGCGTTCTCCAAAGGACATAGATAGAGCTGATGCGGATAAAAGTGACATGGTATATCTCCGATTTAGACATTAGGTTTTAGATTATAGATGTTAGATAGGCAGGTGTGTCGAAGGGCGACACACCATATATCCGTTCGCATAGCCAACACCCACAGGTCTATTGTCTAACATCTAATATTATGGTTGCCTTAAGTGCGCCGCAAGATAGGTTACTGCAGCGCCAATAAGCTGGAATCCAAGCACACCCAGGAGGGGTAGATTCATGATACCTGCGGTGAAGATACAGTAGCCTGTCAAGGCAATTCCAAGAGCCATAAGGGCGAACTGAATTATCAACATGGTGATTATAATGCTCTTCATCCTGATAGAGCTTGTCACCGCCGAGAGGAATCCTGAAATATCTCCCGAATAACTGGCGGGCGCCGAGATGCTTTCGGTATACTCAGACGCGGTTTTATATGCCGCAACTCCTGTGCCTGTCATCACCTTTATGGAATCGGGATAGAGACCAAAGTAGTCGCAAAGCATTTCCTCCGACACGTTGGGGTCGTTGGAATTAACCAGCATGGTAACACCTGTGTTGCAGAGATTACGAAGTTCGTAGGTGATTTCCTCATCAGCTTCGTAGCCAACCACAAACAAAGCGCAAAGCTGTTGGTCACAGGCAAGATAGAGGGGGAAGTATCCCTGACGGAGAATTTTCTTATCTAATTCAAGACTGGGGGTTTTAATGTTGTGACCCTCCATAAGGGTGCGGTTGCCCACAAATATGCGACGGTCGTCAATCCAGCCCGAAACACCCATGTTGTTTTCGTATTTTATGCTGTCAGCAACAGGTATTTCTTCGTTGTTGGTTTCTAAAATTTCCTCGAAAACAGGAGCCAAGGGAGAACCTGCGGCGGTTAGAATTGCCGAGGCGGAGGCTATGTATTTATCCACGGCGCCCTGCTCCAGCACCTGCATGTTGTAAAGCTTGATTGTGCCTCTGGGGAAAAGGTCGGCCGCATCGAATGCCACTGCGTTTGCATTGGCTATAGCCTCTGCGGAGGAATGACCCGCCAACATTGCGCCGTAACCCGCCAACTTTTTGGATGCCAGAGACATGGGAAGATTGCAACTAAACATTGCCACAAGGGGACAACCCGCGCAGGTAACGGCGGTAAATGCGGCAAGGGCGGGGATAACCCCGTCGTTCATGAAAAATGCAAGAAGCGCCGCAACAGCCGCTGCAATAACGGTGAACAAGAGAAGGGGAGAAAGCTTCTTTTCGTAGGCGTCCTCGTCAAAAGCATTTTTAAGATAGTCTTTCACATTGCTTGTCTTTTTACCAAGGCAGATAAGGGCGTCGCCTATTACACCGCCACTTGCCATAACCGATGCGGAGTATTTGTCCTCAACAAAGGTGAGCGCCTTTTTCTCCCGGTCGTTGGCTATTATCTCGAAGCCTCGACGGATACGCTTGATAATGGAAAGTTTTCCTAAAAGATTAAAGCTTAAGATCAGCATAGCCGCGGGAATGAGCAAGGGGGAGGTGGTAAGACTTCCGCTGATGGCGGTTATAACGGTGTAAAGGAAAACAGATGCCACGCCCAAAGCGGTGGGGGAGTCGATGTCGGGAATTCCGCTAAAGAGGGAGGTCAGACCCTTAAGAGTTCTGTAGTTCACAGCCAAAGCTACTGCCGATAAAACTATGTTGAGCAGAGCGAATGCTGTGAGGGATGCGGAAACCAGGGCATCCTTTAAGAATGTATCTAAAATAAAGAGAATTATTGTTATAACAGCGGTGGGGATAAGCCTTGCAACAATGCTGAGCTGTTGCGAGGATAAATCGGTGCGAACGCTTTCGGCATCCTCTACCGAATTATAGTCTTCAACCTCGGGCGCGGGTGTTTTATACGCCGCTGTCTCGGATTCGGGAAGCTCTGCTTCCTCGGTTGCAGAGAATCTGAGGGGCACAGAAACAGGCTCCTCTTCCACCTCTGCAATGGGCTTGAGCAGGTCTCGGAGCACTTCCGCTCTTACAGGGTCGGTTACGTGAGGTGTGACGGAACTGCTCTTTATATCGATAATACGGGTGGCTCCGTCAAACTCTGAGTCAGAACTGTCGGCAAAGCTACATTGGAAATCGTTTATATCTCCCGAGGTACTGGCAATGATGGCGCCGTCGGAGGTTTCGTCCTGAATTTTAACAGGAATGCTGACGGGTTTGCCGTCGGTACCTACCGTTGTCTTTTGAATAAAAGGGGAGAATTCGTGGGTGTGATGAGTGGAAGCAATCTGTTCGCTGTTATGGATGTCGTAGAGATTAGAAAGACGTTCCCTTGCTCCCTGCTCAGCGGAATGGATGATATCATCGATAGATTTCGGGGTCATCTCAATATCGTATGCAGGGTTGACATAACTCTTGCACTTTGAAAGAAGAGACTCAGCCGACTGTTCCTTTTTTCGGCTCAAAGGATTGTCGCTTTTAAAGCTTTCGTTAAGGGAATCGAAAATAGCATCAGCTATGTTTTCGCTTTTGATCTCGGGCTCGGCGGTGATGTCGCTGGTAAGGGTAACATCCTCATCCTTAAAGTCTAAGGAAATTTCAGGCTCCACAGCTTTGGTGAGAGCTTCATTGCTTTCGGTCTCGGTATCCCTTACTGTTTCGGAAACTGCTGTCTTCAATGCGTTTGCCGATTGCATTTTTGCCCTCTCCGCCATCATGCGGTCGTATAAAGCCTGAGCGGTGGGGGAAAGCTTGGTCTCTTTTTTGGTTGCCACAGGCTCGGGGCGGACTCCAGGGATATCAGCGATCGTGTCGGGAATATTCTCCGACTTCGGCTGTTCCGCGGTTTCCTTTGCGGTATTGGGAGTTTCTGAAACTTCCTCTATGGCTTCGGGAGTCTCAGGCTCTGCGCTTTCCTCAATGGATATTGTCTCATTTTCCTTTTTCAAGCGATTAATGAGTTCGTCTGCACGCTCTGCCGCAGTCTTGTCGCTATCTGCGTTTATCTTTATTTCAGGAGGAGTGATACTTTTCACAACGCTGTCGGTTTCGACATGGTCGCCGTCACCCGAAAAAGAGGGCGCAGAATCCTTAGGGGCAACGATTTGTGACCCCCGTTCGTAACTTTTGCTTTCCTCGAAAATGCCCGATTGTTCAGGTGTGGATTCCTCCTGAACTTGAGGCTCTGCCTCTACTGTATCAGCCGAAACCTCGGTACTTACTTCGGCTTCTGCCTCGGCAGTCACACCTTGAGATTCAGCGTTAACAGTCTCGGATTCTGCCTCCTCAGTTTCCTCAAAATTGCCTAATATTTCGCTCACCGTCATAGCGTGGGACGGGCGGTGAGGTTTGCGATCGTCCCAAAGAGTTATGTTAAGCTTGTCTTCAAATTCCTCGCTGTCATCCCCTGCGGATGAGGCACCGCCGAAATCCAGTATGAAATCGTCGGCTTCTTCATTTTTCTTCTTCTTAAAGAGACCCATTCCCATATACCTCCCTGAATTTATCTAAAAAATGAAAATTACTTATTTCTTGCGGGTATTCCTGCCCTCTGACGGGCAACCTCATACATGAGAATACCCGCCGCCACCGATGCGTTGAGGGAATTGATTTCACCCTGCATCGGCAGAGACACCATAACGTCGCAATGCTCCCCAACCAGTCGGCTGATTCCTCTGCCCTCGCTGCCTATAACCAAGGCTGTGGGACCTGAAAAGTCCTCTCCCACCCAGGAAGAGCCCTCCATATCCGCGCCGTATATCCAAACACCGCGGCTTTTAAGTTCGTCGATGGCGGAGATAAGATTGGTTACCTTTGCCACCTTCATGTATTCAAGGGCTCCGCTGGCGGATTTTGCCACCGTGCTGTTAAGACTTACCGAACGACGCTTAGGAATGATGATTCCGTGGACAGCGCAGGCCTCGGCAGTGCGGATGATAGCGCCCAGATTGTGGGGGTCTTCAAGCTCGTCGCAAATGATTATAAAGGGCTTTTCATTCCGCTCCTCAGCCAGAGCGAAAATATCATCAATACTGCAATATTCATGGGTGGAAACAAAGGCGGCAATGCCTTGGTGGTTTCCGCCACCTGCTAAAAAGTCCAGCTTTTTCTGGGGAACTTCCTTAATCACAATACCCCTTTTTGTTGCCTTGGCAATTATAGCCGCAACCGAGCCACCTAAGGTACCAGAGGCTACCAAGAGCTTGTCAATATTTCTTCCCGAGCGGACGGCCTCCATAACAGGATTTCTGCCGATGATTATATCGGGGTGGGGAGTATTTTCCTTTTCTGGGTTATTGTTAAACTCGTTATTCAAAATAAGGCACTTCCTAATCTTTTCTTGTTGCAATAAACTGAAAACAGCGTTCGACTTACTGTGCACGGATACTAAGATACAAGTATATATCTTAGTATAACATATAATATAATAAATTTAAAGATGTAATTTCTACAAAAGAAAAAACTATTTTGCCCAAGTTTAACCATTACGAGGAAATTCCTTAATAACCGCAAAAAAGCAACCGATAGTTGCGTAAATTCCAACTAAAATTGATTTCATAAAATTTAAGGCTCCCATGGAAAATGGGAGCCTTTTGTCTCAAGTGTGAAGAATGATATCTAATATATTACATTTTAGCAATATCGTCTCCCGACAGCAGGGTAACGCCTGCGGCGGTGAGGGCTGTCTCAGCGCCGTCGTTGTCGTCTACACGGAGCACAACATAAGCCTCTTTGCCAGATTTTGCAACAAATGCATAAAGGTATTCAAGGTTTATACCTGCATCGGAAAGCACCTTGATTTCAGCCGCAAGACCACCCGGACGGTCGGAGGTGCAGACTGCAATAACATCGGTAACAGTGCTGATGAAACCAGCCTCTGCAAGGGCAAGAGAAGCCTTATCGTTGTTGTCGGTAATCATTCTGAGAATTCCGAAATCCTTGGTATCGGCAATGGAGAGCGCGCGAATTTCAATGTGGGCTTCTGCCAAGGCGTTTAGCACCTGAACCAGCGCACCCTTTTCATTTTGTACAAAAACCGAAATCTGTTTTACCATAACAATCTATCCTCCTTAATCGTGTAACTTACGCTTGTCAATAACGCGAACAGCCTTACCCTCGCTGCGGGTGATGGTCTTGGGAGCAACAAGATGCACCTTTGGCTTGATTCCAAGCATGGTGGTGATTGCCGACTCCAGCTTATGTTCAGCGTTGGAAAGCTCTTTAACTGTATCGGAGAACTGCTCGGGAGCAATTTCAACATTAACATCCAGAGTGTCGTTGTTGTTAACACGGTCAACAATAATCTGATAGTTGGGGGTGTAGCCCTCTTTGAGGAGTACCGTCTCAATCTGAGAGGGGAACACATTAACACCGCGGATAATCATCATATCGTCACTTCTGCCCATGGGCTTTGACATCTTAACAAGAGTTCTGCCACAGCTACACTTTTCGCGGGTCAGCACACAGATGTCGCGGGTGCGGTAACGAAGCAGAGGGAAGCCCTCTTTGGTGATAGAGGTGAAAACAAGCTCACCTTTTTCGCCATAGGGAAGAACCTCCTCGGTTTCGGGGTCGATGATTTCGGGGATAAAGTGGTCCTCATTGATGTGCATGCCTGCTTGTGCTTCACATTCGAAGGATACGCCGGGACCTGTGGTCTCGGTAAGACCGTAGATATCGTATGCCTTGATGCCGAGACTCTTTTCGATGTCGCGACGCATTTCCTCAGTCCAGGGCTCGGCGCCGAAGATACCTGCCTTAAGCTTGTTGTCTTCGGGCTTATAACCTGCCTCTTTCAGGGATTCGCCGATGTAAGCGGCATAAGATGGCGTACAGCAGAGAATGGTTGCCTCTAAGTCCATCATGAACTGAATCTGACGCTCTGTGTTACCGGAGGACATGGGAAGTGTGAGACAGCCAACCTTGTGGGAGCCGCCGTTAAGACCGGGACCGCCTGTGAAAAGACCGTAGCCGTAGCAAACCTGACATACGTCTTCCTCGGTGCCGCCAACCGCAACAATAGCGCGGGCGCAGCAGTCCTCCCAAAGGTCGATATCCTTCTGGGTATAGAAAGCAACAACACGTCTGCCTGTGGTACCCGAGGTAGACTGGATTCTCACGCAGTTTTTAATGTCTGTGCCGAGAAGTCCGTAAGGGTATTGGTCGCGCAGGTCTGACTTTGTGAGGAAGGGGAGCTTATGCAGGTCGTCAACACCCTTGATATCGTCGGGGGTCACACCCTTTTTCTCCATGAGGGAGCGGTAGTAGGGTACATTATCCCACACGTGCTGTACCTGTTTTACAAGACGTTCGCTCTGAAGCTTTTTCATCTCGTCATAGGGCATGGTTTCAATTTCTTTTTGATAGTAATTTTTGCTCAATGTTATCAGTCCTTCCACTGTATAAGTACGAAATTAGGAGTTATAGCCTAAAGAAAATGCTTTCTTGTTTATTTCCAGGAATTTGGGGTTAACCACAGCTTCCAGAGCCGAAATCCATTTTTCCTCAGGGATGTGGAAATGCTTGGCAAGTCTGCCCATAAGCACAATGTTAACCGCTTTGGAGGTACCTGCCTCGTTAGCAAGGATTAAGGCATCCATTGATTCTACAGCGTCTCCCAGCTCCGAGAGGATATCTGCGGGGTATTGCGCCGCGCCTGTGATAACAGGCATGGGGTCGATTTCCTGAGTGTTGGTGATAATTAAACCGCCTTTTTTAAGATAGGGAGCGTAACGCGCCGCCTCTAACTTTTCAAAGGAAACAATGTAATCAGCCTCGCCCATATCAACAATGGGGGAATAAACCTTATCGCCGAAGCGAACATAGGTCACAACCGAGCCGCCGCGCTGACTCATGCCGTGTACCTCAGAAACCTTAACATCGTAGCCTTCGCTTAGCAGAAGATTTCCCAGAAGTTTACTGGCAAGGAGTGAGCCCTGACCGCCAACACCAACTATCATAATGCTTGTTGTTTTCATCTGTCTCATCCTCCTTAACCGATTGCGTCGAAAGCGCACATCTGTTTGCAAACGCCACAGCCTACGCAAAGGGTAGTGTCTATAACAGCCTTACCGCCCTTAAAGCTTATGGCGGGACAGCCCAGCTTCATGCATTTGCGACAGCTCTTACATTTGTCGCTGTCTACATTAAGAGGGGGCAGAGCCGTAACTGTTTTAAGAAGAACACAAGGTCTTCTGGAGATGATAACTGAGGGCTCTTTTGCCGCTAATTCTTCCTTGATTACGCGGTCACATTCCGCGAGGTCGTAAGGGTCGATAACGGTAACTCGGTTGATGCCAACAGCGTGGCACAGAGCCTCTAAATCTATCTTACCTGCAGGGTCGCCCTTGATGTTGAGACCCGTTGTGGGATTCTGCTGGTGACCTGTCATGCCAGTGATGGAGTTGTCGAGAATGATAACGGTGGAGTTGGAGCCGTTGTAGGCAATGTCAACAAGACCTGTTATACCCGAATGCATAAAGGTGGAGTCGCCGATAACCGCAACAGATTTACCCTCGGCGGATTCACCCTGAGCCTTGTTAAAGCCGTGGAGACCTGAAACCGAAGCGCCCATACAAAGGGTGGTGTCAACCGCCGAAAGGGGAGGCTGAGCGCCTAAGGTATAGCAACCGATATCGCCGATAACGGTAATCTTATTCTTGGCGAGGGTGTAGTATACACCTCTATGTGGACAGCCAGCGCACATCATGGGAGGACGAACGGGGACCTCTGTCTCGGTTTTGAGACCCGCGGGAACATCCTTGCCAAACACAGCGGCAACCGTGCTTTGAGAATATTCTCCGATGGGGGAGAATAGGGATTTACCCTCAACAGTGAGCCCCAAGCTCTGGCAATGAGCTTCGATGATTCCGTCTAATTCCTCAATAACCACAAGTCTCTCTACCTTTTCGGCAAAGTCTTTTATGAGATTTACGGGCAGAGGATTAACTAAGCCTAATTTCAGCACTGATACCGAGTCGCCAAATACCTCTTTAACGTATTGGTAGCAGGTGCCTGAGGTGATGATACCAAGAGATTTATCCTCAGCCATTTCTGTGAGGTTGAATTCACAATCTTCCGCAAACTGACGGAGAGCCTCGGTGCGCTCCTCAACAAATGGGTGACGCTTTTTGGCGTTGCCAGGCATCATAACATATTTTGCAATATTTTTTTCATAGGGGAATTCAGGCGCCTCTACACGGTCGCCTGTATTCACAATGCTTTGGGAGTGGGCAATTCTTGTGCAGGTGCGCATAAGAACGGGGGTATCGAATTTTTCCGAAAGCTCGAAAGAAGCCTTGGCAAATCGGAGAGCCTCGTCGGAGTCGGAGGGCTCCAGCATGGGGATTTTTGATGCAATCGCATAGTGACGGGAATCCTGCTCATTCTGGGAAGAATGCATTGCAGGGTCGTCGGCAACACAGATTACAAGACCCGCATTAACACCTGTGTAGGAAAGGGTGAAAAGAGGGTCAGCCGCAACGTTGAGTCCCACATGTTTCATACAGCAAACAGAACGTTTACCGCCTAAAGCGGCGCCAAAAGCCACCTCGGCGGCAACCTTTTCGTTGGGTGCCCATTCGCTGTAGATATCGTCGTATTTTGCTAAGAATTCTGTTATTTCGGTTGAAGGGGTGCCTGGGTAACTGGAAACAACTCCAATGCCACCCTCATAAAAGCCACGGGCGAGAGCCTCGTTGCCTATCATAAGCTTTTTCAAGGGAAAATCCTCCTAATATATAGTTTAAAATCAATTTGTGGTTGCTTCTTCAACAAGCCTTACGCCGCAGTAGATTTCGCGGAGCTTGGGCTTTTCAATTTTGCCTGTGGGGTTGCGGGGAACATCGGCAAAAATAATCTTCTTAGGTCTTTTGTAGCGAGGAAGCTCGTTGCAGAATTCGTTGACCTCATCCTCTGTGAGGGTGCATTCGGGCTTGACCTCGATAATTGCGGTGGCGATTTCGCCCAGACGCTTGTCGGGAAGACCGATAACCGCAACGTCCTTAATCTTGTCATTGGAGCGCAAGAAATCCTCAATCTGAACGGGGTAGAGGTTTTCACCGCCGCTGATGATAACATCCTTTTTGCGGTCTACAAGGTAGATAAAGCCGTCTTCATCCTCCCTTGCCATGTCACCTGTAAGCAACCAACCGTCTTTAAGCATTTCTGCGGTGGCTTCGGGGTTTTTGTAGTACTCCAGCATAACTCCGTCGCCCTTGACCGCAAGTTCACCCACCTCGCCGTGGGCTACATCCTGATGATTTTCGTCTAAAATTCGGGTCTGCCAACCGTAACCCGCCTTACCGATAGCGCCAACCTTGTGGATGTTTTCAACTCCCAAGTGAACGCAACCGGGTCCTATCGACTCGGAAAGGCCATAGTTTGTATCGTATTCGTGGTGGGGGAAGCGGGTCTTCCAACGGCGGATAAGACTGGGGGGAACGGGCTGTGCGCCGATATGCATAAGTCTCCATTGGGGCAGACGGTAGTCATCAATATTCAACTCACCGCTGTCAATAGCGTCGAGAATATCCTGCGCCCAAGGCACCAGCAACCAGACGATGGTGCATTTTTCTTCCGAAACACATTGCAGAATCCATTCGGGGCTGACACCTTTAAGGAGCACAGCGCGGGATGCCGAAAGCAGACTGCCAAACCAGTGCATTTTAGCGCCTGTGTGATATAGAGGCGGAATGCAGAGGAACACATCGTCGCGGCTTTGAGAATGGTGATTCTGTTCGGTTAAGCAGGAGTGAACAAGGGCTCTGTGGTTATGTAAAATAGCTTTTGGAAAGCCTGTTGTACCAGAGGAGAAATAGATGGCGGCCTCGTCGTCGTCGGTGATTTTAACGGGAGGTGCAACCGAGGAGCAATATGTAACCATCTCTCCGTAGTTATCTGAAAAATCGGGGGTTTTGTCGGGGGCGCCAACAAAGAAAAAGTCGGTGATATTTTCCTCTAATTTTTCTCGTATTGCCTCAATTCGCTCGGTGAATTCGGGACCGAACACCATCATAGAGCAATCGGCAAGTTCGGAACAATAGAGAATTTCGTCGGAATCGTAGCGGTAGTTCATGGGAACAACTATGGCTCCTGACTTGATGATACCGAAATAAATTGGCAACCACTCGATGCAGTTCATAAGCAGAATCGCAACCTTGTCACCTTTCCTTATTCCTCTTGTGAAAAGGAGATTTGCAAAGCGGTTTGCATAGGTATCAAACTGGCGCCAGGTGATTTCACGGCGGTATTCCGCGCCCTCTGCGGTTTCGATAAGATTGTACTCTCTCCAGGTGGTGGCCTTGTCGGGCTGATTCTGGGGAGTTATCTCGGTGAGCGCTCTGTCGTTGGGGTACAGGCGCGAATTTTGTTCGAGAAAATCTGTGATAGGCATATAGCGGACCTCTTTTATATATGTATTGATAGTATTCATCATACCATATAACTAAGCGTTTCGCAAGAATTATCTACAAATTAAAACAATTTTTTGCAAACAACCGGAACACTTTCCAAAAAAATGGCGGTGAGGAAAATTCCTCACCGGGAGATTCGGTTATTGTGAAAACAACAAGGTTCCGGGGTACCCGCCCGCAATTTTAATTGCGTATGGCGGGACGGGTTCTTATTTTGCTGTATATCTTTCTGCCCGACTTAGTATTGCTACAATCGGGCAAATCAGCATTCCGCAAAAGAAATTGCTGACTCCGTGAATTCCGTCCCAGGGAAGTCCTGCAATAATCCAGGCAATCATTCCCTTGAAATCTAATCCGAAAAGTATCGCTTGTGCAGGGGCATAGAGGGTGCCATACAAAAATCCGTGCAACGCGCAAAGCGCCATATATACAATCGGCTTGATTTTCTGGGGCATATCCTTTGGCAGAAGCATTGTTACACCCCAAAGAATAGTCCATAGATATAAATGGGGAATCCACCAGGTGGCAAAGCCCGAAAAAAAGCCCAGTATAAGAACAAACACATAGATTGGATACAAAGCGTTTTTTCTGTAAGTGGCCGTGAATGCGATGGTGAATACACCCAACAAATGGACATTCGGCACTAACTCCATAATCACCTTTGAGGCGTACATCATAGCGCCTAACATGCCGAAAACAGCAATTTCCTTAACGGTTAGTTTCACGCTTTTTCTACCCTAAAGGAATATGTAGCGCCCTTAGTGATTTCGGTGGTATCAACACCGCTCATAGCGTATTCGCCGTCTACATAAAATGCCCAGTAGGCTCCGTCGGTATCGTAATCAACCGTGATGCCGTTTACCGTTTTAACATATAAGCCGTAGTCACCCTCGTCACCTGCAATCAGCTCCAGCTCCAGCAGAGCGTCACCAACTGTTTTTTTGTCGGTGTGGATTAGGTAGGCAGTTTCCTTGCCGTCACCGTCGGTCACGGTGAAAGAAAACTCGGTTTCACCCTCGCCGAGCACTGTGACTTCGGTTTGAGAAACGGGGATTGAACTTCCCGAAATTTCGGGGTCGGATGTAGTTTTGTTGTCGTTACAACCGGTTGTAACAAGTGCCATAGCCGCAATAAGCACGATACAAAGGATGAACGACAACGATTTTCTAAAAAATCTTGTCATTTGCATTGTTTGCATTCTCCTAAAAAATTTATTTTCTCCAAACCGGCTACCGCAGTTTTGAAAGGAGAATTTTATCAATCGGGTATTTCGACTTGATGCTTTTGCTTCCGCCTTCTCAGGATATACTCCCAATGGCTTGTCCCCGATTTGCGGCATCGGGTAGGAAAACAAAATTGTTTAGTTGCATCTCACGGCGACGGGCTCGTACAGGATTCTCACCTGTTTCCCCGAAAAGATCAAATTATATATTATTGAGATTACTTGTTTTTTCTTTTGCGTTTGATTCTCAGCTTTGACCACATGAGAATTATAATCTGAGCTGGAATGCCTAAAATAAACATCTGCCAAAAGTAAAGCCTGAAGGGGAGCAGGGTAAGAAAAAGAGCAATTATAAAACTCCAGACAAGCAGAGAAATTATGAGAAAGTTTCTGTGCTTATTAAACCAAACCGAGTTAAACACCAGCCAGACTATCATGGAAACAGGCACTGCCCACATAAAGGAGAGCCAATGCGCCTTGGTGCCTACAATGGCAAAATCGGTGGTGACAAAGCAAAAGGTTGCCACAAACCAAACCAACAGAACGCTCATGCCTGTTATAAGGGCGCGGTTGCGGAATTTTCTCACCGACTGGCGGGGAGGCTCGTCACTTCCGTCGTGGTCGGCAGAAACGAGATAATCCAAAGTAACTCCGAAAAGGTCGGCGATTTCTTTAAGTACGGTTACGTCTGGTATTGCTTCTCCGCGCTCCCATTTTGAAATAGCCTTATCAGAATAATTCAGTTTTTCAGCCAGTTCCAACTGGGTGAGCTTGTTCGCCTTGCGAAGCTCGGCAATGTTGGTGGCAATAATAATCTTAATATCTTCCATTAGTATTCACCTGAAGTTAATTTATACATTTGAATTATACTATTTTAAAACCAAAATGTCAATTCTGCAAAGATAAGATTTTGCCACCCTGGTGGATATTTTACAGATGGCACTAAACCACGCAAAAAATAAGGCAAAACATGTAAAAAGTGTATTTACTTTTGGAGATAATTGGTATATACTTATGGTAAAAACAATATGGTGAAAACTAAAAAACTCAAGAGCTTTTCTTTGAGAGTGAGGGAGACCGATGTATTTGTCCCCCTATACCCTTCGTAAGGAAAAACACAGTGGTTTTACCGATTGACCTGATGCTCCAAAAATAGTTTCAGATAAAAAAATGAAGATTCGTCAAATTCGGTGTGTAACACTTGAATTAACAAAAATAATATGGTAAAATATTCTCATAATTATTTAGTTTTGAACAGAGGAATGTAAAATGCTTGATATCAAATTTTTAAGGGAAAACCCCGACATTGTAAAAGAGAATATCAAAAAGAAGTTTCAGGATGAGAAGCTTCCTTTGGTAGACGAGGTAATTAAGCTGGACGCTGAAAACCGCGCAATTATTAAGGAAGCAGAGGCTCTCCGCGCCAACCGCAATAAGGTTTCCAAGGGCATTGGCGCTCTTATGGCTCAAGGCAAACGCGAGGAAGCCGAGGCCGAAAAGGTTAAGGTTACTCAGTTTTCAGAGCGTCTTGCCGAGTGCGAGAGGCTGGAGAGCGAATATGCCGAAAAAATCAAGAGCATAATGATGGTTATCCCCAACATCATAGACCCAAGTGTTCCCGTTGGTAAGGACGACAGCGAAAATGTTGAAGTTCAGCGCTACGGTGAGCCGGTTGTTCCCGATTTCGAGGTGCCTTACCAC
Source organism: Acutalibacteraceae bacterium (assembly GCA_045542355.1). Lineage (GTDB taxonomy): Bacteria > Bacillota > Clostridia > Oscillospirales > Acutalibacteraceae > UMGS1532. The sequence continues at coordinate 22,348 of JAZQKX010000003.1, forward strand.
ACCGAAATCATGGAAAGGTTTAATGGAATTGACCTTAATGCCGCAGGTTCTGTGGCAGGTAACGGCTTTTATTATATGATGGGTGACATTGCCCGTCTTCACTCGGCTGTGCTGTCCTATGCCCGCGACTTCATGATTGACAGAGGCTTTACCTATGTAATCCCTCCCTATATGATAAGAAGAAATGTTGTTGAGGGAGTTATGAGCTTTGCCGAAATGGATGCCATGATGTATAAAATCGAGGGAGAAGACCTCTATCTCATCGGCACCAGTGAGCACAGCATGATTGGTAAGTTTATCGACACCGTTACCCCCGAAGCGCAGCTTCCCATTACCCTTACCAGCTACTCTCCCTGCTTCCGTAAAGAAAAGGGAGCCCATGGCATTGAGGAGCGTGGAGTGTATCGTATCCACCAATTCGAAAAGCAGGAAATGATTGTGGTATGTAAGCCTGAGGAGAGTCCTAAATTCTTCGACGTTCTCTGGCAGAACACCGTTGATTTTTTCCGTTCTCTTGATATTCCCGTTCGTACCCTTGAATGTTGCTCAGGCGACCTTGCCGACCTTAAGGTTAAGTCCATCGACGTTGAGGCGTGGTCACCCCGTCAGCAAAAATATTTTGAGGTTGGCTCTTGCTCCAACCTTGGCGATGCTCAGGCACGTAGACTTAAAATTCGCGTAAAGGGTGACGACGGCAAACCCTATCTTGCCCATACTCTTAACAACACCTGTGTTGCTCCTCCCAGAATGTTAATCGCATTCTTAGAGAACAACCTGCAGTCAGACGGCTCTGTGCTTATCCCCGAAGCCCTCAGAATGTATATGGGCGGTAAGGATAGAATTTTGCCTAAAAAATAAACCGTATTTGAATATAAAAAGCTCAAGAGTTTCTTGGGCTTTTTATCTTTTTATATTAAATTTAGCCTATTTTTATAAAAAAGTTGCCATCACATATAAATGCTGATACTATTAATATATATTAAGTAGTCATAAAATTTTAAGAGGTGCGGAATGGAATTATTTAATTTTGATTATTATCTTTTGCTAAGGCTCGTGGTGGCGGTAGCTTTAGGTGGAATTATCGGTCTTGAAAGAACGGGTACAAAGCATGAGGCGGGTCTTCGTACCCACATGATTTTATGCTTAGGCGCGGCGCTGATTATGGTTATTTCTGAATGTATGGCGGAGCAATACGGCATACCGAATGAGGTTATGCGAATGGGAGCCCAGATAATCAGCGGTGTCGGTTTCTTAGGTGCAGGTAGCATCATAGTTACAGGCAACAAGGTGCGTGGCATCACCACAGCGGCAGGTCTTTGGACCACCGCCTGTGTTGGTATCGCCGTGGGTGCGGGATACTATATTATTGCCGTTTCGGCAGTGGCACTTATGCTGTTTGCCATGGTGCTTATGCATTCGGTTTCCCTTTCTATCGCGGGAACTAAACATCTTTACAGAATAAGGGTTTCCATAAACGATTCCGAAGAAATCGCCAACGTTCTCAACACCCTCTCCGACAACCGTATAAAGACAAAAGGTGTTCGTTTTCAGCATGAGCACGAAACCGATACCACAGAATTAATTTTGGATATATTGCCTCCGAAGAAAATTTCTCCAGACGAACTCGCCTTGCAATTTACCAATTTCGGTAGAGTAACCGAGTTCAAGGAAGTCAAGTAACGCTACTAATTGTTTAAAATTACCGAAAATTTCATCATATAATTGACTTTTTATCAGCAACATGTTAAAATACCTAGTAATAATATGTAAAAGTGTTTGGAAGTGAAATAGTGATAGTTACGGACCAAAAAAATGAAGCATCCGAAAAAAGCATGTCTTCCGATATTGAACTCAATGGATTTTACTTATTTGTAAAAAGAGCGTTTGACCTATGCGTTGCCTTAATAGCTTTAGCGATACTTGCAATACCGATGATTATTATATCCTGCCTTATTCGTATCGAGTCCAAGGGAAATGCTATATATTCGCAAAAAAGAGTAGGTAAGGGCGGCAAACCTTTTGTTTTTTACAAATTTAGAAGCATGTACATAGATACCCCTGTTCTTGCCTCCCGTGATTTGACCGATGCGGATTCACATATAACCAAGATGGGTAAAATTCTAAGGAACACCAGTCTTGATGAACTCCCACAGTTGTTCAATATTATTAAGGGAGACATGAGTTTTATAGGTCCGCGTCCTGTTATACTGGAAGAAACAGAGCTTATAGAAAAGCGGATGCAGTGCGGAGCTTATGCAGTTCTTCCAGGTCTTACAGGTTACGCTCAGATAAACGGAAGAGATTTCGTGGGAATAGATAGCAAGGCGGAATATGACGGATACTATGCACACAATGCTTCCATAAAATTTGACATAAAAATATTCTTAAAAACAATACTTTACGTTTTGAGGCGGCTTGATATAAACGAAGGCGCTATAAAAGAAGAAAAACCGACAGAAGAAAAAGAGGAAATCACAGTCGGCGGTAGGTGACGAATTGATAAATCAAAAAATCAAAGTTTCGGTTATAACGGTAGCTTTCAACAGCGAAGAAACAATCGCTAAGGCAATAGAGTCTGTGCTTAATCAGACCTATAGTAATGTTGAATATATTATAATGGACGGCGGTTCTCAGGATGCCACCGTCAGCATTGCCGAGGGCTATAAGGAAAGATTTCTGGCAAAAGGATATAGTTTCCATGTTATAAGTGAAGCCGACAAAGGCATGTATGATGCTCTTAATAAGGGTGTGGCATTAGCAACGGGAGATATAATCGGTCAGATAAACAGCGACGACTGGTACGAGCCCGATGCACTGGAAACAGTTGCCCAAATATTTATGGACGACCCCTTTGATTTGTTCTGGGCTGATCTGCGCATTATAAAGAAAAGCGGAGAAATGATAAAGAAAGCCAAGATAGCAAAATTTATTACCTCCAGACATTGGAATCACCCCACCACCTTTATAAGAGCAGAGATTTATAAAAATAATCCCTACAGGCTCATCTCAATGTACGACGATTTTGAGATGATTTTAAGATTGCGTAAGCAGGGCGTAAAAATGCGGGTGGAAAACAAGGTACTTGCCAATTTTGTTTTTGGCGGAATGAGCACCAAAAAAGACCTGAAAGACACCCTTCGCAGAATAAAGCTCAGTTGCAACAACTACAAAATCAACGGCTACGGTTTGCCTTACTATATAGACCGCATAGCCATAGAAATGGCAAAATTTATTTTAGGATAATTCATTTAGAAACCGACTCAGAAAAGGCTACTTGTCATAAGGGTGATGAAAACCTCGACGATTTTCGTCGAGGTTTTCTTTTGTTGCAACTAAAATTTTTTCTCTCAAAGATAAAAACTTTGCTGAAATGGTAGAGATTACGAGGAGAATGTGGTATACTTAAATATAAATATATTTACCCTGATGGGAGGCATACACATGGAGATTCAAACCGTGAAATCGGGAGTTTCCCTTTGCTTTATTAAAAACAGTCTTTTTAAGGCATCCCTTTTAACCGTAAGATTTTTGTTGCCTTTAAATAAAAATGAAATCACCGAAAACGCTATGGCTGCAGGTATCATTTCCGAGTGCGGCGCGGAATACCCCACGCCCGAAGCTTTACAGTTGGCTCTCTCAGCGCTGTATGGAGCAGAGATTTCCTACGGTTGTGAAAAATCGGGAGATACCCAGATGATAACCCTATCGCTTAAGTGTCTGTCCGACAGATATGGAATAGGCGGCGAGGAGTGTTTTAAAAAGGCGACAGATATATTTAGGGGTCTTATATTTAAGCCTCGGTTTGAAAATGAAACATTTTTGACCGAGGATGTTCTTCGTGCCCGTCGTCGACAGGCTGACCTGATAAAGGGTGAGCTTAATGATAAGCGGATATATGCTAAAAACCGCATGGAAGAAATTATGTTCCGAGGTGAGGTCTACGGAATTCCTAAAAACGGATATGAGGAAAGGGCTAATGCCGCCACACCCGAAATTCTTTTGGAAGCCTATAAAAGACTTATCCAAAAAGCCACTGTACGAATAACCTTTGTGGGTGATGAGCTTCCCTCTTATGTGAGAGAACTGGCGGAGGCTTTTCCTGAGGCTGAGAGAATCCCACCCGCTGTACCCACTTATAATGCTCCAGCTGAAACCAGAGAAATACACGAGAAAATGGATGTAACTCAAGGAAAATTGGTGATGGGCTTCCGCACCTCTCAGTTGGGCGGTGACCGTGAAACCTTGGCTGTGGCACTGGTTGTGGATATATTTGGCGGAGGACCCTATTCAAAGCTGTTTTCCGAGGTCCGCGAAAAGCAGAGTCTTTGTTATTATTGCTCGGCACGTGCCATAAGAAAAAAAGGCTACATGGTAGTTGAGTCGGGCGTTGAAGATGCTAACGCGGAAAGAGCCAAAAACGAAATTCTGGCTCAGCTGGAAAAAATTAAGCAGGGCGATTTTTCGGATGAACTGATAGATTTTTCAAAGCGCAGTATTGCCGATAGCCTTAATTCCGCGGTGGATTCCATCGCCTCTATCGACTATTGGTATGGCGCCAGATTCTCTGAGGAAAATCCCTTATCACCCATGGAAATGGCGGAGCTGATTTCGGGCGTTACCCGCGAGAAAATAATAGATAGTGCAAGAAAAATCACCCCCGATACCTTCTATTTTTTAGAGTCGGAAGGAGGCGAAGGCAGAAATGGTTAAACGGATAGAATCCAAAAGTCTTGGCGAATCCTATCTTTTGTGTGAGCATCCAACAGGGCTTAAAATTTATCTTATGAAGAAAACGGGTTTTGCCTCGAACTATGCTATTTTCGGCACAGCCTACGGCTCGGTGGACACCCTTTTCTCCAGAAACGGCGGAACACCAACAGCAGTTCCGGAGGGCATTGCCCACTTTTTAGAGCACAAGCTTTTTGAATCCGAGGAGCTGGATGCCTTTCAGCTGTTTTCAAAAACTGGAGCCTACGCCAATGCCTACACCAGCTTCGACCGCACCTGTTATCTGTTTGGTTGCTCCTCGAAATTAGAGGAAAACCTGAAAATACTCCTTAATTTTGTGCAGTCGCCCTATTTCACCAAGGAGACGGTGGAAAAGGAGCAGGGCATAATTGGGCAGGAGATTGAGATGTATCTCGACAGCCCCGACTGGAGGGTTATGTTTAATCTTTTCGGTGCTTTGTATGAGAAAAATCCTGTTAGAATAGACATTGCAGGGACTCGTCAGTCTATAGCCGAGATAGACCATGAGCTCCTCTACGAATGCTACAACACCTTTTACAATCTTTCAAACATGTTCGTGGCGGTTGTGGGAGACTTTGACGAGGAAGAAATTTTAAATCTTATTGAAGAAAATCTTAAACCTCAAGAGGATGTGTACTTTAAAAGGGAGATTATCTCAGAGTCAAGAGAAGTAAAGACCCATTACGTGGAGCAGAAACTCGCTGTGGCAAAGCCTCAATTTATGCTGGGCTTCCGCGATAATTTCGGCGATGGATATCCACCCTTGCGCCGACGACTGGCGATGGAGCTGTTTTTAGAGGCGGTGGCAGGAAAGGCGTCTCCTCTGAATAGGGCTCTTGTTGAGTCGGGAGACATCAGCTCCGATTTAGAATTTGAATATTTCTACACAAGAAATGCCGCCGCCATTCTGTTTGCCGGGGAATCGGAAACCTACAACTCGGTTAAAGATAAGATATTCGCCGAAATCCAGAGAGTCAAATCAGAGGGAATAGACCCAAATATCTTCGAGGCGGTAAAACGAGCGGCTTTTGGCGAAAGGGTCATGCGGTTTGATAATGTGAAAAGCATTGCTTCAATGCTTACCGAAAGTTTTATCACAGGCGATGATATCTTCAGCGTCACCGAAACATTAGGTGAAACAACTCTGGAAGAGGTCAGCGCTTGTGCCCAGTTCTTCCATGAATCTAACCACGCCTTATCGGTTATTTTAAAGAATTCCTAAAAAGGAAAGGTGATAAATTATGGCGACCAATACAGTAACATTTTTAGGCTTTACCTTTGAACTTAATCCCGTTGCCTTTACTCTACCCATAGGTGAGGGCTGGAGTGTTTATTGGTACGGAATTATGATAGCTCTGGGATTTTTATTAGCGTTTCTTTACGGAATGAAGAAAGCTCCAAAATTAGGTATAAACAACGACCGTATTTTAGACGGAATACTCATCACCACACCCATAGCAATCCTTTGCGCCAGAGCCTATTATCTGCTTTTCTACAGCCCCGAGAACTTTTTTTCGGATTTTCTTAAAATCCACGACGGCGGGCTTGCCATCTACGGCGGAATAATCGGCGCTCTCATAGGTATTGTCATCTCCTGCAAAACCCGTGAAATCAACTTCCTTGATTGCTTAGATTTAGTGGCGCCATGCTTCTTTATAGGTCAGGCTGTTGGAAGATGGGGCAACTTCTTCAATCAAGAGGCCTTCGGCGTAAATACTACCCTGCCTTGGGGTATGTATTCCGACGGCTTCAGCGGTACATACGAGCATATCGCTTTTATGAACGACCCCTCTCTTGACCCTAATCTTCCTGTGCATCCCTGCTTCCTTTATGAATCCTTGCTTTGTGTTATAGGCTTTGTGGTGCTTCACCTTGTGATGAAAAAACGAAGCTTTCGCGGACAGCTGATTCTCCTATACGGAATCATCTACGGAGGCGGAAGATTCTTTATTGAGGGAATCAGAACCGACAGCCTTATGATAGGCTCGTTGAGGGTCTCTCAGCTACTTTCGGCGGTAATAGTCATAGCGGCGGTTGTTGTATACGCTCTGGCTCTGCGCCGTACCCGTGAAAAGAGTCAGGTGTCGGCATATTCTCCAATGTTTGAGGAGGGTATAGGCGACAGTCTCACCCTCAGCCTCAAGGATGTGGAGGAGCCTGTAGAGGGCATGGAAAAGGACACAGAAATGGAATTGGAGAGCTGAAAAATGTATAAATTAATCGACGGAAAAGCGATTTCAACAGCAGTAAAAGAGAGGGTAGCGAGAGAGGTTGAAGCCCTTAAAGCCAAGGGAATCTCAACAGGTCTTGCTGTTATCATTGTTGGTGAGGACCCTGCCTCTCAGGTTTATGTCAGAAACAAGGAACTTGCCTGTCAGACCTGCGGAATGTATAGCGAAAAAATTGAGCTTCCTGAAAGCACCACACAAGAGAAACTTATAAATTTGGTGGAGGAGCTGAACGGCAGAGCTGATATCGACGGAATACTCTGTCAGTTGCCACTGCCCTCTCATATTGACGAAAAAGCTGTGCTTGATGCCATCGACCCCTCAAAGGATGTGGACGCTTTTCATCCCGTGAATGTGGGCAGAATTATGATAGGTGATTTTGATTTTCTCCCATGCACCCCCGCTGGAATCATGGAGATGCTGAAGTATGAAAACATCGAGATAGAGGGCAAGAATTGTGTTGTTATAGGTCGTTCAAACATTGTTGGTAAGCCTATGGCAATGCTTATGCTCCATAAAAATGCCACCGTAACTATATGCCACAGCAGGACCCAAAATCTTAAAGAGATTTGCCGCGGCGCCGACATCCTTATTGCCGCCGTGGGCAGAGCGGATTTTGTAACTGCCGACATGGTAAAGGAGGGTGCTGTGGTTATAGACGTTGGAATGAATCGCAAGGACGGAAAGCTTTGCGGTGACGTAGCCTTCGATGAGGTAAAGGACAAAGCCGCGTATATCACCCCCGTTCCGGGCGGTGTTGGACCCATGACAATAGCAACCTTAATGCAAAATACCCTTACTGCCGCAAAGCGTCACAATAACATTGATTAAGGGTGAGGACAAGATGAAACTAAAAGGTAAAATTATCCCCGCGCTGTTACTTTCGGTAGTGCTCCTTTTTGTGGGAATACTGATTTTGTATACCGCCAAAAAGAGCGGCACCGAGGTCTCGGTTAAATACCCTGAGGGCTACACCGTGATAACAAAGGAAAATGCCCACTCTCAAGAGGAGTATATCGAGAAACTGGGCTACGGCACAAGTTCCTTTATAAAATATCTTGAGAATAAGAATATAGTTTCCTTTGCGGGAAATGAAGACAATAGCAGACAGCTGAGGTTAATCACTAAATCCACAGAGTTCACCCGTCAGCTTGGAAGCATAGCGGGAGCCTCTGACAAGGAATTGCAACTGATTGCAGAACAGCTTCTGCCCAACGGCTATAGCTATATATACCGTCTCGGCGGTAATGTCTATTATGAAATTGACCGCACCGTTACAGAGGGTGATGTAAGCTACTGCACAATCCAGTTCATCACTGTGAAAAACGGGAAGTATTACGCCCTCATATATTACGGCTCCTCTAAGGAAATAAGCGATGCTGAGAAAGAACTTGCCGAAAGCACTTTGAAAACCCTCAAAATTCCCGAGGAGGGCGGTGTTATGGCGGTGGCATCCTCTGGCGGAGTAAAGCGGATTGTATATATCGTTATAGTGTCCATTGTTATTTTCGCGGGGGTTATTCTCATAATTCTCCACGGGGTCTCCCTTATAAGGGATATCAATAACCGCAAAAAGCGCAGTGACTATAGCGACCTGGTTATAAAGCGCCGAAAGAAATAACAACATTTTTTGCCGAATTTGTAAATTTCTCAATGTTTCTGTAAATAATATAAAAGAATTATTTTACAGACGGAGGGAGTCAGGGGGTGGTCAAGCCCCGAATAATATGAGCAAATCGGTTTATATGTGTGTTTCTGCCGATATGATTCACAGCGGTCATATCGCCATAATTAAAAAAGCCGCCGCATTGGGAAGCCTTACTGTGGGTGTGTTATCCGACGAGGCGGTGTCAAGCTACAGAAGATATCCACTCATGCCCTTTAGTGAGCGCACAGCGCTTTTTGAGAGTATTTCAGGTGTGGACAGGGTAATAGAGCAAAAGACCCTTAGCTACAAGGACGTGTTGAGAGAACTGAAGCCCGACTATGTTGTCCACGGTGACGACTGGCGTGAGGGCTTTCAGAAGCCTGTCCGCCAAGAAGTGGTAGAGTTGCTTTCCGAATACGGAGGAGAGCTGGTGGAATATCCCTATTCCAAGGATAATAAATATAAGGCGCTGGAAAGAGCCGCAAAGGAGCATTTGTCTATCCCCGATATCCGCCGAGGCAGACTCAGAAAGCTGCTTTCCATGAAGCCCACCCTTAGCATAATAGAGGCTCATAGCGGTATAACGGGTCTGATTGCCGAAAAGACAAAGGTCTATAAAGGCGGCAAAACCTACCAGTTCGATGGAATGTGGGTCTCCTCACTTTGCGATTCCACCGCTAAGGGTAAACCCGATATCGAGCTTGTGGATATGTCATCCCGTCTTCGCACTATCGACGATATAATGGAGGTCACAACCAAGCCGATAATCCTTGATGGCGACACGGGCGGACTCACCGAGCATTTTGTATACACCGTAAAAACCCTTGAAAGAATGGGGGTTTCGGCGGTTATAATCGAAGATAAAACAGGGCTTAAAAAGAATTCCCTTTTCGGCACAGAGGTGGAGCAGACTCAGGACTCAATCGAAAATTTCTGCGAAAAAATCACCGCTGGAAAAAGGGCGCAGAAAACAAAGGAATTCATGATAATCGCCCGAATAGAAAGCCTTATTTTAGAGCGGGGTATGGATGATGCGTTAAAACGCGCCTTTGCTTTTCAGCAGGCGGGGGCTGACGGAATAATGATTCACTCACGAAAAAAGAGCCCCGACGAAATATTCGAATTTGTAGAGAAGTTCAGAAGTGTGGATAAAACCACTCCGATTGTGGTTGTCCCCACCTCTTTTAATACCGTAACCGAGGAGGAATTTGCGGCGCGGGGTGTAAATATAGTTATCTATGCCAATCAGCTGACCCGAAGCGGTTTCCCTGCAATGCAGAAAACTGCCACCACAATCTTAGAAAACCGCCGTGCCAAAGAGGCAGACGATATGTGCATGTCAATCAAGGAAATTTTAAATCTTATTCCAGAGGAATAGATGGAGGTAAAGCCATGACTCTACCCGAAAACTTAACCGACAATTTCCAACAACTTGTGGAAAAACATGGTCTCGGCAATCTAAAAAAAGCGGCAGAAGACTTAAGCCTTAGCTACCGTCAAGGCGAAAGAAACGGCGGTGCGCTGATAAAGGGGGAAATATCGGCGGCGGCATACGCAATTTCCCGAATGCCTGCCACCTATGGTGCGGTTTATACCGCACTGAAATACATAAACCAAATAATTGATTTAGAAAGAATGAACACCCTCATAGATGTAGGCGCGGGAACAGGCGCCGCATCCTTTGCTGTGAGAGAATTTGCAGATATTGTGGGAAACACCCTTATAGAGCGGGACCGAGATATGCTGAATTTAGGCAAGAGCTTTTTGGAGGGAGATTGGATTCAGACAGATGCAAGTGGTCTCCAGAGCAAACGCGCCGATATGGTGATTTCCTCTTATATGCTCAACGAATTGTCGGAAAACCAAAGGCTTCCACAGGTGGAAAGACTCTGGCAATCGGCAGAAAAGCTTCTGGTGATTGTGGAAAACGGCACCCCTGAGGGCTATAAAATCATAAAGGAAATAAGAGCCTGGGCAAAGGATAAGGGAATATCTGTCGTGGCTCCCTGTCCAAACATAGCCTCTTGCCCGATTCCTGAGGGGGATTGGTGCCACTTTACCGCAAGGATTTCCCGCAGTAAGATACATAAGCTTTTAAAGGGCGGCGACGCGCCTTACGAAGACGAAAAATTCACATACATTGCCCTTTGTCGGGAATCGGTTAAGCCTGTTACTGCAAGGGTGCTGAGACATCCGAAAATTGAGAGCGGTAAAATCACCCTTACTCTTTGCACAGGTGAGGGAATTACCACCGCAATTAAAACCAAAAAGGATAAAGCCGCCTTTAAGACCGCCAGAAAATCCTCGGCGGGAGACAGCTTCCAATTATAATTTCAACTATAATCAGTAAAAAAGGAGGGAAAGCAAATGGTTCTTATAATTGCCGAGAAGCCCAGTCTTGCCAGAAATATTGCCGATGCTATAGGTAAATTGCAACGCAGACAAGGCTATTTAGAGGGCGATGGCTACATAGTAACCTGGGCGTTCGGTCATTTGTTCTCCCTTTGCGATATAGAGGACTATACAGGTCCCACCTCCACAGGCAGATGGTCTATGGAAAACATCCCTTGCTATCCCGACAGCTTTAAATTCAAGCTTCGTCAGGGCTCTGGGGGCGAGGCGGACGAGGGTGTGTCCCGACAGTTCGGTATAATCCGTGACCTTTGCAATCGCGCCGATGTGGAAAAAATAGTAAATGCGGGGGACGCCGACCGGGAGGGTGAAATCATAATTCGTCTGGTTTGCAGTAATGCTCTTGATTCGGACAAGCCTCAGTTCAGGCTCTGGCTTCCCGACCAGACCCCCGAAACAATAAGGGCGGCGCTTTCTGATATGAAGCCTGCCGAGGAATACAATTCCCTGGCGGATGAGGGCTTTGCCCGTACATATATCGACTGGCTCTACGGCGTTAATCTTACAAGATATGCAACCCTTAAAACAGGCACTCTGCTCCGCGTGGGCAGGGTTATAATTCCCATAGTCAAGGCGATTTACGACAGGGATTTAAGCATTCGTAATTTTGTTCCCCAAACCTATTTCACTTTGGTTTCCACCGAGGAAACCAAAGGGGAAGTGGTGGAGCTTCAAAGCAAGGTGAAGCTGGATAAGCGCAACCCCAGATATATCGAGGAGTTGCAGAAAAAATACAACGAGGCAGAGGCAAAGGTAACCAATAAGAAAACCAAAAAGGACACCTTAAAACCAGCAAAGCTGTTTTCCCTCTCAAAGCTTCAGAATCTTCTGGGTAAGAAATATAAGATGTCCATGGACCAGAGCTTAAAAATAGTCCAGAAGCTCTATGAGGAGGGGTATCTCACCTATCCTCGTACCAACTCGGAATATCTTGCAACCGCCGAAAAGGATAAGATAAAGAAAATTCTGTCGGGAGTGGCTGCACTGGGCTATCCTGTGAAATTCAAGGACAGCAAGGCCATCTTCGACGATAAAAAAATCGAATCCCACTCCGCCCTTACCCCTACCTATAAGATACCAAAGAAAGAGCATCTTTCGGAGGAGGAATTCAAGGTTTACAGCACAGTTCTCCGTCGCTTTGTGGCGGTGTTCTGCAGCGAGGAGTGTGTGGCGCAGAAAAGCGAAATCACCATAAAGCTGGGAGAACTTGAGGAATTCACCTTAAAAGGCACAGTTATTCTGGAAAAGGGCTGGACCAAATATGATGACTACACCCAAAAGGATAAAATTTTGCCCAGCCTCCAAGTGGGTGACCTTGTTAATCATAATTTTATCCCTAAGGAAAAGCAGACCACACCTCCCAAGCACTACACAATAGAGACCCTTAATAACTATCTGAAAAATCCTTTTAAGGAGGATAAGGCGCAGGCGGCGGAGCAGAGAGCCGAAGTGGGGGATACCTATGAGGAAGACGACTCTGAGGACTATCGCGCAATATTTGAGGGACTTGAGCTTGGCACCGAGGCAACCAGAACGGGTATTATAGATAATGCCCGAAAGAGCAAATATATAGAGCTGAAAAAGGATGTTTATCACATTCTTCCCGACGGAGAATATCTTATTGAATCCTTAGGACAGATGAATATATCCATGGACAAATATAAAACCAGCACCTTGGGACAGGCTCTAAAGCGGGTGTTCCGCGGTGAGCTTACGGTTATGGGTAGCGTAGATTTGGCAAAGAATGAAATCAGCGAGGTGTTCCATAAAAAGGAGCAGTCCATAGAAACCGACACCGACAGCGGCTTTTACGGAGACGAGGTGGGAGCTTGTCCTCTTTGCGGAAAGCCTGTCTTAAAAGGTAAATACGGCTACGGCTGCAGCGGTTGGCGAGAGGGCTGTAAGTTCAGAATTTCGGGAGTAATCTGCAAAAGGGTTATCTCCATCGCCAATGCCAGAATGTTGCTGAGTGGCGGTAAAACTGCAAAGATTCAAGGCTTTATTTCCAAAAACGGCAAACCCTTTGATGCCTCCTTGAGGCTTGAGGGAGACAAGGCAGTGTTTGATTTCAGCTAAAAAAAGAAATGGGGGAAAGGGATGAAAAACACCACCCTTTGCTATATTGAAAAGGATAATAAATATCTTATGCTCCACCGCGTTAAAAAGGAAAATGACCTTAACCATGATAAATGGGTGGGTGTGGGCGGTAAGTTCTTATACGGCGAAAGCCCCGATGAATGTCTTTTAAGGGAGACATTAGAGGAAACGGGTCTCACTCTCACCGACTATAAATACCGAGGAATCGTAACCTTTTTGTCCGATACATGGGGCGGGGAATATATGCACCTGTTTTCCGCGTATGATTTTAAAGGCGAAATCGGTGAGTGCGACGAGGGTAATCTCGAATGGATAGACAAAAGCGAAGTATATAATCTGCCCTTGTGGGCGGGAGATAAGCTGTTTTTAAGGCTCATAGAAAATCCCGACGCTCCCTTTTTCTCAATGAAATTGGAATACAGGGGTGATGAGCTAATAAAGGCAACCTTAGACGGTAAAACTATTAATATAAGCGAGGTATAATTATGAATTTAACTGTATATGGAGCGGCATCAAAGGAAATTTCAAAGGGCATGATAGAGAAAAACGAGGAGCTGGGACGCATTATTGCCCGCCGCGGTCACACTGTGGTTTTCGGCGGTGGCGCGGGAGGTATGATGGGCGCTGTGGCAAGAGGAGCCCATGCTGAGGGCGGAGAAATAATCGGTATCGCGCCGAGATTTTTCAGCGCAGACGGTATGCTTTTTGAAAATTGCACCCAGCTTATCCGCACCGACACCATGCGTGAGCGCAAACAGCTTTTAGAGGATAAGGCAGACGGATTTATTATCACCCCAGGTGGTATAGGCACCTTCGACGAGCTGTTTGAAATTCTTACTCTCCGTTCCTTGGGACGGCATAACAAGCCTATCGTAGTTTACGATATGGAGGGCTATTACACCGAATTAGAGGCGCTATTAGATAAGGCGGTTTCGGGCAAATTTATGAAACCCGCCGTAAAGGAGCTTTGCAAATTCTTCACCGACCCAGAGGAAATGATGGAATATTTGGAAACCTACGAGGGAACTACTGTTAAGGTAGAGGATATGAAAAGCGTTTAATCGGTAGGAGCGAACAGAGATGAACAGTGAAGCCTTGAAAAAGTATGCGGAGCTTATCGTAAGGGTAGGCGCCAATGTAAAAAGCGGTCAGGAAGTGGTGGTAAGAGCCGACCTGGACCAGCCTCAATTTGTTAAAACCGTGGTGGAGGAAGCCTATAGTGCAGGTGCCTCCAAGGTTGAGGTGGAGTGGAGCTATCAGCCTCTCACCAAAATTCATGTGGAGCACCGTTCCGAGGAGACTCTCAAAAGGGTAGAGGACTGGGAAGTGGCAAAACTCTACCACCGCAAGGACACCCTCCCTGCAATGATTTATCTTCTCTCGGAGGACCCCGACGGACTGAATGGTATAAACCGCGAAAAGTACGCTTTGCAGACTCAGGCGCGGTATAAGAAGCTCAAAGCCATTCAGGACGAAATGGAGAATAAATACCAGTGGTGCATAGCCGCAGTACCTGGGCTTAAATGGGCAAAGAAAATGTTTCCGAAGCTTTCCGATTCCGATGCGGTGGGAAAGCTTTGGGAGGCAATTCTTTATACCTCCAGAGCCGAGGGCGATGCCATGGAAAACTGGCGTAAGCACAATGAATATTTAAAGGAAAAATGCGATTATCTCAATTCCTTGGGTCTTCGCTCTTTGGAATACAAATCGGGAAACGGTACCTGTCTCACGGTGGGACTAATGGAAAACGCTCTGTTTATGGGTGGCGGAGAATATACTCTCTCGGGCAATTTCTTCAACGCCAACATTCCCTCTGAGGAGGTTTTTATAACTCCAAAAAGGGGAGAGGCAGAGGGCATTGTATATTCCTCCCGTCCTCTTTGCTACCGCGGAGAGCTGATAGAGGATTTCTATATTCGATTCCATGAGGGCAGAGCTGTGGAAGCAAAGGCTAAGAAAAACGAGGAGCTTCTTAACATCCTTATCAACATGGACGAGGGCTCTCACTACTTGGGCGAGTGCGCCTTGGTGCCCTATGATTCACCCATAAGGAAGAGTGGATTGCTGTTTTACAACACCCTTTTTGATGAGAATGCCGCCTGTCATCTGGCGCTGGGCGAGGGCTTTTCAAACTGCATAAAGGATTACGATAAATATACCCTTGAGGAGTGCCGAAAAATGGGTGTGAATGAATCTATGATTCATGAGGACTTTATGATAGGCACTGAAGATTTGGAGATTATGGGTGTCACCAAAAAGGGCGAAAGAATTCCAATTTTCAAAAAGGGCAACTGGGCATAACGAAAAGTGTAAAAATTATAAAACAAACCCCCGAAAATTCGGGGGTTTAATTTTTTACAAATAGAATTCATTTAAATCATCAAGCCTTAGCAGAGCGGGGCTATTGTCAAAGGCGGCGCCCACATCAATATCTATCCATGTGTCTGTGTGTAAAATTTTTCCGCGGAATTCTGAGCCGTAGTAAACGGTGGGGGTGTGTCCGAACACGGTTATACCATCCTCATAATAACGCTCAGAGAGGTTGGGCCTCGTCCATATAAGCTCGTGAACTGAATAGTCTTCGGGTCGCTTTTCGGGGCTGAGATTGCCGAGACCCGAATGTACCAGCAGAAAGTCTTTGCCACCCACATTCACAGTTTCGTATAGAGGCGCATCGCGGAGATAATCTAAAATATCCCAAAGAGTTTCAGGGTCTGAGTGGAGCATGGATTTAAGATTTTTAAGGGTAACATCTCCGCCGTTTTCTGTATAGCTCCCCAAAAGCTCCCACTTTTCGGGTGTGAGATTATCGATGTTTGTGTCGGTGATTTCGTCGAACACGAATTCGCAGGAGAGAAGCATAGCCTCATGGTTGCCAAGAATAAGCTGAACATTAGGTTGCTTAAGCAACCATTTTAATATTTCCACACCGCCGTCGTTTCTGCGGTCTATCACATCACCTAAAATATACAGCCAGTCATTTTGGCTGAAATTAACGCTGTCAAGCAGTCTTTTAAAATCCTCCAACGGGAGTCCGTGCAAATCAGAAGTTACATATATAGCCATTTTATTCCTTTCGAGAGTGAAGATATCTTTTTGTTAAAATTTACATTTTTATATCACAACATAATTCTCACAAATATGCAAATACATAATTTGTTTTGTAAAATTTTTGAATGTCCAAAATTGGAGCATAAAAGCTTAAGCGCTAAGAGTATATATTATGGGGTGATAAGGGTGAAGATGGATTATTATCAAGAGCTTATGGCTCAGAGCGAAAGAATTAAATCAATGCTTACGGCGGACAACGTTGGTCGCGCCGAGCTAAAGGAACAGGCGGACAAATGGCGACAGCTAATGGCCGACCGCCTCGGCGAGGATTTTTTACCGCCCATAGACCGCAGAGATTTAATGGCGTTAATCCAGAATCTCGGGTATATTTCATATGAAGTGTGGCGGTTGCCTGGCCTTGAATATTTCGATTCAGCCGAGGGAACTATATTAAAAGAGGCGCTTGAGAGGAGTCTTGCTGCGCTGAGCGATGAGCTGATGGGACTCAAAGCCAAAACCTCCTGCACCACACGTCTCAGGAGAGAGGCTTATAAACTGCTCTCGGTTTGGCACAGCACTTGTGTTGCAGGTTGTGACTCTATGCTGTGCGACGGATACGAGGCGGCGGGGGATGCAATATTGCGCTTCGCCGACTCATTGGAAACCGCCGTCACGGTGAACTGAAAAATTACAAATTCGCCTTGCTCAACCGTCTTAAAATAAGCTCGGCGAGAAATCCGCAGAATATACCTGCAACCATTCCTACGGGTAGTAGCAGAGGCAATAGCTTTAATACCGACGGAGTTCCAAGAAAGACCGCCGCGCAAAGGGTTTGCGCCAGATTATGCATAGCTCCACCCGCGGCGCTTACACCAAGAGAGCTGAGACTGGGGATTTTAAGGAGAAAATACATGAGTACGATCGAGGTTATTCCTCCAAGCAAGGAATATGCCAGTCCGATGGCATTTCCAAAAAGCATGTTAATTATGAGTATACGGGCAAGGTTTATAAGACAAGCCGCGGGAAAACCGTCTCTTTTGAGAAGCAACAGCACAACAAAGTTGGTAATTCCCAGCTTTGCTCCCGATATGCCGATGCCGAGAGGAAGAACGGCTTCGATATATCCCATAACAAGACAAATGCCCAACATGATTGCAAAATAGGCGGTGGAAAAGGAACGGTTTTTTTTGTTCATTCCGTCACCTCCGCGATAACCCTGTGGGGAAGACAAACAATGGTTTGTCCTGCATGGCTGATTTCCCCTGAATTCTCACAGGTTTTGTCGGGGCAGTCGCTGTTCGCAAAATGCGCCTTGCCGTTTTTTATAATTAAGGTGTTGGTGCCGCCCGAGGATTTGATTTCAACCTGTGTGTCGGCGGTTATTGAATATTTTCCGAAAATATCACCGTCTACCCGCACGGTAATGTATTTACCGCAACCGCCGAAAAGGGCGAAAATCAGTGCGAGAGACAGGGCGATGATTACTCCAAATACAATGAAATCACCTTTTTTCAGCATGGTTGACACCTCGTTTCAAAAAAATTGAATATATTTTATAAATCAGGTTAAAACTATTCTTACAGATAAGTGCGGCGAAGAACCGCCCGTAACTGTTATTTTACATTGAAAGGAATAGTTTATTTATGAAAAGAATTTTATTTTGCATTCCGGTTTTTGCATTGGTGTTTTCCCTCACCGCCTGTAATGCAGGAAAAGGCAACACCGCATCGGATATGGTAGACAGCGCCGCCTCTGGTGTTGGAAGCATTGCCTCAAAGGTTGAAAGCTCTGTATCTGATGTGTTAAACGGAGATACACTGAACAGCGGCAACTCTGACACAGGTGCTCTCAAAGACGGCAAACACACTGCCGAGGGCAAAGAGTACGACGAAGAGGGCTACCGCCCATACGTGGAAATTGAGGTTAAGAACGGTAAGATTACCGATGTTGATTGCGACGCCGTCAACGAAAAGGGCGACTTCAAAAAGGATAACGATACCTACGACGATTGGGAAGACAAAATTGAAATGTTTGAGGATGAGGTCGAGGTAAAGGGTCTTGATAAAATCACCGTGAATTCCGATGGTTCTGTTAGCGGTATTAACGGCATGGACCTTAATGTTGAAGAATATTCCAAGCTTTTAAAGGAAGCCATTGATAAGGCTAAGAAATAAATGGGTTTGCCGAGGAGAAACGCTCTCTTCGGCTTATTTTATTTTTATTGTCTTGCCATTCATTTCGAGCCCTTGCGATAACCCCGCCGTGCCGTCTTGCCTTATGAAAACTGCGTGGATATCGCTACGGCTATGGAGATATTCCATCGCCTTTTCTTCACCCATTAAAAACAGGGTGGTAGAAAGAGCGTCGGCGTCGGTGGAGCTTTGACAAATAACCGTAACTGCATCCAGCCCGTTAGTTTCGGGGTATCCTGTTTTGGGGTTAAGTATGTGATGATAAATTTTTTCGTCAATCGTGAAATAGCGTTCGTAGACTCCGCAGGTCACTGCCGAGCCACTGTACAGCTCCAGATTGTAAAGAGTCTCTCCTTCTGAAAAAGGCTTTTTAATGCCTATCTTAAAGGTTTTGCCAAAAGGTTTACTTCCCACGGTGAGAATATTTCCACCGAGATTAATTATTCCTGACAGGGAATTAGCTATATATATTTCTGCAATCCTGTCGGCAATATACCCCTTGGCGATTCCGCCTAAATCTATACCGCCATTCGGGGGTACGGTTACGGTGTTTCCGTCGATTTTAATTTTTCGGTAGTCCACAGCTTTTACGGCTTCGCGGAGATTGGCTTCGTCTGGTAACGATGGGTTTTCTGCGGTGAAATCCCAGAGAGTGGAGAGGGGATATACCGATATGTCGAAAAGCCCCTCCGATTCCTCGCAATAGTCCAGTGCCACTTGGAGCAGTTCCAGCGTTTCGGGGGAAACATCATGTTTTCCCTGTTTATTCAGCTTATAAATGTCGCTGTCTTTCTTTGTGACCGAAAGGAGATTGTCATATTTTTCGCAAAGCTCAATAGCCTCTTTGGGCACAGTTTCACCGTATGCTGTAAGCTCTATAAAGGTGTCGAAGTAAATATTTGATACAGTATAAGCCTTTGATGAATTCAGAAATCCACTTTCGCATCCGCAAAACAGCATAGCTACAATCAATAGCAAAGCCGAAATTAAGCGTTTATATCTCATAAAAATTCCCCGATTATAATTGATACATATATTATATATCAATTACCCGCTTTATTCAACACTAAAAAAGCAGTTCCAAGAGTCTGGAACTGCTTTTCTGTTTAGTTAGCTGAGCCTATTGTAAGGGTTACGGTGTGGGTTTTGCCCTCTCGATAAAAGGTTACATTAACCTTGTCGTCGGGGAAGTAATTTTTAAGGCTGGTTTCATAGAGGGTGTATTCTGTGATTTCGGTGTCGCCGAATTTTGTGATTATATCACCGCGCTTAATTCCAGCCACGGCGGCAGGGCTTCCTTCGTCTACCGATGCCACAACGGCACCTACAGGATAGCCGTAGTATTCCAGAACGCGGGCGGTGTAGTTACTGCTGATGGAGATACCTGTATATGGGTCACCCTCGCCCTCATGGGCAATAAGTCCGTCGCAGATTTCCTTAACCTTGTTGGAGGGAATTGCAAAGCCCATACCCTCGTAGCTTTCGTCCACAAGCTTTGAGGAGCTGATTCCCACAAGCTCACCCTTGGAATTCACCAGCGCACCGCCTGAGTTACCTGGATTAATGGCGGCATCGGTCTGGATAAGATTCATGTTGCCGTCGGTGGTGGAAATTTTTCGGTTAAGACCGCTGATTATACCAAAGGTGGTGGAGCCCATAAATTCCAGACCTGCGGGACTTCCTATTGCCACAACGTATTCGCCGACCGAAAGCTTGTTGCTGTCGGCGAAATCAATGGCGGGAAGTCCTGTCTTGTCGATTTTCAGCACTGCAAGGTCGCAAGAAATATTGTAGTTAATAACCGATGCCTCGTAGCTGTTTTCGGTGTCACCCATAAGATAAACGCTGATTTTGGATTTAGAATATTCCAGAGCCTCAGCAATAACGTGGTAGTTGGTGATGATATATCCGTCGGATTTATAAATTACGCCCGAGCCAGAGCCTGTGGCGGTAGATTCCCCACTGAAAAAGCTCTGAACGGCAAAGGTGGTCTGAACTCCCACAACGCTGGGGGTGGCTTTGTTTGCCGCTGTTTTCGCCAGTTCCTCGATATCACCCGTGATTTCTACCACCTGTTCGGTGACATTGTTCTTAGTGTCAGAGGAAGTTGGGGCCTCAGTATTGCTTGGCTTTGAGGATATAACCGCGCCAACAATGGCGGAGCTAAGAATAGAAACAATTAGGGAAACCGCAATCAGTGTGCCGATTCCGTAGCTATGCTGTTTGCGCTCCTTTGGTACCTTAGGAGGTTTGGGAGGCTTAGGAGGTTTCGGAGCCACATAGTAGGGGTTATAAACAGTGTGAGGTGGTTGATAACTGTTGTTTTCTCTCGATTCTCCATAGTTCCCCGAGGGGAAGAAAGAACCGAAACCTCCCGAGGAGGTAGATTCTGTAGAGGAAGAAGACTCCTTCGGTTGCTTTTTCTCACCGTTTGTGTAATATCCGCCTGTGGGGGTAACGGTATATCCTGTTTCTTCGGTTGCCGTTTCATGTTCCTGTGCCTGTGTTTCCTGTGGTGGGATTATATCATCCTCTGAAACCGAGTCAAATCCGCTGATTTTACCAACAGGGGCACCCTCGTTAGGAATATCAGATACGGCTTCCGGGTCGGGAAGCTTAGCCTCATTTTTTTCGGGGGTAGTATCATCAAAAAAATGGTTGTTCATAGCAAAGTCCTTTCTTGGAAAGTATGAGTTAAGTTTACCATATTTTAGGTAAGGTTTCAACAGCCTTTACTAATATGTTAATAGGATAATGTTGCCCGTTTTACATTAAATTATGAACTCCTTGTTAATTTTATATGTTGCAGCAACGTTGCCTTTTCGCCTTGGGTATATTTGCATGGCAAAAGGAGGAATTAGAATGAGAAGTTTGGATTTTAACGTAACATTAACGTCTATCGACCCAATCACCGCAAGTATAGGCAACGCGGGTGAGCATAATGTAACAGAATTACGCTTCACATTAAGCGAGGATATTCTGTCGGCAACAGATTATTTCAGACTCTCCGTAGGCAATTTCAGAAGTGAGAAGCTATATGCTCAAGATTCGGTTGTAAGCTACTTTTTACCACAATCGGTGCTACATGTAGGAACAGTGCTACTGCAGTTAGACGGCTTCCAAGGTGAAGATAATGAAGTCTCTCTTATTTTCAAATCAGGACTTGTAACAGCACAGGTGGGAGCGTCGGTGATTTCCTCGGCGGAAATCCCAATAGAATCGAAGGAGCCCTTTGAAAATGCTGTAAACGAGTTGGAAAGTCTTATTGAGATAGGAAATACCATAGTTGAAGAAACGGCAGAAAACCGTAGAGTGTCAGCAGAGTCAGAAACTATGGCGAACTCCTATAAAGAGTCGGCTGAAAAATCGGCAGAGGAAGCTTCAGCCGAGGCTACTTCTGCAAAAACTTCAGCGCAAATGGCGGCAGATAGCAAAGCCGCCGCCGAGGACTCCGCAAACACGGCGGCAGCTTCTGCGGCTTTTGCACAGGCACAGGCAACAGCATCAGCTGAACAGAGGGCAGCCGTAGACGAAAGAGCTATATATGTTCGTGATGTCGCGGCAGATACCATGGACAACGCGGGATATGCTGCGGAAAAAGCTGATTCTGCTATGGATGCCGCTGCTCAGGCAGAAGCATCTAAAGAATCCGCTGCAGCGTCAGCTCTTGCCGCCGCCGAGAGTGCTGATAAGTTGAAAAATCTTGTCTACGAAGATTTGGTTATGCACAGCACCGTATATGAAAACGAAGCACCCCAATGGCAGGACAAAAGTAGTGCGGATTACCCACTTATATCAGGAAAAGAAGTGGAATTTCCAGTAAAATTCACCCAAGGCAGAACTTATCTTTGCCGAGTATGGTTTGAAAACGATACAGGCAAAAGCGTTACGAATTTCTATATAATGCCCAAAGACGGACATAGCGACGATGATTGTATTGTGGCTAAATTTATAAGTTACAATTCTGAACTGAATTGCTATGAAATCGAGTTTGTGGCATCCAAAACCGTAAGTAGAGCAGAGGACTTGATTTTAATTGTAGGATATCCCGACAAAAATGTGGTTGACAAAGACTATGACGCAGTTCATGGAAAAGTTGTGCTGTTATTAAAAGATACTCTTAAAAATATAGCAGGGGCTACGATTGACGAAAATGCGGTTATACACGCCACCGTATACGAAAACGAAGCCCCCCAATGGCAGGAGCTAGATGACTTGCTATCCTCATATTCCCCCATAGGTAAAGAGTTGAATTTTCAAATGGAATTCACCCAAGGCAAAACTTATTTTTTCCGAGTATGGTTTGAAAATGACACAGGCAAAAGGGATGTGTATTTCTATATAGCGCAAAAAAAAGACATCTATTATGACCCATATGATAGGTTTGAACGCTTGGCACCTTACAATTCTGAATTGAATTGCTATGAAATCGAGTTTGTGGCACCCAAAACCATAAGCAGAGCAGAGGACTTGATTATGTTTGTAGGATATCCCTCTATAAATGCGGTTGACGATGACCTAGACGCAGTTCACGGTAAAGTAGTGTTGTTGTTAAAGGATACCCTTGGCAATGTGTTCATGACACAGGATGAAAAGCTGTACCAATTAGAGGCTGATATCGAAACCGCCCTCGACAACATAATCACCATTCAGGAAAATTTGATAGGCGGTGGTGAAGCATGAGTATAGCTGAAAAACTTACCGCTATAGCCGAAAATGAGCAAAGTGTCTATGAAGCAGGGCAAACAGCTGAATGGAAGGAACTGTGGGACGGATTGCAAAGCTATGGTGAGAGAACGGAATACGATAGATTTTGTATTGCCAAAAATTTTATTATAAAAGATAAAGGAGAACCTTATTGGAATTTTTATCCCAAGTATGACCTTAATATAACAAGAGCACCCGCTATGTTTAGAGCTTTTAATAACGAGAATAGTAGTGCGCTATACCCAAGTGTGCAGATTGATTTGACCGAGCGTTTAAACAGTTTAGGTGTTCGGTTAAACACCTCAAATGCAACAGATTTAAGTATGATGTTTTATATGTGTCAAGGTCTTACAAGAGTGCCGTTTTTAGACTTAACCAGTGCCACTAATCTTAACAGTTTCATCGGATACACAAGCATTACCACTATAGACGGTATAAGATCGAGTGAGACCACCAATTGGGCTTCCAATAGCTTTAGTTCATATTGTTCTTTACAACATTGTATTTTTAGCGGTATTATTGCAAAATCACTCAATCTCAGTAAAACACAACTCGATTATGAAAGCCTTGTGAGTATAAAAAACTGCTTAAAAGACGTCTCGGAAGCAGGTACAACCCTGACTCTCGCACTTGGCACATTAGCTGACAAACTGAGCGATGCCGAAAAAGCAGAGATAACCCAGAAAGGATGGACATTAGCGTAATGGAAAAGAAAACTATTGAATTAATAAAACTTACAGCTGGTGAGGGCATGACCCTCACCAACGGCGAAACTTACGGCAAGGAAATTTATCTTGGAGTCAATGATTTCCCTGAAAATTGGCGAGAGATTTCTGACGAGGTAGTGCCAAAGGATGAACCGCCGAACGAGGTGGAAGAAGCATGACAGATATAGTAGTTGCTCTGATTGCGCTTTTAGGCACCAGCTTAGGCACTTTTGGGGGTATTCTTACCTCATCAAAGCTTACTAACTACCGAATCCAACAGCTGGAAAACAAGGTAGAAAAACATAATAACTTTGCCGAAAGAATCCCCCTTATTCAAGCCGAACTTCAGGACCACAAGGAGCGTATAGAGCACCTGGAAAAATACCATGAAGAAAAAATATAGGAGGAACTCCCAATGAAAGAAATGATAATAAGAGCAATACGCACCTTTTTTCAGGCGTTTGTGGGATTCGCGGTTGTAAATCTTTCAGCCGCATTTTCGGGTGTGACCGACGGGGAAATGTTTATTGAAACCCTTGGCGCATTTTTGGCATCTGGAATAGCCGCAGGACTCGCCGCCATTATGAATATGCCGAAAAAGGGGGAGTGAGCATGTCCCAGAAAAGTTTCATCAAAAAGCTTGGCAATGCCGCTGTCAAGCATTATAAAACCTATAAGATTTTGCCCAGCCTCACCATTGCTCAGGCAATTTTGGAAAGCGGTTGGGGAAAGAGTGATCTGGCAAAAAGCTGTCACAACTATTTCGGAATGAAATGGGTGGAGGGTTGCGGCTGTAAATACAAGACCTATAAAACCGCCGAGCAGAGAAACGACGGCACCTATTATACTATTACGTCGAAATTCAGAAAATATTCCTCGGTATCTGCCGGTATAAAGGGATACTACGAATTTTTGCAGTATCCCAGATACAAGGTGTTAAAGGGAGTTACCGATTATAAATCAGCCTGTGAGCTGATAAAGAAATGCGGTTGGGCAACCTCTTTGAGCTATACCGCCACATTGACATCTCTGATTGAGCAATACGACCTGACAAGCTATGACAAAAAGGTCTTACCCCAGAAGACCTCCGCTGACGAAAAGACGGCGAAAACAACCTCGAAGAAGTGGACCCCAAAGGTAGGAGACAAGGTTACTGTCAACGGAAAAATATACGGAAACGGTGACGGCAGTGGCGGAAGCCTCAAAAAGAATAAAGAAGCCATGTACATAGTAGATATAGTGAATAAGAACTACTATAAATATTATCTCGGCGTGGCTGCGAAAAAGAACGGAGTCCGTCAGGGCTGGGGTAACACCGATAGCATAAAAAAGGGTTAAATTTATAATTTGTGACCATAATTTAAAGAAAAAGTCTGCCGCTGTGAGACCTCTTTCGGCGGCAGAATTAGTTACAAAAATTTAACTAATTTCGACAAATTTCTATCTTCGTGACAGTTTACACGAAACAGGCTTCAAGAACAATTATACAAATTGTAAAGTGCATTGCGATTGCGGACATGCTCCGATTTTATGTAAAGTGAATTATGCACACAGTTATCAACTTTATCCACATATTTTGGGGCGTTTTAAGGGTGGAAAGCCGATGGCAACGGGTTTTTGCTCGAAAAACATGTGCATAACTATGTGGATAATGTGTATTACTTTTTGTATAAATTTAGTTTTATTTTTACTCAACAGCTTGTATTTTTAGCATCTAAATGGTTTAAAAGTTCAGTGCATTTTGATTTTTTCTACAATTTTTCCGTCACATTTCCTAATTATTTTTACGCTGAAAAATCATGTGATTTACGGGTTACGCAAAATTAAAAATTAAAACAAAACTGTAATTATTTTAAAAAATTCATTGTAACCGTTTCGGTTGTGTGGTAAAATCTAAATGTATTTAAATATATGAAAAGGATGGAAGTCAGATGCCACTGTTTAAATCACCCGCTATAGAGGGTCCCGGAGTGTCAAAAAATGCCGCTGAAAAGCGCGGGTTTGTTAAGTTCTTCGAACTGCTTAAATCAAATTACTGGAAGCTTCTTGTGGCAGGTCTTATGTCGACGCTATTTAGTGCGCTGATAATCCCCTATGGATTGGGAGCAGTGGGTGGAGCCCGAATGGCTCGTCTTGCGGTGCGTGACCGCCATGCTTTTAATTCCGATTATTTCGACTCAATCAAGGAAAACTGGAAACAGGCTCTCGGTATGG
Organism: Acutalibacteraceae bacterium; assembly: GCA_045542355.1. GTDB lineage: Bacteria > Bacillota > Clostridia > Oscillospirales > Acutalibacteraceae > UMGS1532. Next base: position 48,353 of record JAZQKX010000003.1, read on the forward strand.
GTATCATCAATAATCTGCTTTTAGGTCTTATGGCTTTTGTTACATATTATCTTTACAACGCTCAACAGGATGGGGTCAATTTCGTGATTTTAGGAATTTCGGGCGCGGCATTAATTATCGTCAATTTTATCAGATATTACACCCCCGCCATCATCCTGACCTTTAAGGTAAGCCTCACTCAGCTTTATAAGAACGCGCTGGTGCTGAGCTTTGCGGGAATCGGCAGGAATTTTGCTATAATGTTGATACATCTTATCACCTATGCATTAGTGCTCTCTCCCATGCTTCTCGACCTTTATATCGGCGCGGGAATTTCAATCTGTCTCGGATTGCTGCTTGTACCCCCTGTCCACTATTACACAACCCAGTATCATATCTATCCCGTGATGTTTAAATATATGATAGAGCCCTTTATGAGAAACCATCCGGGCGAGGGAGAAAGAACCCTCAGAGAGTTAGGCCTTCTCCAAAGCGAGTCAGAGCCTGTTATGGAGGATTTGCTCTAAAAGAAAAGCTGACTTACCAATTTGTAAGTCAGCTTTAATTATTCTACTTATTTAAAATCTTCTGTAGCGTTTTACTGCGCCATAGCGTTTCTTCTTTGAGTTGAGCCGTACAGTGACAGCAATGAAAACTATCAGCAGTATAAACAGGGCGAATAAGCCCAAGAAAAAGAATGTCTTATATTTTATAAAGAAGTTTTGCACCGCGGATGCCACCTTGAGCAGCTGAGAGCCCTCCACGGATTCAGCAATAACAGCGTTTGTGGAGCCAATTTTTTCGTCGGCATAATAAAGATTTACCGTGCCCACAACGTCGCCCTTCCTCACGGGAGCCTCGGCGCGTTTTATCCGGTAGTCAATTTTTATCTCCACCGTGCTTTCGTCGGCATCCTTGGGAATCAGGGCATAGACCTCTTTTTCGGGTCGGATGTTAACAGTGTCGTAATCCCAGGAATAGTCAATGGGTATACTGTCGATGGTTTCGGAATTTTCCAGCACAGAGCGATAGTTAAAGTTTGTGAAAGCCCAGCGGAAAAGCTCGGCGGTGTCAATGAATTCATAGCGGTTTTCCAAGGAGTTGTCCTGCGGGGGACAGCCCACCAGTATGCTTATATAGGTCATGCCCTCATAAGAGGCGGTGGATGCGAGGCAACGACCCGCCTCGGTGGTGTAGCCTGTCTTAAAGCCTGTGGCATAGGAATAATGATAGCCGCTGTTGGGGTCGATGAGAAGATTTGTGGCGGCAAGGGTAATATCGTTTTTGGTTATATATCGGGCAACCTTTACAACATCGGTTATCAAGGAATACTGCATGGCATATTTTGTGAGTATACATAGGTCTCTGACTGTGCTATAATGGTCAGGGTCGTGGAGACCGTGGCAGTTGGTGAAATGGGTGTTTTGCATACCTATTTCCTTAGCCTTGGCGTTCATCATTTCTATGAATTTTTCCTCGTTTCCCGCAATATGCTCTGCAATGACGGCGGATGCATCGGCGCAGGATTTGACAAGGGTATATGCCAACAGGTCGTGGCCGTTAACCTTTTCTCCCGCCTCAAAACCTGCGATAACAGCTTCAGAGTAGCGGTATTCCAGATACACATCCTCAGACACGGTCAGGGTCAGATTCTCTAAATCAGACTCACCCTCCACAAGAAGTATAGCTACCATGATTTTTGTGAGAGACGCGGGGTATATTTTTTTGTCGATATCGTCGGAATAGACAATAGTGTTTGTGTCTACGTTATATAGTATTCCCGCGTCGGCATGGGTTTTGAAGGTGGGCTTGTAGGCATGTGCCGAGAGGGGGATGGACAGGACAAAAATCAGCGTTAAAATAAGACTTATAAATTTTTTCATAGCATTCTCCGAAAAAATGTAGTATTATATATGTAAGACAAGATTCTTCAACAATATTAGTATAATCCTTTTTTAGGTTTTTGTAAAGGTCAAAGACAGTAAAATTTTAAATAAAAGGCGTGGTTATAATTGGTATATGTAACGGGTGATATGCACGGGGACGAAAACCGCTTGTTTGACTCCCAGTGGCGAAAGCTGAAGGCAGGGGATACCCTTATCGTTTGCGGTGACTTCGGCTTTTTGTGGGACGGAAGCAAAAGGGAAAAAGAAGCTTTGGAATATTTAGGTAGCCGTAAGTTTAATGTGGTGTTCTTAGACGGCACACATGAAAATTTCGGACTATTATCTAAATGCCGTGAAACTGTTTGGAAAGGTGGACACGTCCGCCGAGTTTCCGGAAATCTTTTCAATCTTATGAGAGGTCAGGTTTTTAATATCGAGGGTAATAAGATTTTTACCTTCGGCGGTGGTGAGAGCGCCGACCGAGATATCCGAAGAGAGCAGGGCAAATGGTGGAGAGAGGAACTTCCCACCGCCGAGGAATTTAAGGTGGGGGCAGAAAACCTTGACGAAATCGGCTGTAAGGTTGACTACATATTGACCCATGAGCCGCCCCAGCTTGTGAAAAGTGCGATGCAACTGAGGGCAGGTGCGGAACAAAGGGTGTCTAAGCTTAATGGATTTTTGGAAGAGGTGTCAAGAACCTGTGAATATCGGCACTGGTACTTCGGCTCAATGCATGAAGATAGGACTCTGACTCCTAAATTCACCTGTGTGTTCAATAAAATTTTACCCATCGAGGGCTGTGGCGAGGAAAAGATTTAATGGAATTCAGAAGAGCAACCGAAAAGGATTTCCATGGAGCAGTAGCACTGCTGGAAATGGGCAGACGTAACATTGCCGAGCTGGGGATAGACCAGTGGCAAAACGGCAGTCCCAACGCCGACGATATCCTTAATGATATAAAAAACGGAAACTGTTACGTGGCGGTGGAGGATGATATCTACCTTGCCACGCTGTATATAGGCTTCGATGGAGAAAAAACCTATGGTAAGATAGAGGGTGAATGGTTGCAGGACGGGGATTATACCACCCTGCACAGAGTGGCTGTCAATACCGAGTACAGAGGCAAGGGTATCTTTGCGGCGGCGGTTAATTTTGCCACCCTTTTAAGCCGTTCCAAGGGTGTTTATGCTTTAAGAATTGACACCCACTATGGCAACACCAGAATGCAGTCGGCACTTAAAAAGAATGGATTTACTCCCTGTGGAAAAATATGGTTGGAGTGTGGAGACGAACGCTTGGCTTTCCAAAAAATTATTTAAAGCTGAGCCACCGCTATTGACATTCCCAGGGTTTAATATTATCATATATAATATTGTATATATTATCAATTTTTCGAAGGAGACCTTCAGATGAAAGGTTTTAAAATGGTAGAGGGCTATCGCTCAACCCTGTCGTTGAGAGAAACCCAAAAGGCTATAAAATTTGTAAAGGACACATTTCAGCACGAAATTAAACCCGCCCTTAATCTTCAAAGAATAAGTGCGCCACTTTTCGTTACGAAGTCAAGCGGTATTAACGATGACCTTAACGGCGTAGAGCGCAAGGTGCATTTCACCATCCGCGAAACTGGCGAGGAGGCTGAGGTTGTGCAATCTCTGGCTAAGTGGAAGCGCATGGCACTGCACCGCTACGGCTTCTCGGCTGGCGAGGGACTTTACACCGATATGAGCGCGATTCGTCGCGACGACGATATGGATAATATTCATTCCATCTATGTTGACCAATGGGATTGGGAAAGGGTTATAACCCCCGCCGACCGAAATATTGAGTTCTTAAAGGATATTGTCCGCAGAATCGTTAAGGCAATAGCCCATACCGCCCGCAAGGTGCAGTATGAATACCCCGGTCTTACCAATAGAATAACCGAGGATGTATTTTTTATAACATCTCAGGAGCTGGAGGATATGTATCCCGAGCTCACAGGTAAGCAGAGGGAATATGAAATAACCAAGGAGCATAAGACTGTATTCTTAATGCAGATAGGTCATAAGCTCAAAAGCGGTAAAAAGCACGACGGCAGAGCCCCCGATTATGACGACTGGAATCTAAACGGCGACCTGCTTCTCTGGAATCCCGTTTTGGAGGAACAGCTGGAAATTTCCTCAATGGGAATTCGCGTAGATGCCGAAACCCTCCACCGTCAGTTGGAGACAGAAAACTGCCTTGATAGGGAGGAATTCCCCTACCATAAGGGAATTTTAAGCGGTGAGCTTCCTCTTACCATCGGCGGCGGTATCGGCCAGTCGAGACTTTGTCTTTTGCTTCTGGAAAAGCTTCACATCGGCGAAGTCCAATCCTCAATCTGGCAACCTGAGGTTGTGGAGGAATGCCGTAAGCATTCAATAAACCTGCTTTAACGTTTGAAAAGAGACACTTGGATTAACGAAGTGTCTCTTTTTGTGTATTTTCAACTATTCCAGAAACATCTTTTGTTCATATTTCTATACCCGCAAAAACAAATAATTGTTTGCGGGACTTGATTTTTCTCTCTGTTTGGGATAAAATAGAATAAAATGTATAGGAGGAATTTCAAATGTTAGTTTCTGCAAAAGACATGCTACAAAAGGCTAAAGCCGGTAAATATGCCGTTGGTCAGTTCAATATTAACAACCTTGAATGGACCAAGGCTATCCTTTTAACTGCTGAGGAGCTCAAGTCTCCCGTTATTCTCGGTGTTTCCGAGGGCGCAGGTAAATATATGTGCGGCTATACAACCGTTGTTGGTATGGTAAAGGGTATGATTGAGGAATTGGGCATCACAGTTCCCGTTGCTCTCCACCTTGACCATGGTAGCTACGAAGCCGCCAAGAAGTGCATCGAGGCTGGTTTCTCGTCGGTTATGTTCGACGGCTCCCACTATTCTATCGAAGAAAACATTGCAAAGACCAAGGAATTGGTTGAGCTCACCGATAGCCTCGGTATTTCCCTTGAGGCTGAGGTAGGTGCTATCGGCGGTGAAGAAGACGGCGTTGTTGGCAGTGGTGAGGTTGCTGACCCTGATGAATGCAAAATGATTGCCGACTTAGGCGTTACAATGTTGGCTGCCGGTATTGGTAATATCCACGGCAAATATCCCGAAAACTGGGCAGGTCTTTCTTTCGACACCTTAGCTCAGATTCAGGAAAAAACCACCACCATGCCCTTAGTTCTCCATGGCGGTACAGGTATCCCTGCTGATATGATTCAAAAGGCTATTTCCTTGGGCGTTTCTAAAATTAACGTTAACACCGAGTGTCAGCTCGCTTTTGCTGCCGCTACCAGACAGTACATCGAGGAGGGTAAAGACCTCGTTGGCAAGGGCTTCGACCCCAGAAAGATTCTTGCCCCCGGTGTGGAGGCTATCAAGGCAACCGTTAAGGAAAAGATGGAGTTGTTCGGCTCAATCGGCAAGGCTTAATTTAACTGAATTAATGAATGTGAGAGATGGTCGGTATAGACCGTCTCTCTTTTTTATTGGTTAGATTCAACAAAACACTTTTCCCTCATTACCCGAATTTGTACAACAGTTAACTTGACAAAGTCTATGTATTAAAGTATAATTGTATACAAATATACATATATTGTCATAGGATCTGAAAGATATTGCTTAAAATATTGCCATTTACTATCAACATAAGGAGGTTTTAATATGGTAGAAATATCACCAAAAACCAATCTGTTAGAGGAAAAGGACTATAAATATTCCTTGCAGGATATCAAAGACCCCAATCTCTATAGAGACATATATAACTACGAGGATGTACCTAAGGTTGCCTTTAACCACCGCCGTGTGCCAATGGGTATGCCCAAGGAAATCTGGATAACCGACACCTCGCTTCGCGACGGTCAGCAATCCCGTGAGCCCTACACTGTGGAGCAGATTGTGGAACTGTATAAACTCATGTCGAAGTTAGGCGGACCTTTTGGAATTATCCGCCAGACTGAGTTCTTTGTTTATAGCCAAAAAGACAGAGAAGCCATCGAGAAGTGTCAGGCGTTGGGTCTTAAATTCCCCGAAATCACCACATGGATAAGAGCCAGCAAAGAGGACTTTAAGCTGGTTCGCGATTTGGGTATACGCGAGACAGGTATACTTGTTTCCTGTAGTGACTACCACATTTTCAAAAAGCTTAAAATGAGCCGCAAACAGGCGATGGACCATTATCTCGCCGCTGTTGGCGAGGCTTTTGAGGCTGGTGTTATGCCAAGGTGCCACTTGGAGGATATAACCCGCGCCGATTTCTATGGCTTTGTCGTTCCCTTTGTAAATGAGCTTATGAAGATGTCCAAGGATGCGGGAATTCCTGTTAAAATTCGCGCCTGCGATACAATGGGATATGGTGTTCCATATTCAGAGGTGGCTCTGCCCAGAAGTGTCCCAGGTATAATCTACGGGCTTCAGCACTATTCCGATGTACCTAGTGAGATGCTGGAATGGCACGGACACAACGACTTCTACAAGGCGGTTGCAAACGCATCCACAGCCTGGCTCTACGGTGCCTCCAGCGTAAACTGTTCTCTCCTCGGTATCGGTGAGCGCACAGGTAACGTGCCCCTTGAAGCCATGGTGTTTGAATATGCCTCACTACGCGGCTCTATGGACGGAATGGACCCCACTGTCATCACCGAAATTGCCCAATATTATAAAAAGGAAATCGGCTATGATATACCGCCTATGACTCCTTTTGTGGGCAATAGCTTCAATGTGACCCGCGCGGGTATACATGCCGACGGATTGCTTAAAGACGAGGAAATATATAATATTTTCAACACTAAGCGTTTGCTTAATCGTCCTACCTCGGTTATGCTGGGACAGAATTCAGGTCTTGCAGGAATAGCCTATTGGATTAACGGTAACTATGGACTCCACGGTGCAGATGCAGTGGGCAAGAGAGATGAACTGGTGCTCAAGGTTAAGGATTGGATAGACGGCGAATATGCCGACGGCAGACAAACCACCCTTGCCACTCACGAAATCGAGGCAGTTATCGAAAAGCTGTCTGACGGCAAACTCAGCAGATTATAAGGAGGAGCTAAAATGGAACATAAGCATAGAAGCATTTCCTTGGCTGACCAGATTTTTGAAAGGTTAGAACAGGATATTTTAAGCGGAAAATACAGCCGTGGCGAAATCCTCACCGAGATGAAATTAAGCGAGGAGTTAGGTGTAAGCCGTACCCCTGTACGCGAGGCTCTCCGCCGACTCAGTCAGGAAAGAATCATAGAAGAGGTTTCAAAGGGAAGCCGAGTGCTGGGAATTTCCCCTGAGGATTTGGAGGATATTTTTAAGATTCGACTTCAAATCGAGGGAGTATGCGCCGCCGAAACCGCTCGTAACATCACCGACGAGCAGTTGGATGAACTTCGCGAGGTGGTGGAAATGCAGGAGTTTTACATTTCAAAAGAAAACGTGGATAACATCCGCGCTATGGACAGCCGTTTCCATAAGCTTCTTTACAAATTCAGCGGTAGCAACATTTTCTACGACGTACTGTACCAGCTTCACCGCAAAACCCATAAATACAGACGTGTAGCGGTTTCCAGTCATTCGGGCGCTATTCATTCATTAGAGGAGCACCGCGAAATTTTCGAAGCAATCGCCTCCCACAATCCCGAGGTGGCAGAGAAACTAACAGTAAAACACATCCAAAACGCAAAAGAGCGTCTTGTCAGCAAGATAGAGGAGTAATAAGCAATGGGTCTTACAATAGCACAGAAAATCATAAAAGAACATTTAATAAGTGGAGATATGACGGTGGGCAGTGAGATAGCCCTCCGCATCGACCAGACTTTAACTCAGGACGCAACAGGTACCATGGCATATTTGGAGTTTGAAACCATGGGTATCGACCGCGTTAAAACCCAGCGTAGCGTGGCATATATTGACCACAACACCCTGCAGTCGGGCTTTGAAAATGCCGACGACCATAGGTTTATTCAGTCTATAGCCAAAAAGCACGGAATTTATTTCTCCCGCCCAGGTAACGGCATTTGCCATCAGGTGCATTTAGAGAGATTTGGTATCCCGGGCCGAACCCTTATAGGCTCCGACAGTCATACCCCAACAGGTGGCGGTATCGGTATGTTGGCGTTCGGCGCAGGTGGACTTGATGTTGCCGTTGCAATGGGTGGCGGTGCTTACTACATAACCATGCCAAAGATGTACAAGGTTAACCTCACAGGTAAGCTCCGCGACTTTGTAACCGCCAAGGATGTCAGTCTCGAAATTCTCCGTCAGCTGTCTGTTAAGGGTGGCGTAGGCGCCATCATTGAATGGGGTGGAGAAGGCGTTAAGACCCTGTCTGTTCCCGAACGCGCCACCATCACCAATATGGGCACCGAGCTGGGTGCCACAACCTCCATTTTCCCCTCGGATGAAATTACCCGTGAATTCTTAGTAAAAGAGGGCAGAGGAGAGGATTATGTGGAGTTGTCAAGCGACCCTGATGCCGAGTATGATAAGATTATAGACATCAACCTTTCCGAATTAAAGCCCCTTATTGCATGTCCCCATAGCCCCGACAATGTGGTTACCGTGGAGTCCTTAAAGGGAACTCGTGTTGATCAGGTCTGCATAGGCTCCTGCACCAATTCATCCCTTTTGGATATGCTTAAGGTTGCCGCAATACTCAAAGGCAAAACTATAAAGGAAAGCATAAGCCTTTCTATTTCCCCAGGCTCCAAGCAGGTTTTCTCCATGCTAGCCGATTGCGGAGCTCTTAGTGATATAATTGCCAGTGGCGCCCGTGTGCTGGAATGTGCCTGTGGCCCTTGTATCGGTATGGGCTTTTCTCCCAATTCAGGGGGAGTAAGTCTCCGTACATTTAACCGTAATTTCTTGGGCCGTAGCGGTACAGCCGACGGTCAGGTATACTTAGTTTCTCCCGAAACTGCCGCCGCAGCGGCTCTAACAGGTGAGATAACCGACCCCACCACCCTCGGCAAGATGCCGGAGGTTGTTATTCCTGATGCCTTTAAAATTGACGATAGCGCAATAATTCCTCCCGCCGATTTGGAGGAGGCAAAATCATTGGAGATTCTTCGCGGACCCAATATCAAGAAGTTCCCCGATGCCGTGCCTCAGGAAGATGAGCTTTCGGCAGAGCTAGTGCTTAAGGTTGGAGACAATATCACCACCGACCACATCATGCCTGCAGGCGCAAAAATTTTGCCCTATCGTTCAAACATTCCCCATCTTTCCCAGTATTGCTTTGCGGTTTGTGATGAAACCTTCCCTGAAAGAGCAAAGTCGGCTGGAAAGAGCATAATCGTTGGTGGTTCTAATTACGGTCAGGGATCCTCCCGTGAACATGCGGCTCTCGTTCCTATGTATTTAGGAGTCCGCGCAGTTATCACCAAGAGTTTCGCCCGTATCCATATTGCAAACCTTATCAATGCAGGTATCATGCCCTTAACCTTTAGAAACCCTGACGATTATGATAAGCTGTCTCAGGGCGACAAGCTCACCTTAAAGGATGTATTTGAAGGCATGGAAAAGGGTGAAATGACCCTTTTCAACGAAACCAGTGGCGAAAGCTATGCTCTTTGCTGTTCCTTTACTGAAAGGCAAAAGGGAATATTAAAAGCAGGTAGCTTGTTGGCATACACAAAGGAGAATAATTAACGGTGGAAAAATATATAGAAAGCGCAGTCGCGCAGTTTAAAACCTTACTCGAACAACAGTTAGACCGCCAGAACAGGATGGAAAAGGGCGCAACCCCCAAGGATTTCAAAACCATGGACAAGATAATCATCGGTGTCTGCGGTGGCGACGGAATAGGCCCCATAATCGTCAGTGAAGCTGAACGTCTGCTTAGGGAATTGCTCAAAGAGGAAATAGCTGAGGGTAGAATCGAAATCCGCGAAATCGAGGGTCTCACCATTGAAAACCGTCTGGAGTTAGGTGTTGCAGTGCCTCCCGAAACGCTTCGTCAGATTAAGGAATGCGACGTATTCCTAAAGGGCCCCACCACCACCCCAAAGGGTGGCAGTATGGAGAGCGCAAATGTAGCTCTTCGCCGAGAGCTTGACCTTTATGCCAACGTCCGTCCCGTGTCTGTGCCTGAGGAGGGAATAGACTGGATTTTCTACAGAGAAAATACCGAGGGCGAATATGTGCTGGGCAGTCGCGGAATTGAGCTTCCCGAAAAACTGGCAATGGATTTCAAGGTCACTACCGACGCAGGTACCCGCAGAATCTGTCGTGCCGCATTCCAGTATGCAAAGGATAACAGCAAGGATAATGTGGCAATCGTAACAAAAGCTAACATTATGAAGAAAACCGACGGTAAGTTTTCTGCCATTGCCCACGAGGTTGCTGCGGAATATCCCGAAATCACTGCCGAGGATTGGTATATCGACATCATGACCGCCAACCTTGTAAACCCTGCTATCCGCTCGAAATTTCAGGTTTTTGTTCTGCCCAATCTCTATGGCGATATCATCACCGACGAGGCGGCTCAGATTCAGGGCGGCGTAGGTACTGCAGGAAGCGCCAATATGGGCGATGAGTATGCCATGTTTGAGGCAATTCACGGCACAGCACCCCGCATGATAGAGGAGGGCTTAGGAGATTTTGCCAACCCCTCCAGCATTTTCAAAGCGGCTGAGATGATGCTTCGACATATAAATCTCACCGACAAGGCAGAAAAACTTAGAAATGCCATGGAAATCTGCACCGAAACCGAGAAAAAAATCATTGTAACAGGCGACAAAGACGGCGCAACCTGTCGCGAGTTCGGAGATTATGTAATCGAAACCATTAAAAATCTGTAATAGACAAATTCAAAAAACAGAGCAACCAGAAAACAAAAGGTTTTTGTTTGCTCTGTTTTTTTATTGTTAATGTTTTTTAACTATTTTGTTTTATTATTAATCTTTCCACCAACTAGAATAAAATCGGTTTTCTTTTGCAGTTTTATAGGTGTGTGTTAGGGGTAACGGATTTTTTTAATTGGATTACAGATTCAAGGGAGTAGACAGGGGCTTTATCACAAATTAAAAGGATTAAAGAATCCTCATTTATAGCATTTTAACTTTTTGATAAAAATTTGTGGTTTCCGATTACGTTTTTTGTATTACATTGACAACGAATAATGAAAATTGTATATTTTATATAAAGGGCACTTTAAGTGAGTATAACCGACCCTAATAAGCACAAATGCGAGGGTTTATTCGCCTGAGTGCTAACAGAATAACAAAAGGAGATGTTTCACAAATGAAAACAACCAAAAGACTTGTGAGTCTGGTGCTCAGCCTGATAATAGCTATCAGCTGTTTCAGCATTGTGACACCTGTTTTCGCCGCCACTCTGGAGAATAATTTCCAGAACCTCACATTAGTGGACGAGGTGGAGGGCGACACAGATTTTGCTGCAAAGAAAGCACTTTTGAATGCTAAATCGGAATATGCCGATACCAACCTCAAACTGCAGGGTATGGATACCGATTGGCTCAAGGATAACTACGGCTCCAAAACCAACTACATCAACAACGTTGCAGGAAGAATCTTCTACGATTTCGGTAACGGAGAAACCACTAGCCAAACTTACGACCTTAATTACCTCACCGACCTTGCTATAATGCAGGGCACGGGAGATCCAGATGCAACAACTGTAGATGAAAAATTCAACAATAGTGAAAGCCTTAAAAGTGGAACCGTCACAGGAGCCAAGCTCTATACAGGAGGCTTAACCAGTCTCTATCGCGTAAATGCCGACGGTATTAACTATGACCTTCGTCTCACCTTCGATTTGGGTTCTCCTGTTGAGATGGAAACCTTCCTGATGTTCTCCCACGTCAGACCCTCCACCGCTATTGCTACATATAAAGTTTCCCTTTCCAACAGCAGAAGTGAGCTTTTTAATGCCGAAAACGATGTTGTGTTCTACGATTTCTACGAAGGCTATACCAAAGATAAAATGTTCAATGGTAATCCTGATGCAGTTGAACATACCACCACACACATTGCTGAAGGTCAGGTATGGACCTTTAATGGCGACCAAAAGCCTGTGGGCAGATATATTGGTATCACAGTCTACGATGCTGCCGAAACTGCCAACTTCTACAATTTTAACGAAATCGGTGTTTTTGGTAATTCAGGATTTTCTATCATTGAGCCTCAGCTTAAAGAGGGTGCCACCACCACCGAGTCTGGCCTTTCTTGGGATGATAAGAAAAAACTGCTTTTTGCCGGTTCAATGATGGACGGCACCACTTTACAGGTAGATAACATTGACGACAGCACCTTACAAGCCCTCGGCAACAATGATATCATCGCTAAGGCTGAATCTGAAGGTTACTGCGGCACCAAAAAGAATTTTAATCTTGACATCGTTGCCGACGGAGATATTTTCGACAAAAATGGAAGCAATACAGGTCTCTCCACCGCCAGCCTCTATGACGGCTATTCTTTCCCAACAGGCGGAATTTATGGCGCCCATCGTTTTGGCACCAACCTCTACGATGCTAAGGTTACCCTTACATTAAAAGGCGAAACCCAGATAGATGCACTTTACAACTTCGCACATCCTGGCGTAAAATATGCTTGGTGTACCTATAAGATTTATGTTGGCAACGATTTAGAAACCCTCTATTCCGACGCTAATGAAATTGCAGTATTTGACTATCGTGACGGATATCAAAAAGATGATGGGCAATACTCGCTCAACGGTACTCAAGCGGCAGTTGATGGCGGAGATGGCACAGAACGTCGTTCGGAAGGTCAAATCTGGCGTTTTGAAAACGAGAAGCCTGTGGGCTCTTATGTTGGCTACAAGATTTACCTTGCCCAAACCTGTGGCCGTACCCGTCTTGACCTCTATGATCTCGGTGTTTTTGGTACCATCCACGATAGGATCGAGACCCTGCATAACGAACGCGTTGAGATTGAGCCTTACAACTGCTCCCTCTCTCTCATCCCTGGCGCTACAAAGCAGTTTAAGGTAAATGCCTACGGTGGTGCAGAAGTGACCGAAGTTAAGATGGTTAAAGAGGGCGAAGAAGATATTCCTCTCACCGCTGATGAAGGTATTTATACCACACCCGCTTTAGAGGAAGGCATGAAAATTCAGGTTGTAACCAACCTGGACGATTCTGTACCCTATAACGGCGTGTGGAATGGTGTTGACCTTTCTAAGAACAGCACCGCCTACGACCCCCATCTTTGGGACGGCGATGTTGTCTATAATGAAGCTGTTATGATTTATAATGGCAGAACAACCGCCAAAATGCTCTATCCCATCAAGGAAGTTGTTTCTGTTCGTTCCTACGATTTGCAGACATACTACTATCCAGGTAAGGACTATGTTGTTACCGCCGACGGTGAGCTCCAGATTCCCGAAGGCTCCAGCATTAGTGTATATTCCGACCCTACCAAGTTCTATAATTTTAAAGACCCTGCAAATGGTGATTATACAATATCCGGTCTCGGCACATGGGAATCTGAGCAGTGGACATACCAGATAATGGTTACCTATACCCATGATAAGACTAAGACCTGGGGTGAGGACGCTCTCTACGAAACAAAGCCTGTAGGTCAGCTTGGAGCTCTTACCGCTTTCTATGAGAAAGCAATGAGCGACCAGCAAACAAATGTTGTGTTCTATGGTGACAGCGTTGCTGTTGGCTATAGCTCAACAGGTCTTAATGAGTCTGCATTGGTTAATGACAATGGCAAACCAGCTTCTCAATTAAATAGAAATATTGCTAACAAAGCAAGTTCTTATGGATTGGATATAAACAATCTCCCCGATTGGGTTTGTGAAACCTGGCCCAGAGCCGTTGCAAATGCATTAACCGAAACCTATGGAGATAATATCAACTACGTTAACCGCGCCATTGGCTCCACTGCTTCAAAATGGGGTAGTCAAAAAGAAAACCTCGATTATCTTCTCAGCAACAGCAATCCCGATGACGCTTGTCCTGTTCCGGATATGCTCTTTATCCACTACGGACTCAACGAGGAAAGCAACGATAAGGCAAATCATAAGCAGAATATTAAAACAATCATAGAATATGTAAACGAGTTAAATCCTGACTGTGCTATAGTTCTTGTTTCTGCATTCTATCCTAATTGGTATACAAAGGACGGACAATTTAAGCTCACAGCTTATAACATCCCCTTGTTCGAGGATGCCTACTACGAGTTGGCGGCAGAATACGATAACGTTATCGTAGCTCCCATCAACTCCATCACAGAAAGTATGCTTTCTGTAAAATCCCCTGTGGATTACACTCACAATCTCTATAACCACCCCAATGACTTCGGCGCCCGTATCTACGCTTCATCCATCGCTTCTTTGCTGGATGTTACACCTGCAGAGGAGCTTACCGTTGAGGTTGCAGACAGTGTTGAATATACAACCACAGAGCTTAAACCCGCTGTTACTGTTAAGCTTGGCAACAAGGTTCTTAAAGAGAACGAAAGCTACACATTAAGCTATTCCAACAACACTAATGTTGGTACAGCTACTGTAACCGTTACAGGTATCAACGGTGTTGAGGGAACAACCTTCGCGGAATTCGAAATCGTTCACACCGTTCATAAATACGACGACTGTCTCGACACCGATTGTGCATACTGTACCGAAACAAGACCTGGCGGTCACGACTTCAAATGGGTAATCGACGAGCCGGGCAACTGCGGAAAAGCAGGTAAGAAGCACGAGGAATGTAAGGTTTGTGGTGCTACAGGTCAGACTAATGTGACCATCGATCCCACAGGCGAGCACGACTATTCCAAGGCAACTTGTACCGCACCCAAGACCTGTAAGGTATGTAAAGCCACAACAGGCAGTAAATTAGAACACAAATATTCCAACTCTTGTGACACCACCTGTAACACCTGTGGCGCAAAGAGAAGCATCACCCATAAGTATTCTAACGCTTGTGATACCGATTGTAACGTTTGCGGTGCAAAGAGAACGACCACCCACAAGCACACAAACTCTTGCGACACCACCTGTAACACCTGTGGCGCAAAGAGAAGTATCACCCATTCCTACAAAACCACCACAACAAAGGCAACCCTTAAGAAAAATGGTAAGATAGTAAAGGCATGTACCGTATGCGACAAGGTTGCAAGTACAACAACTATTTACTACGCCAAGACCGTTAAGTTAGAGAAAACAACCTATACCTACAACGGCAAGGCAAAGAAG
>JAZQKX010000004.1:0-13894 GCA_045542355.1 Acutalibacteraceae bacterium
TCAACCAAAGGTAACAGACATACTGGTGAACAGCCCAGAGCAAGGCTACATTCCAGACGTTACACTCCCAACAAAGAATAAAGGAGATTAAAAAAATGATAACTCTCAACATCAAACAGATTAAAGAAGTAGCTCTTAGCAACAATGTTCCTCTGGATAGCTATGATACAATGATAAATGCTCTCATTGAATTGCCCGTTGCGGAATACGTTCATTTTAGAACAGACTATGCAAAGATTGCCTATACAAGTTTAACTAAAAAAGCCAAGTAATTACTTGGCTTTTTAATTTTCGTGTGCGGGCGTAAGAGCCCGTACTTCACCACGCTAAAGCGCTAAAGAAAACTAAATGTAATCATTTGTTAAAAAAATAATTATTAAAAAATCCTAAAAAAGAGCTTGACATTTGCCCGGTCATGTGCTATACTATAATCACAAAGAACAAAGGAGATAAACAAAATGGAAAAGAAAGTCGCTATCGTAAATGAAATGGTTGCTAATGGCTACCACCTGTTTAATGAGACTGTTGAACAGTTCGCAGAACGCTTTGACCTTGCTACTCTGGAAATGTTCGCAGAGAACTTCAAAAAGTTTGTCAAGGACTAAAAAAAGTCCTTGACAAGCCCAGCAAAATGTGTTATACTTAAATCACAAAAGGAAAAGAAAAGGAGATAAAAAAATGATAACTTCTGAAATGCGTGAAATCCTGTGGGCACTGGTTGATAAGTATGAGAACAAGGAGCTTGAAGAAATTTGCCCCAACTGCCCCTATGCTTCTCGATGTGAAAAAGAGGGTCTCTGGTGGGGCTGTCCTTGTTGGGAAGAGTCCATGGGAGCGGACTTATAAAAAGTCCGCCCTCTCTTAAAAAAAATAAAAAAACTATTGACATTTCCCGGTTTGTGTGCTATACTTAAATCACAAAAGAGATAAAGGAGATAAAAAAAAATGAAAACTAAAATCAAAATCATCATTTGTGAATGTACCAGCCTGAGCTCCACTTACTACATTGAGGATACTGTAGAAGCCCTTGAAAAAGCTAAAGCTGAGTTTATCGCTTGGAATGAACCCAATAGTTATTTTTCCGCAACCCGTCTTGTCAAGAAGCCCTTCAGTCGCAAGTGGAATGTTACTGAAGAACGCCTTGCCACTATGGAGAAGGACTGGGACGGTAAGGTGTTTATTTACTAAACACCTTACTAAAAAAAATTATTGACATTTCCCCGGCTATGTGCTATACTTAAATCACAAAAGAAATAAAGGAGTTAAATAAAATGATTACTAAATGCTGGATTATTGTTGATGAACCCGCAAGCGCTATGGCAGTTAAGGCTATTGAGCATAACTTCCCCTGCTTCACTTTTATTGAACTGCTGGACAGTGGAGAAATAGAATTTACTGTAAGGTGTAGAGAAGAAGATGTCTGCGCTATTCAGAACATTATCAAGATGTTTGTTTAAGCCCTTATAATAAGGGCTTATTTTTTTCTGTCTGCGACCCCGAAAACGACCGAAACTTCACCGCGCTAAAGTGCTAAAGAAATAAATCGCAAAAGATTGTTAAAAAAATAATTATTAAAAAAATCCTAAAAAACTATTGACAATAGCGTCCGGGTATGCTATAATAAAGTCACAAAAGAAATAAAGGAGATTAAAAAAATGAAAAAGCGTATCAGTCAGAAAGAGTGGACATACATCGGCAAGTACAATCCTGCCGCCAAATGGCTCAGACCTCTTTGCTCTTACTCTCTTGTAGAAATTGAAGATGGTTTCCGCAGAGAGTGTAAAATCAGCTGGCCTGTGTATCTGATAATCTTCATTCCTGTTCATCTTCTTCAGGCTCTGTACTGTATGTGGGATGGCGGTTTGAGAGAGTTTGAAATCGAGGGCCGTTATCTTGGCTATGATGATATTAAAGAACATACTGGCAGTAATAAAGGAGTATTCCCTAAGGTAAAAGAAATTTGGGAAAAGCATAAATAAGGACTTGACAGCTCAAGCCCTTTGTGCTATACTATAATCAATCCAGAAGAAAGAATAAAGGAGATTAAAAAAATGGTTACAGCAAGAATGACACATCACGCAAGCGCAGAAAGAGCAGAGAGACTCGCATGGATAGCTGAAAACATCGGGGTCGGCACTATTCAGTACAAGTTTGAACGGAAAGACAAAAAGCTCGACTGTATTACTTCTACTGGTGTTCTTATTGTAATGGACAGTGCAGGCAAAACTATTATAACAGCTTTTTGCCCTAACCATAATAAAGTCTATGCCATTTTCAAAAGTCATGGCTACGAAAGAGTTCCCGTACTGATAAAGGGCAGAATTGAAAGAAATATCAAAATAATGAAAAAATGCGGCTTGACAATTTAGTTAAGCCGTGTTATAATAATCGTAGAAGAAAAGAAAAGAGGTAATCACTAATGACAATACGCCACGCCACAACCGCAGACCTTAAATCAATTACTTGCGCTTTACGCAATAAGAAGATAAACTATAATACACCTGCCCATGCTCGTGAAGATGTGCGGCAGGACAGACTGTTTATCATTGAAAATAACGGGGCTTTAATTGCTCAGTGTGCGTTGGTTTTTGATGATGTGCGGCAGGGCTATTACATGAAAAGGCTGTGCATTTACAACAACAAAAGAGCTTGCAAGGGTGTTGCTCAGATGTTTATTGACCATTTCTTTTCTCTTGGTATTGCGTCACTTGCGGCTACACCTTGGGATGATAACAAAGCAATGATACACATACTCGAAAAGAACGGCTTTGAATTTCAGTATAGATTTTTAGAAAAGTATCTGTATTATAAGAAAATGGCTTGACTTAATCAAGCCATTTTGTTTCGCCCAGGCGCATCCGCCACACCCGCCCGGCCCCGAAAAATTATACCACACGAGAGGCCAGTTTGTCAAGAGGAAAATGCGGAAAAAATTGCACAAAAATCAGTTTCCTGAAATAGGATAATTTGTATAAAATGACGACCGCAAAATTGAAAAAAAGACTTGCATTTTAATTAGTGCTGTGCTATACTATAAGTGTCAAGGGGAGATAAGACCACCCCGATGAGTAGTGGCTTGACCCACGGCGTAGTCAAAAAAGTGGCAAAAACCCCTTGACAAATAGCTCCAGATGTGCTATAATAAAAGCACAAAGAGGGAAGCAAGGCAAAGCCCAAAGCGGTGTGACCCATGAGAGTCAGTAAGCCCTTGATGACAAAGTCCTCGACCGCAAGGTGTTCGTATTTGCGGGATATAAATGTGAACCAGTGCCGCAGGGGTTGAAATAATAGCGGATTATGTGCGATACAATACCCCACTAAAACAAAAAAAAATACTTGACTTCCAACAGCAAGTATGTTATAATAAAGCCACAAAAGAGATAAGGAGATAAAAAAATGAACTACTACATTTACCTTGACAACCTGATGATTGCTGAAGTTTCCGGCAGCGAGGCCTGTTATGTATGCTACGAAGCAGCCAAGAGCATAGCGGAAATGACTGGCAGAGTTGCTCATATCGTGAGCGGCGAAACAGGTGAAATCCTCGAAAGCTCTGAGAGCTACGACGAGGAATATGAACCTGATTATGATGAATGTGGGTTTGACCCCTATGCGGGATGCTACACATATGACTGCTGAGGAATACCTCAGCAGTTTTTTTTGTGCATATTGCCTATTGACAAACGCAAGCGCATATGGTATAATTTGTCCGGCCGCCAGCGTACGCCACGGCCGGTTTTTCGATTTAGCGCGCTAAAGCGGTAAATCATTAGCGAATTAGCGCTTTACTTCGCTAAAGTGCTAAATCCCTAAACTTCACTTCGCTAAAGTGGTAATGCTTTATCGCGCTAAAGTGGTAGCAAGTTAGCGATTTAATACTTTATTACGCTAAAGTGATAACAAGTTAAAGTGATAATGATTTAATGTTTTATCGTATCAAAATGGTTACAAACTGGCAACAAAAATAAGACAAAAAATTTCTTTATTTTTTTCAGAAAAACGCTTGACAGGCCGGGCTTTATGTGGTATATTATAGGTACATCAGATAGAGATAAGGAGATAACTTAAATGACTACTTTCACTTTTAACCCCACCGTAGACCACAATTTCGGTATCGCTGTTGAACACGGTATATGCGCTCTTTATGGCATTGAGCGTGTCAACCATGATAATGGTGCTTACCATAAGGGCTCTGACCTGTGCGTTGGCAATATGGCCATGTCCATCAAGTCAAGTCGCTTCAGCCTGATGTCCGCCACTCTGTGCGGTGGCTGTGAAGATTTTGACGGTATATGGAGCATCTATGAGGCCAACACCCACAGCAACTGCTTCGTATATGGCGCAAAAAATGGTGTAGCCTACATCATGACCCTCGCAGAGTTCAAGCAGTTTGTATATGCTTTCTGTACTCTGGCAAGAGAGAGCAAGCAGAATGGTGGCGGTGTAAAAATCCGTTGCCGTGCTGAAACCAAGAAAATGCTCGACTGGCTGAATATGAGAGTTGTGGCATAAACCACAGCTCTCCCGGACCAAATTTGTACAAATTGCCTAATTGACAATTATAAAAATATATGATATTATATAATCACAAAAGAAAAGGAGATAAAAATAATATGAAAAACTTCCCTAATGAAATTTGTTTCGATATGGACGGAACTATCGCAGACCTGTACGGTGTTGAGAATTGGCTTCCCAAGCTGAGAGCTGAGGACGCAAGCCCCTATATGGAAGCCGCCCCCATGTGGGATATGGTAGAGCTTGCCAAAGTGCTGAAAGAGCTTCAGGAGCATGGCGTTGTGATTACTGTTATCACTTGGCTGAGCAAGGACAGCACTGAAAGCTATAAAAAGGCTGTGCGTAACGCAAAAAAGGAATGGCTTGAAAAGTATAACTTCCCCTTTGACCACTTCCACGGCGTACAGTATGGCGCAACCAAGGCCGACAGCGTCCGCAGATACACAAACAACGCATGGCTGATTGACGATAACGCAAAAGTCCGTCAGGGTTGGCATCTTGGAGAAGCCATTGACCCCACTGAGGTCGATATCATTAGCCTGTTCGAGAGCCTTATATAAGGCTCTCCCGCAGGCAAGTGGCCCGGGCGCAAAAAAGTTACAAAAGAAAAACATTGACAACCAAAAGAAAAAGTGATATTATATAATCACAAAAGAAAAGGAGCTATAAAGATGTTAACTAATCTAATGGAAATGTATGAGGAATACTGTGCGGAATGTTGGGAAAAAGATGTAAATCCTGCTTCGTTTTGGCGTTGGCTGTGGGAGGACTGATAAAATGAGTAATGAAAGTGTTGTAGCATGGCTCATCCTTACCCTTGGAGCTATCATGGTAGGCTATCTGATAGTAAAAATGGTTATTCGTGAAAAAGAGGGCTACCGCAAGGAGGCCGAAGAATTTTGGTTTGAATACGACCACAGAAAAAAATAAAAAAAATACTTGACAACTAAAGGAGATTGTGCTATAATAAAAGCACAACATGAGGGTATAGCTCAGTCGGCAGAGCACTTGACTTTTAATCAAGGTGTCGTGGGTTCAAGTCCCACTACCCTCACCAATAACTTCCTCTCTTTTCTCCTTTCTGTTCTTTTGTGGGTAGGGTGCTGAATGAAGCACCCTATTCGCCACATAAGGCAAAATTTTTAATCCATTTTAAAGGCGTTTCCTTTGGCGTGCCGCCGACGCCCGCAGCGGCACGTTTTTCCAGTATACCACGCATCACCAATTTTGTCAATAGGAAATTCCGCACAAATATCAACAATTTATTTTCCCGTATTTTGTATAAATTTACTAATTGACTTTTGGATTGGTTAATGGTATACTATAACCACAAAACACAAAGGAGATAATAAAATGAAATGTGATAGCTGTATTATGTGGTATGGTGATTATCGTGGCGATTTTCCTTATTGCCATGCCGACCCTGATTGGCCTGCCCCTTGTGAGTATGAGGATGATGAAGATGACTATGAGTATGAGTCTTGGGATGATTATTAAATAGTTACAAAAGAAAGACATTGACAAAACGCATAATTTGTGATATTATAATATCACAAAGAAAAACAAAGGAGATAATAAAATGAAACAGTTTCAGTACAGTGTAATTATCGAAGATGCTACCTCTCGTATTACTACGGAAACCAATGACGTTGATGATGCCATTAGTGCTCTGATGGAGGGAGCCAGCGATGGTTCTCATTGCCTTGTCGTTGATAGGCTTACAGGCGAGGTGTATGTAGATGTCAATGGCGAAGAGCCTTGGATAACTGATACATGGGCGCTGATGATAAACGAATGGCTCATGGAGCAGATGTGGGGTTAACATAATCCCACTCTTGGCCCGGGGCGATTGATTGTTAAAAATTTAATTTGAAAAAATACTTGACAACCAATAGCAAAAGTGTTATACTATAATCACAGAAGAAAAGGAGAAATAATAATGGATAAACGAATGTTCAAAAAAGAGGGCGAAGAACTTCAGCAGTTCCTTGCCTTTAGACGCAAAGGCGGTAGGGTTGAAGCCAAAAAAGGTAAAGGCTCTTACAAGCGTCACCAAAAGCACAAAGGAAAGGGAGTTGATTAAAATGACAGAAGCAGAAAAGATTGCGGTGCTTGCCTATGTAGCAGATAATTTTGTTGCTCCGTTGATTTACAGCAAGGCGCCTGCGCATGAATTGTGGGAAACAATGTCAGGAGATACCTACAATAATTTTGTAGAATTTATAAATACAATGCTTGACAAGTAAATCAACTTGTGCTATAATATAATCAATCCAAGAGAAAGGAAAAGAAAATGGTTTATAAAGAAGTTGAATTATACGATATTAAGCACGACCACAACAAAGTAAATACTACCATTACCAACAATGCTAAACATTTTTGGAATGATTTATTCGTTTTTGTAAATGGGTGCGGTCTTCGCTTAGACAGCCAAAGCAAAACAGCACTTAAAGACTTAGCAGAAAAAATAAATGAAGTGCTTGACAAGTAAAACAATTTGTGCTATAATATAATCAATCCAAGAGAAAGGAATAAAATAAAATGACTACTGTGTGGATTGCTGTGAATGAATACAGTGATGAAGTGGAAGTATTCTTCTTTGCGGAACCTGCTCGTAATCTCGTCTTTGAGTGGGCGAAAGACCATTTGAAAGCCATGTACAACTATGACAATGAGGAAGAACTCATGGAGGAGGCTAACGAGTGCGTTATCGCAGCTGAGGAAAGCCCTTGGCAGGGTATGTTCCGAATTGAAGAAAGGGTAGTGCGAGAGGAATAATCTCGCACTATTGTTATATTTTTAACAAGTGCCCGGGCGACTGCTTGTTAAAATTTTAATTATCAAAACCTATTGACAAATAATAAAAGTTATGGTATTATGTCTAATGTAAGGAGCTGATACAATGAGAATACACACCTGCCCTCCGCAAGTAATCGGAAGATGTAAATATGGTATTTGGCAAGTTAGGGTAGATTATTTTGATGGTCGTTCTATTCTTCAAAACTATTTTGCCTTTAGCTCTTCCGAAGCAATGCGCCGTTATCTCCAAGAGAATGGAGCTGTAAAGCAAGGTATAATTACCGCAAAATTTATTAAAAAAAACTATTGACAAATAATAATTGATGTGCTATAATAAGTACATCAAATGAAAGAGAGAAACACAAAAATGCCCTACTATGTAATGCTTGACACTGAAACCACTAATTCTATCGAAGACCCCATTGCCTATGACATTGGCTTTGCTGTCATTGATGAAAATGCTACAATCATTGAGAGTTATAGCTTTGTCGTTGCTGAGGTTTTCCTTGATAAAAAGTTGATGTCAAGTGCTTTTTTCGCAGACAAAATTCCTCAGTATTGGGACGATATTCAGAAAGGCTCAAGAGAGTTGCGGAAGCTCGAAACCATACGCCGCACACTCAACAAAGTATGTAAACAGTATGATGTGAAAGCTATTGTTGCTCATAATGCTCGTTTTGATTATCGCTCTACCACTTTGACACGACGATACATCACGACTTCCAAATATCGTTATTTCCTGCCCTATGGTGTAGAATTGTGGGATACCCTCAAAATGGCTCGTGAAGTGTTCAAAACAGATGATGCCTATGGTCAGTTTTGTTATGATAACGATTTTTTAACTTCTCGTGGAGTAAGACGCTACACCGCCGAAATACTTTACAGATTTATTACAAATGATGTCAGCTTTGAGGAAGCCCACACAGGCTTGGAAGATGTAAAAATTGAGGCTGTTATCTTCGCTGAATGTCTGCGCCGAGGGGCTACAAATTGTAAACTTTGGGAGAGCTAATAGCCCTCCCAAGGGGCGCCCGGTCATTGTTAAAAAAATAACTTATAAAAAACTATTGACATTTCTTTTATTGTGTGATATTATAATAGTACCAAAAGAAAAGGAGATAAATAAAATGCTTATTATTCACGAGACTGATTGTCATGGTTGCGGAACTGTGTATTACAATGGAACAGAAGTTCGTTATTCTTACGATGATGAAATAGGTGACATTCGCAGGGCTGTAGAATTTCTCATTGAGATTGGGTTTGTTAACTCTGAAAATGTTCTTATTTTTGATAGCCATAATAGCATCTATGAACAGCTTGATGATTTTTTGAGAAGTACCTGTTGACGAATAAGAAAAGGAGATAAATAAATGGTTGCTTGGTATTGGCTAATAGTAACTTTTATTAGTGGCCTTGTGTTTGCCACTATAACATGGAACGCTATTGAATGGAATGACATTTTGGCGACTATCCTTGCGGGGATTGCTATTCCCTTTGTGTTCGTGGCAATGTTCCCTATCACATTTTTCCGCTGTTACTTCAAACCTGTTTCGCGTGAACGATGGAAAAGTTATATAGCTCAGGTGGGCGTTGATGAATTTCGGCAGATTGGTAAAGATGTTTATCTGTGGCATGACATTCACGCTAAAAGATTATACAATAAATGGTTTTTAATTCGAGTAAAGGAAGTTAGCGATAGCTAACCCTTTGCCCGGGCGCTCGGCAAAATGCACAATAGAATTACAAAAATACTCTTACAATTTGTGTAATATTCCATCTTGTAATTTCCGCAAAACCTGCTATAATAATAAGTGTCAAGGGGAAACCCAATGGGCGAGGGCTAACAGAATGTAAGTCCCATAGTTGTAGTCGAAGCGCGCAGACGAAAAAAATTCTGAAAAACCCCTTGACAAACGGCGCTAAGTGTGCTATAATAAAAATACAAAAAGGGTAGCGACCTACCGCAAAGAAAGGAATTGATACTATGACTAACACTGCTATGGAAAAGATGACCAACAAGAAGGCTCTCAACTATGTTCTTGAGCACTGCGAAATCCCTGCTGATGTGGCTGAAAAGCTCGAAGGTATGGTACTTCAGCTCGAAAAGAGAGCTACCGCTGAACGCAAGCCCTCTGCTCGACAGGTAGAGAATGAAACCCTCAAGCAGTCCATTCTCGAAGCTATGGAAATCGACAGACTGTACTCTGTTGGTGAGATGATTAAGGAGTTCACCTTCTTCCCCTCTGACATTACCCCTCAGAGAGTATCTGCCCTCATGACACAGCTTGTCACTGACAAGAAAGTCATTCGTGAAGTAGATAAGAGAAAGGTCTACTTCAAGGTGATTGTGGAGTAATCCACAATCATCCCCACTTCATCGCTTTAGTGTGGTGAAGTGGGGCGCCCGGGCAAAAGTTACAAAAGAAAGACATTGACAAAATAAAAGAATTATGATATTATAATAATACCAAAAACAAAGGAGATAAAAAAAATGAGTTGTACTGAATGGGGAGACGCCACCTTAATAAATGTTCCTTGGATTGAAACTGATTGGGATGACCTTGAACCAAAAAAGGAGACAGAAAAGATGAAAAATAATTGTTTTGTCCATTTCATTATTGAGGGCGAAAGTGGCTCTCAGTATGGTATCTACAATCCTGAAGCTAATCTTGTAATGTGCGCTTGTTGCGGTGGTATTCTCTTTTTGGATGAAGGAGTTACTATTTTAGAAACCATGGAAATGGGCTTGGAAGCCTATGATGCCATCATGGATGCTTTTGAAGAGGAAAGACTTCAAAAAAAGACTTGACAAAAATCAAGTCTTGTGATATTATAATAGTGTCAAAATGAAAGGAGATAAATGAAATGAATATTACCTGTCCTAACTGCCATAGCGAGATTGCGTTTGATGATGCATTCACCAATTTTGATGATTGGGGCGATTACATCAATGCTCATGCCATTTACACTTGTCCTGAGTGTGATTATATTATGACAGTGCGTGCTACCTTTATATGGGATGAAAGCGTGGAGGTATATTAAAATGACTAAACTTGAACAGTTTGTACAGGACAGGCTCGATAGAGCAAGAAATACTTCTGATACTGAGTATCGAGGAATTCTTTTCAATCAGGCTTTTGGAGCAATAGAGTTTGCTTGTTCACTCTATCCTGAACATGAAGCTGAAATCGGCAAATGGTGGAATGATTACAAGTGGCATGAATTTTGGGATATTATAGGAGGTTAATAAAATGTATAGTGTTCAATGGTTAACTAATGCTGGCTGTGTAGAGACTGTGTATGGGGCATACGTAGACTATAATGATGGGTTTTACATTTGCCCTGAGTGCGGTGAACCTGTCCACGAAGGCGATTGGACGGAAGCAGAATTGGAAATGTTTCTGTGTCCTATCTGTGAATGGGGAGAAGATTAAGAAATCTTCTCCCCTAGAAAATACAATTATAGGTATTGACAAATACCAAGTTTTATGATATAATATATATAGAAAATAAAAAAAGGGGAATGAAAAATGGAAGATAGTAAAGCTAAGTTTGTAGGTTTTATCGACGAAGAAATGACTGCTCATTATGGTCTACTGTTAGCAGATGGAGAGACGATTGTTTGCGCCTGTTGCGGTGGTACATTCAATCGTATTGAAGATGTTACCATCGCGGAAAGCTGTGAATGGTATGGAGACGCTTTGAGAGAGTTTATAAAAGAAGCTGTTTTGGGTCTGTGATAGCAGGCCCATTTCGCCCGCGCGGCCACGAACGTCAGGCCGCGAAATTTCCATTATACCACACCCAGCAAATTTTGTCAATAGGCAATTTGAATAAAAAATAAAAAAATTATTTTCCCAATTTTGTGTATTTTACCACTTGAAATCTGCGTTCAGATTTGGTATTATAATAATGCCAAGGGGCGAGAGCCGTAAGACCTCCCACAAGGGACGCGATAAGAAAAACTTAAAAAAAGTTTCTCAAACCCCTTGACAAACAGCACAAGATGTGCTATACTATAAGGGCAATAGGGAAAGGGCGAAAGCCAAACCCCAAAAAACTTTTTCAAAAAAAGTTAAAAAAGGGCTTGACAAACTCCCCAACCTGTGCTATAATAAAGACACTCCAAAAGGAGTAAATCAAATTTAGGGTGACACCCAATAACAGTCAGAAAGGAATTGATACTATGGCTAACACTACTGAGAAGATGACCAACAAGGTTGCACTGTCCTACGTTCTCAAGAACTACGACCTGCCTGCCGATGTAGCTGAGAAGATTGAGGGTATGCTCATTCAGCTTGAGAAGCGTTCCTCTGCTGAGCGTAAGCCCTCTGCTCGTCAGATTGAGAATGAGGCTCTCAAGGGTCAGATTGTTGAGGCTATGGAGCCTAATCGTCTGTACTCTGTGGGCGAGATGCTCAAGGAGTTTGTGTTCTTCCCTGCGGACATGACCCCTCAGCGTCTGTCTGCCATCATGACTCAGCTCGTCTCTGCTGATAAGGTTGAGCGCATGGTCGAGAAGCGCAAGGTCTACTTCAAGGTTGCGGAGCGTTAAGCTCCGCACTCCCCTCTTTAGCTCTTTACTGAGCTAAAGGGCGCTCCCGGGCGGCCGATTGTTAAAAAATAAACTTTCAAAACCTATTGACAAACATCTGTAAAAGTGGTATATTATTAGTGTCGAAAGGGGGTAACAAAATGGCTACCGCAAAAGTAAAAATGCTGATGGAGAAGCTGAACTGTTCAGAGGAAGAAGCCAACGACATTGTTAAATATGACAATATGGTAGATAAAGGGATGGCAACCCCTTATGACCTCACAGATGAGCAGAAAAAGGTCGAAAAAGCCATGAAAAACTCTGATACTCACGCAAAAACAGAGAAAAAAGTCTCAAAACCCAAGGAAAATCCCAAAAAAGAGGGCATTGTTAGTGGTTTGGCTGAGTTTTTGGAGCAGTTTGGCGCAAATTCCGTCAAAATTACCAATAAAACAAGGGAAATTACCTTCAAAATTGGTGATGATGACTACAAATTGGCACTTACTGCCACTCGTAAGCCCAAAACTTAACGAAAATGCGGAAAAAGTGAGCAAATTGCTCACTTTTTTTTATACTTTATCGCTTTAGTGTAGTAGCACTTTAACGTGGTGAAGTGGCCCGGGCCGGAGACGCAGGTGAAGGCCCGAAATTCCATTATACCACAACGAGCCAAAAAAGTCAAGTAAAAACCACGAAAAAAATAAACAAAAATTATTTTCCCAAAATTCATTTTTTTGTGCAATTTGCACTTTAGCACATTAAATCGCTAACGTATTAGCGCGCTAAATCACTACCACGCTAAATCGCTACTGTACTAAAGCATGGGTGCGCGCCACCTGCTGACTGCTCCATATGCGCTCCGCGCAAGGCCAAGTGCGACCCCATATGCGACCCTGTCGCAGGCAAAGTGGGCTTCGCCCTAAATAATGAGCGTCAGCATTTGATTTTTTAAAAATAATATGATATAATATTAAAAAAAACCTTTTATTATTATTATTATAAATCTACTATTCATTTGCTTTTTATAATATAATATGATATAATATTAAAAAAAACCATTTTTATTTCCGCAAGTGAATTTGCCACGATTTTTTAAATATTTCAATACATTCCTAATACAATCTCATATGCTCGTAATTTTGCTCCAAATTCAAAGCCTAACTTATCCGTTGTGACGTCATTCCAGTAGAGCAGGCATTCTCAAAATTTTTATATTTGCCTATGTTCCGCGCACACCATATTGATTTTTATAAAAAAATATAGTATAATATATATAGAATAAAAGAAAGGAATACTTCTATCATGTTTGAAAAAGATATTAACGCATAGCTTAATCTGGGATATACCTATGAAGAGATAGCTACAGAATTTAGTAATAAACTTAATGAAATCCAGAAGGAAAGAGCAAAAACAGCCACTCTTATTCGTAAGAGAGAGTTGATGCGGAACTTCCTTGAGGCAGTACAGAGCTATGTATTGGAGTTCTGCGGGGACTACCTTGACGCAGATTTTATGGCGTCTCTGCGAGACCCCATTGCCGATGAAGATGTAGATAAGGCTATTACAGAGATAGATAACGCAGTTCAGGTAATATCTAAGGGTTTGAAGGGGTTAGACTCTATCATTCTTAATAGTATTGATAATACTCCTGCTCCTATAGCAACTAAACCTGTGGTGGCCACTAAACGTACTCCAACATCTGCGGACGATGTTATTAGAAATTGGATGGCAAAACATAACCTTTAAGTAAATTTGCCGGAAAAGGATTTTTTACGATTTCTTCTCCGGCAATTACAAAATTCGTTTGAAATTGAAAGCAAGATTGGCGTCTAGCTATCAAATTTTTTAGAACCAGAAGAGACAGTAATTGATATGCGCGGGAACCTTGTCAATGATATATGGGGGAATGTGCGGCAACGATGACGACAGATAAAAAGTTGCTAGGGGTACAGCAGGCGGGCCACCCCCATCACACAGTTTTATACAATTTCATATCATTTTATACAGTTTTACATAGTTCAATACAATTTAATATATAATCTAAAG
>JAZQKX010000005.1:0-4137 GCA_045542355.1 Acutalibacteraceae bacterium
GCATAAATTTTTATGCTTGTCAAATTTTTTTCTAGACGTTTAACGTCTAATACAATAGGAGGGTGGATTTACGCCCACATCCTATTCAGATTTTTCAAAACATTCGTGATAGTGCTGGGTTCAAACGGCATACCACCCATAGCCCGCCATTCTTCACGGTTGCGTTCTTCATCATCAAAGAGGAAGTATGACCAATCCTTCGCTCCGCAAACTTTTGCTTTATTTGTACCATAGGGGACGATTTCAATAGCATCCCAACGCACGGAGGGCAGATGCTTAGCCAACCATTCTCGCTTGGCATCATTGACCATCATATTAAATTCCGGTGTTCCGGTCTTACTACACCAGCTGACGATAACCAGCTTTGCACCTTTACGCTGGGCGGCGTTCAGTTGGCGAGCCAGCGTGGAGAAATTCATCATGGGCTTGGCTACCTTGTAGGGGGTGGGGTCGGAAGCACGGAGCATAGAAAGCCAGTTTTCGACACCGTAGAAGTCAGCAATGGTGCCATCCATATCGAAACAAAGAACCATGTTAGAACCTTCAAACATTTGAGATACCTTCCTTTCATTTGGTATGCCTAATTATAACATGGAAAAATGGGGAAGTCAATACTTTATTTCAGACGTTTAACGTCTAAAATGATTAAAAGAAAATTATGCCGGGTGGAAATAAAATGTCGCGGGAACAAGCGAGTAAATTACTTTAAATATGAAAGAAAATAGCAGGAGGCGCTTATATGAAAACATATTGTATTTATAAGCATACATTACCCAATTAGAAAGTATATATAGGTTAGACTTGTGATGTCAAACGCCGCTGGCGAGAAAGTAATTATGTTGGTAATTGTCTTTTTTATCGTGCAATTAAGAAGTATGGTTGGAACAATATTGCCCATGAAATATTAGAAGACCAATTGACTTTAGAACAAGCTAATGAGCGTGAAAAATATTATATTGCTTTATATAATTCCACGGATAGCAATTATGGTTATAACCTTCGTGCTGGCGGGGAAGGTGGAGGAATGATAGTTAATAAAACTGAGTAGTTTAAAAAGCGTTATAAAAAAGTATATTAGTATGATTTGAATGGAGAATTTGTAGCAGAATGGGATAATTTGGCGGCTGCTGCGGAAGAATGCGGGGCTAAAGATAAGATTACTGGTATTAGTCAATGTTGCAATGGGAAAAAGAAAACGGCGTATGGGTTTTAGTGGAGGTATGAAAAATTTGAATCTTTACCAAAGCAAAAACTAACGGGAGTAGCAAAAAGAATTGTTTAGAAAGATTTGGAAGGAAATATTATTTAGATTTATAATTCTTTAAATGAGGCAAAAAATGCTTTGGGTATGAAATCGCATAAATCTATTAGTAATGTGTTAAATGGTGAAGCAAAAACAGCATACGGATTTTTATGGGAAGAATTTTGATTAATAAATAAAAATAGGATTCGATTATTCTCGAATCCTACCATATTCATATCTGTGATAGGCACTAACTTTTCTTCCTTCAATATATTCCTCCATAGTAATAGGAATACAACTCATTACCATGCGACTGTGTTTGACTCCTGACATACGCTGGGCAATGCGGCTGGCGTGGAGGGCGTTCTGTGCGGCAATGTAGAAGGTGATGGAAACGGTTTTGCCAACTCCAACGTGGGCACGGTAGGTAGTAACTTTGTAATACTTGTTATTCATGGGGATACCTCCTTTTCTTTTGTGAGTTCATTATAGCATAAAAAAGATAAAGAGTCAAGTATTAGAATTAGACGTTTAACGTCTAAATGGATTGGAGAGGACATTAGTCCTCCCAACCAACCAGTTTGTTAATCGGCTTACCGATGGCACGAGCAAATGCGGCGACCTTGCCGATGCGGTCATCGTCCTTATCGCCAAAGCAACGCTTGGCAAATCCTGCGGCACAAGTGCCATCAGACTTACAAAGAACGCAAAAAGTATAATCGCCCATACGAGTAAAATTGGAACGGCACAGAGAGGGACGATTTTGGTTTTCATTCCACCATTTAAGAACCGTATCTTCCCAAGACTTTTTGTAGGGGCGAAGGATGATTTCGCCATTACGATTATATTGAATTTCCATCGGGTCGCCTTCGTTGATGTGCATATCACGGCGAAGGTTCTTAGGAATCATGATGCGACCGAGGAAATCAACACGGCAAACGAATCCAGTAGATTTCATATTATTCTGCCTCCTTAATAGTCAGATAGGGAATGATAGCACCATCACAATGCTTACAGTAGGTGAATTCATGATAGGCAAAATAATCTGCCTCCTTATGCTTCATCATTGCGATGCTCTCTGCCTCGGTATGAACGTAGCCGATAATCTTGTTATCCTTGAAAGCAACCCAAACACCCTTTGCCATAGTTAGCACTCCTTCTGGTTTTAAGGGTTTTCCTTCCCTTACTGTGATACCAGTATATCATAGATTTTTAGAAGTGTCAAGTTTTAATTTTAGACGTTAAACGTCTAATAAGGGAAGGGGCACTTTACACGCCCCAACGTTCCCCAATAAAATCTTCCAGTGCCGCCAACTTGTTATAGGTCTGCCTCTGATAAGGGGTGGAGGGCTCATCTTCTCCCAAATATTCCCGAATCTTGGCGGCAACGTTCATTGCCATTTCTTCGGTAATACCACGCCCATTGGTGACAAATTCAATAGTATCACCCAACATCTTATAGGGGAAATAAATGATGCCCTGAATCACCTTGCCACGCTTCAATGCGGTAAAAAGAATTTCGGTTTCAATTTCCGCATCGGACAGGGCGGTATGGTCTTCGATGAAGTCAAAACGCTGAGAAAGATATTGCATAGTGACTTCGGCGTTGGTGGAGAAGTACAGACCGCTGGGGGACATCTTGGAAGAAGTCAAACACATTTTCTTATACTTCTCATTGTTCAGAAGATACTTGCACGCAACGCCCCAAATATCAATCATGGGGTACTTTTCGCCACGGAGAATGAAATGTTCAGGGTCAAATTCACGCTCATTATTGCGGCGAGGCTGGGTCAGAATGTTGTGGCAAATAGTGCGCTGGGTGTTCTCCCATGCATAGTAGTTTTCTGAATACAGATTCTTGATATACAGTTCCGTGAAGATGATTGCTTTCTTGAAATCGAACATGGCATTGAACGCACACACATAAGCACATTTCTGCATATCGGCGATGAGAATTTCCATGATATCGTTCCACGGCAGAACGGTGATTTCGCCACGCCGCATCATTTCGATATATAAGGGGCGCTTTTCATGATAGTAGCCAGTATTGAACACGGCAGGAACGGAGAAGGTTTCCGCAACAAGGAAGTTCTTCTTCTCAATCGTGCCGTGGGTGCGGTTGGCAATCGTCCAACCAATATCATAGACAAGGGGCTTGGCAATAGCAATCTTCTTCTGTTCGTCAGCAGATAGATTCCATTCCTTCACAAAAGGTAGGGTGCAAGTTTCGGTGTCGAGAATGAGATAGTTCTTGGTGGCAGCCATGTTTATTCCTTCTTTCCGGGCGTGTCCCTTGTTTGATTACATACATAGTATATCATACCTTGGAAGGAATGTCAATAACAAAATTAAAGAAACATACGAAAATTAGGCTTAGTTATTAGACGTTTAACGTCTAAAACAAGGAAAAGGAAAAGGAAGGGTTTCCCCTTCCTGTCCTATTAACCATTGAAGCGCCAGTACTTCTTGCCTTCCTTGACTTCGTAAACAACAGAGCCGTCATTCATCAGGGACTTCAGGTCAGTACCAACCTGCATGATAGTGATGTCGCCATAGACCTCGGGCATAGCGTCCTTGATGTCCTTGGCAGGATGCTCACCGGGATTGGAAATCAGCCACGCAAGAGCGGCTTCCTTACGAGCGTTCATAGCGGCAACCTTCTCGGGGTCGGCGCCGGACTTCTTGGGAGCCTTGGGCTTGGAAGCCTTTTCTGCCTGCTCGGCGGCATAGGCTTCATACTCAGCGACAGCGGTATCGAAATTGAAAGCGGGATTGGTCTTGGTGTCCTTGGACAGCAGAGCGCCAACCTTAACGGAAGCGTACTCCATCACGCCATCTTCATTTTCGCCCATGGGAACGGCGATGAAGTTCTGCTTGGAACGGCGGACAAGGGC
>JAZQKX010000006.1:0-45698 GCA_045542355.1 Acutalibacteraceae bacterium
AAGAAGACCATCAAGAAGCTGAAGTCCAAAGGCACTTACTACGTAAAGGTAAGAGCATACAAGACCGTCAAGGGTACTAAGTACTACGGTAAGTATTGCTCCTACAAGAAGCTTAAGATTAAGTAATTAATCACAAACTAATGAAAGGCACTCTCCTCGGAGAGTGCCTTGTTGCATATATGCGGAAAAACAAATTTTGCCATACATCTTGATATTCCTGTGAATCCATGCTATACTAACATTACCACATGAAACTTAATATGGCAATCGTGCGAGAATCGTTTTTTATTTTTGGTAAAAACGCATTCTCTGTTTTGGCGTTCTCGTATGGGTTGTCAAGAAGTTTTGTGTGGTAGCAAACTGGAGCTATGCGTTTTTCGGTGCGCGGCTTCGGTTGCGCACTTTTTTATTTTGATTGGAGGATAGTATATCATAAAAAGCGTATAACTCTACATAGTCGCCAAACTGCGCACACTCATTGGAAAGTGTGTGATTTCAGAGAAAAACCAACAGCCCCTGCCTTAACGGCAAGGACTGTTGGTTTTATTATTAAGTTTTATCCCTTAGAATTAAGACTCTTTTGTTCCGTAGAGTTCACCAAGGCGAACAAGGTGATTGTAACGCTCGAGAGCGGTCTTCTCAGCCTTGTCGAAGAGTTCCTCTGCACGTTCGGGGAAGGAGCGGGTAAGTGAAGAGTAACGAGCCTCATTCATGAGGAAGTCCTTGTAAGAAGCGGTGGGAGCCTTAGAATCCATGGTGAAAGGATTCTTGCCCTCAGCCTTCAGAGCGGGGTTGAAGCGGAACATGTTCCAGTAGCCTGAGTCAACAGCCTTTCTCATTTCGTTCTGGCAGTTAACCATACCGCCCTTGATGCTATGCATTTCACAAGGAGCGTAGCCGATGATGAGAGAAGGACCGGGATATGCCTCAGCCTCTTCAATAGCTTTCAGAGTCTGGTTCATGTTAGCGCCCATAGCAATCTGAGCAACGTAGATGTAACCATAAGACATAGCAATCTCTGCGAGAGACTTCTTAGCGATGCCCTTACCTGCGGCTGCGAACTGTGCAACCTGACCGATGTTGGAAGCCTTAGAAGCCTGACCGCCGGTGTTGGAGTAAACCTCGGTATCGAATACCATAACGTTTACATCGTCGCCTGTTGCAAGAACGTGGTCGAGACCGCCGAAGCCGATATCGTATGCCCAACCGTCACCACCAAAGATCCAAACGGATTTCTTGGAGAGGTATTCACGGTTAGCGCGAACATCGCGACAGATGTCGCAATCGGCATTTTCTTTATCGAGTACAGCGAGAAGTGCGTCTGAAGCGGCGCTATTCTTCTTGCCATCGTTAACGGTAGCGAGGTATTCTGCAGCAGCGGCTTTGAGCTCAGCGGAAGCCTTGTCGGAGGTGGTCATAGCGGTAACCTCTTCGATAAGTCTGTCGCGGATAGCCTTCTGGCCGAGATACATACCGTAGCCATGCTCAGCGTTATCCTCAAAGAGGGAGTTTGCCCAAGCAGGACCGTGACCCTTAGAGTCTACGGTGTAGGGAGATGTAGCAGCAGGGCCACCCCAGATGGAGGAACAACCTGTAGCATTGGAGATGTACATTCTGTCACCGAAGAGCTGGGTGATGAGACGAGCATAAGCGGTTTCTGCACAACCTGCGCAGGAGCCGGAGAACTCAAGGAGAGGCTTCTTATACTGGCTGGAGATTACGTTGGAGATAGCAACGGTCTCGTCCTTAACGGTAACGTTATCAACACAGTAATCGAATACTTCCTGCTCAGCCAGCTGGCTTTCAGCGGGAACCATCTTAAGAGAGTTTGTGGGACATTCGCCGATACAAACTCCGCAACCCATACAATCAAGGGGAGAGATTGCGAGGGTGTAGGTGTAGTCAGTCTTAACAATAGGCTTGGGTGACTTCTTCATATTTGCGGGAGCTGCTGCAATTTCCTCAGCGGTAAGAGCAAAAGGACGAATTGTAGCGTGGGGGCAAACGAAGGCACACTTATTACATTTAGCACAGGTCTCAGCGTTCCATTCGGGAACCATAACTGCAACGCCGCGCTTTTCATGAGCAGATGCACCCTGCTCGAAGGTACCGTCGGCATGGTCCATAAATACGGAAACGGGGAGACTGTCGCCGTCCATCTTGCCAACAGGCTCCATGATGTTAGCAACCATCTTGCCGAGTTTAGTGTCGATGTTGGCTTCTGCCTTAACCTCGTCCTCAGCGGTTGCCCAAGAAGCGGGAACGTCTATCTTAACGTAGGCAGTAGCACCAGCGTCGATAGCCTTCTCGTTCATTTCAACGATTTCCTTACCCTTCTTCATGAACTTCTGAGCCTTTTCCTTCATGTAACCAATGGCTTCTTCCTCGGGAAGAACCTTAGAAAGAGAGAAGAAGGCAGACTGAAGAACGGTGTTGGTACGTTTGCCAAGGCCGATTTCGGCAGCAAGGTCGATAGCGTTAACGGTGTAGAGCTGAATGTTGTTGTTGGCAATGTAACGCTTTGCTTCGGCGTTAAGATGTTTATCCAATTCCTCAGCGCTCCACTGACAGTTGATAAGGAATACACCGCTGGGCTTAACGTCGTTAACCATCTTGTAACCCTTGATTACGTAAGAGGGGTTGTGACAAGCAACGAAGTCAGCCTTATTGATGTAGTAGGGGCTCTTGATGGGCTTATCGCCGAATCTCAAGTGAGAAATGGTGATACCGCCGGTCTTCTTAGAGTCATACTGGAAGTATGCCTGAACATATTTGTCGGTGTGGTCACCGATAATCTTGATAGAGTCTTTGTTAGCGCCAACGGTACCGTCGCCACCGAGACCCCAGAACTTACACTCGATGGTGCCTTCTGCTGCGGTGTTGGGGGCGGGTTTCTCCTCAAGAGAGAGGTTTGTAACGTCGTCAACAATACCCATTGTGAACTGAGGCTTAGGCTCGTCCTTACTGAGTTCCTCGTATACTGCGAAGATGCTTGAAGGAGGTGTATCCTTAGAACCGAGACCGTAACGACCGCCGATAACCTTAGCGGAAACGCCTTGGGTAGCAAGAGCGGTAACAACGTCCATGTAAAGGGGCTCACCGAGAGAGCCGGGTTCCTTGGTTCTGTCGAGAACAGCAATCTTCTTAGCGGTTGCGGGGATAGCCTCGCAAAGCTTCTCTGCAGAGAAAGGACGATACAAACGTACCTTTACAAGACCTACCTTCTGACCTGCGGCGAGGAGGTAATCGATAACCTCTTCTGCAACGTCACAAACAGAGCCCATTGCTACGATAACACGGTCAGCATCGGGTGCACCGTAGTAGTTAAAGAGCTTGTAGTCAGTGCCGATTTTGGCATTAACCTTGTTCATGTATTCCTCAACGATTGCGGGAACTGCATCGTAGTATTCATTACAAGCCTCACGGTGCTGGAAGAAGATATCTCCGTTTTCGTGAGAACCGCGCATTACGGGACGCTCGGGATTAAGAGCGCGTTTGCGGAATGCCTCAACAGCATCCATATCGCACATCTCTTTAAGGTCATCGAAATCCCAAACCTCAATCTTCTGAAGCTCGTGGGAAGTACGGAAACCGTCGAAGAAGTTAAGGAAAGGTACTCTGCTCTTGATTGCAGCTAAGTGAGCAACTGCACCAAGGTCCATAACCTCCTGAGTGTTGGTCTCAGCCAACATAGCGAAACCTGTCTGACGACATGCATAAACGTCGGAATGGTCGCCGAAAATGTTAAGAGCATGGGATGCTACGCAACGTGCAGATACGTGGAACACGCAGGGAAGCAACTCACCGGCAATCTTATACATGTTGGGAATCATAAGGAGAAGACCCTGAGATGCGGTGTAGGTGGTGGTTAAAGCACCGGCTGCGAGAGAGCCGTGAACAGTACCGGAAGCACCTGCTTCGGACTGCATTTCAGCAACCTTAACGGTGGTGCCGAAAATGTTTTTAAGACCCTGTGCGGACCACATGTCAACATAGTCTGCCATAGGGCTGGACGGGGTAATAGGATAAATACCTGCAACTTCTGTGAACGCATAAGATACGTGCGCCGCAGCGTTGTTACCGTCCATGGTTTTTCTTTGTCTTGCCATGAAACTATTCCTCCTAAAAGAATTACTACTGGGGACAATGCATTTTGTCACATAATATATAATAGCACTAACCACCCGAAAAGTAAATATTTAAAACATACTAATTTTTAAAAAAATTGTTAAAATTTTGTCAATTCTGTCAAAATAACTCCCATATTAAGCCTTTTCTTCCCTGTTTTAATGGTTTGCGGTTGACAAAATCCCTTTTTTAATATAATATTGTAATACTGATGCTTTTTAACATCGGGAATAAAGAGTGGCAAAATGCCACCGATAATGAAATGGAGATTTTTAAAAAATGGACCCTGATCCTGCGACTCAGATTATTCTGCAACTGGTACTCTTACTTGTTCTAATCATCATCAACGCTTTCTTTGCCATGAGCGAGATAGCCATTATCTCCCTCAACGACAACAAGCTTCGAATGATGGCTGACGACGGACACGAAAAGGCAAAACGTGTGCTTCAGCTTATTGAAAGCCCCTCCGCCTTTTTATCCACCTTACAAATTGGCGTTACCCTTGCCGGTTTCTTAACCTCGGCATCTGCGGCGCAATCCTTCTCAGAGCCTCTTGCCGATTGGTTCAGCCGAATTGTCGGTTGGGGAAATGCTCCCGCCTGGTTGACAGGTGTTGCCACGGTTATTGTCACCGTGATTATTTCCTATTTCTCACTGGTGCTGGGCGAACTCGCCCCCAAGCGCATCGCCATGCAGTGCTCCGAAAAGGTTTCTTTCAGAGTGGTTGGTCTTCTGCTTTTCTTCAAGGCGCTTATGAAACCCTTTGTGGTGTTCCTTTCCTTTTCCACAAACCTTGTTGTACGTCTTTTCGGCTTCGACCCCAACGCCTCAGACGAGGTCATCACCGAGGAAGAAATCCGCATGATGGTTGATGCTGGTGAAGAAAAGGGTGTTATCGAAGACAGCCAGAAGGAAATGATAAACAACATTTTCGAGTTCGACGATATTGTTGCCGCCGACGTTATGACCCACCGAAGCGACCTTGAATGCGTGGAAATGGGCGACAGCATTGAGAACATCTTGAAAATTGCCATGGGCGAGGGCTACTCACGTATCCCCGTTTACGAGGATGAGGTAGACAATATCAAGGGTATTATATATGTTAAGGACCTGCTGAAATACATCGGCAAACCTGTGCCCCAAGGCTTTAAAATCAGTCGTGTAATGCGCGAGGCGTACTTCATTCCCGAGTCCAAGCGTTGCGACGATTTGTTTAACGAAATGACCGAAAAGCATCTGCAAATGGTTATTGTTTCGGATGAATACGGCTCCACCGCGGGTATCGTAACAATCGAGGACCTGCTGGAATCCATAGTTGGAAATATTCAGGACGAATACGACAACGAGGAGGAGGAAATCGAGCAGGTTAACGAGGACTTCTTTAACTTCGACGGTGTCACCGACATCGAGGAGGTAAACGAGGCTCTGGACATCACTCTGCCTGAGGGTGAATACGATACCATCGGCGGTTTTATAATGTCGGAATTGGGCCGAATTCCCCAGGAGGACGAAAAGCCCGAGATAGAAGCATGTGGTTTCCGCTTCACGGTTGAGGAAATGGACGAGCGCAGAATCGAAAGAATTTCTGCCGAGCGTCTGACAGAAACCGAGGACAAGGAAGATAAAGAAGATTAATAATATAAATAAAAACAAGCAGTGGAGAAGCATAAAAACCTTTCTAAAACTGTCAGGATTTTATGTGATTTTTGGCGCAGAGGAGTCAGGCAAGGCTTTGTGCCTGCCGCCGACGATAAGCCGAAAAGCGCGAAAATAATGCAGTTTTAGTGGTTTGGATGCTGCTACAATGCTTGATACATGGAGGATATAATTATGGATACTATTTTAGTTGAAATCTCTGCACGTCATCTGCACGTAAGCCGCGAGGATCTTGATGTTCTATTCGGCGAGGGCTATGAGCTCACTCCTAAAAAGGATCTTTCTCAGCCCGGTCAGTTTGCCTGCGAGGAAAGAGTTGATGTAATCGGCGCAAAGCGTGAGCTTAAGGGTGTATCAATCCTTGGCCCCTGCCGTCCTGCAACTCAGGTTGAGCTTTCTTTAACCGACGCTCGTTCTATCGGCGCTGTTGCCCCCGTTCGCGAGTCGGGCGATATAGCCGGCTCCGGTGCAATCAAGCTCCGCGGACCTAAGGGAGAGGTAGAGCTTAAAGAGGGCGTTATCTCTGCAAAGCGCCACGTACATATGACCCCCGAAGATGCAGAAAAATTTGGCGTTACCGATGGTGAAATCGTTGCTATCAAGGTTGATACCGAGGGCAGATCTCTTACATTCGGCGACGTTGTAATCCGCGTTTCTCCCAAATACGCTCTTGCAATGCATATCGACACCGACGAGGCAAACGCCGCAGGTGTTCCCGGCTCCGCACAGGGTGTTATTGTTAAATAATAGTTCTTTATAACAGCCAAAACCCAAGGATTTCTCCTTGGGTTTTTTATATCATTTCATAATTTTGAAAAACATACCAAAAATTCACAGAAAATAAAAGATGTTGTGTTGAAGTGGTATTTATAGTATACTGTATTTGAGGAGAAATTTATATAAAATGCGGAGTAATAAATATGGATGTAAATTATAAAAACAAAAAGAGCTACAACACAGCCAAATACCCCATTCGGCAACCCTTGATATTAACATTTTTGCTTTATATAGTCAGCAAAATTTCCATGATTGGAATAAAATATAAAATTGAAAAAATCGGAGTGGAGGATCTGAAGCCGCCTTATATTCTTCTGAGTAATCACCATTATTTTATTGATTTTCAGCTGTCGGCTATGGCAACCTTTCCCCACAGGGTCAATAACATTGCCACGGTAGACGGTTACTATCGTCGTCCATGGCTCATGGAGCTTCTGGGTTGCATTTGTAAGCGCAAGTTCACAAACGATTTGCACCTTATTAAATCCATTCGACGAGTGCTTAAAAAGGGGGACGTGCTTTGCATGTATCCCGAAGCGAGATACACCCCCATCGGCACCACCGCAATTCTCCCCGAGGCTTTGGGTAAGCTTATAAAAATGAACAAGGTGCCAGTTGTGGTGATGCTTCACCACGGCAACTATCTCCGCACCCCTTTCTGGAATTTCAGGAAGGTTCGCAAGGTACCGCTTCACACCACCTTTAAGCTGACCCTCACCGCCGAGCAGGTGGAAAAAATGTCGGTAGAGGAGATAAACTCCGCCATTAAAAACGCTATGGAATATGACGAATACCGTTGGCAAAAGGAAAAGGGCATCAAAATAACCGAGCCTTTCCGCGCCGAGGGGCTCCACAAGGTGCTTTATCAATGTCCTAATTGCAAAACCGAGCATAAAATGGCAACTGGGGGTGCCGAAATCTATTGCGAAAACTGCGGTAAACGCTGGGAAATGCAGGAAGACGGAAGCCTCCGCGCCCTGTCGGGAGAGACCGAATTTCCCCACATCCCCGATTGGTTCGAATGGGAAAGAGGAGAGGTCAGAGGACAGATTGAAAGAGGAGAATATTCCTTCGAGGATGAGGTTGAGGTCTATTCCCTGCCCAGATGCATGAAGTTTGAGAATTTAGGTAAGGCAAAACTTCGCCACAACCCGCAAGAGGGCTTTGTGTTGGAGGGTCACTACCGCGGTGAGGATTATAGAATAGAGCGCAAACCCAAGGGTATGTACGGAGTGCATGTGGAATACGACTACTGCTATATAAAACCCCACGACTGCATAGACATCTCCACCGAAAAGGACTCGTTCTATTGCTATCCAAAGAAACAGAATGTTGTCACAAAGCTTTCCTTTGCCGTTGAGGAAATCTACAAAATGCAAAACGGAAAAACCATCAATAGTTAAATTTATAACCGAGCAAAAAGCGATTGGCACAAAACCAATCGCTTTTGACTTTTATGGTTTGCTACTATAACATCTCTAAACTTACAACCTTTTTTCAGCTTTTCTTAAACACCTCTTTTATTCCCAGCAACAGCAATGCTCCGCCGAAGAATTTAGAAAGAAGTCCGTCGCCCAAAAGTCCGCCCAAGTAGGTGCCCAGCACCGCCCCCGGTAGACCGCTAAGGATATAAGGTATCAGCCGTTTTAGTTTGATTTGTCCCCGCTTTACGTAGATTATAACAGCCAACAGAGCTATGGGGATAAAAAACATAAGGTTAATGCCCTGCGCCCTCATCTGCTCCACACCTGCTATAAAGCTGAGATACACAATAAGCACTCCCCCGCCACCAAGCCCCATTGCGCCTAAAAGTCCTGATATCAATCCCGCTAAGCATATATAAAGAGTGTTCATTTCATTATAAACCTCATTCCCGCCCAGATTATCAGCAGACCGAAGACCCGATGGAGCCATACACCCGATATTTTAGAGAGCAATTTTGTACCGATAAACGCGCCTATCAAACCCCAGAGGATATACGGCAGACCCTCAGAAAAACCAACCCGTCCGTCGAAAAGATAAAGAGTTAGGGAAAAGAGGGATATGGGCAGAATTACCGCAACGGAGGAGGCGTGGGCTTCCTTATCCTCCATGCCCTGCCCTCTCAAAACAGGCACCGCAAGAATTCCGCCCCCTGCACCGAAAAGTCCGTTTACAAAACCTATAAAAACTCCCCCAACGGCTTTTTTTAGGGTCTCTTTTTTCATTGAAATCCACCTTTCGCGAGGCTTCATTTCCCGCATTTTTGTTTTTATTTAAGATTTCCCGAAAAAAACTCTTTATTCTTTTCATAAAATGGTATATTATATAAGTGTAAATGACATGAAAATTTGGGAGTGAAATGAAGTGGCAAACAAGGTAAAGGTTGAGATTGCCGGAAACAGCTACACCATCAACACCGAGGAAAGCGAAGCCTATATAAAGGGAATCAGTGAGGAAATAAATGGCAGGATAAACAAGCTGCTTAAAGAGAATAAATATCTGACCCCCTCCATGGTGACCTCCATTGCGGCTCTGCAATATTGCGACGAGGCAAAAAAACGCCGTCTGGAATGTGAAGAGCTTCGAGTTAAAGCCAAAAGCGCAGCCGAATCGGAAGCTGCTGCCAAGCT
The DNA here is from genome assembly GCA_045542355.1 of Acutalibacteraceae bacterium. GTDB lineage: Bacteria > Bacillota > Clostridia > Oscillospirales > Acutalibacteraceae > UMGS1532. The sequence continues at coordinate 9,174 of JAZQKX010000006.1, forward strand.
GCAGTTGGGCGAAGCCCTCAGGGAAATAGAGCGCATAACCTTGGAAAACCGCGCGCTCCGCACCAAAATGGAGCCAAGATGACAGAGATACTTTCACCTGTGGGAAGTCCCGACGTTTTAGAGGCCGCTGTGCGGTCGGGTGCCGATGCGGTATATCTGGGGATGGGGGATTTTAACGCCCGTAGAAACGCCCACAATTTTAATGCCCACACCCTGAAAACTGCAACCGAATATTGTCACATACGAGGTGTTAAGGTTTATCTCACCCTTAACACCTTGATTTACAATCAAGAATTTTCCGAGGCTGTGGCTCTTGCCCACCAAGCTGTGTCGGCGGGGATTGACGGGATTATCCTTGCGGATTTAGGCCTTGCTGAGGCTCTGCATGAGCGCTATCCCACCCTGCCTCTCCACGCTTCAACCCAGCTCACTGTCCATACCCCAGAGGCTCTCTACGAGCTAAAGCGTATAGGTTTTTTCAGGGTTGTTCCATCCCGAGAAATGTCGAAAACCGAACTGAAAGAATTTTGCGCCCTAGCAGCTCAACTGCAAATTGAGGTTGAGGTGTTTATTCACGGCGCCCTTTGTATGAGCATGTCGGGACAGTGTCTCATGAGCGCCACTTTAGGTGGCAGAAGCGGAAACAGAGGCCTTTGCGCGGGTACCTGCCGACTGCCCTGGAAAGGCGGTAAAAACGGTTACTCCTTAAGCCTTCGCGACCTTTCGCTTATAGATAACATAAAGGAACTCAGTGATATGGGGGTCTGCTCCTTTAAAATCGAGGGGCGGATGAAATCTCCCGAATATGTTGCAGCCGTTACTGCCGCGGCAAAAAGCGCCGTGGAAAACGGCAACCCCGACCCCGAGCTCATGGCTCTTTGTCGGGACATCTTCTCCCGAAGCGGTTTTACCAAGGGCTATTACGAGGGGAAAATCGGGCAGGATATGTTCGGAGTCCGCACCGAGGAGGATGCAGTCGCCACCCGCGAGGTGCAGAATAAAATACACGGTCTCTACCGCGCCGAAAGGCAGAGCATACCCCTTGATTTTCACTTCTCTGCCAAAGCGGGTGAGCCATCAAAGCTTACCGTGTGTGACGGTAAAAACACAGCCGAGGTTTTGGGTGATGCCCCCGAAATTGCGAAAAACCGAAGCCTTGATATGGAGTTTCTCCAGAATCAGCTTTCAAAACTGGGCAACACCCCCTATTATGCCCAAGTGGTTTCGGGTGATTTTCAGGATAATATATCCCTTTCTGCCGCCAGTCTCAACGCTTTACGTCGGTCTGCGGTGGAGAAACTGTCGGAAATGAGAGCCAAAATACCTCAATATGCGATTAATCATATTTCTCAGGATGTTTATGCCGAAACCGAGGAAAGTTCTCAGCCAAAGCTTGTGGCGAAGTTTCGCTCTGTTTCCCAGATTCCCGAGGATTTAAGCGGTGTGGATGCTGTTATTATCCCCGCTGAGGAAATTTCGGAATATAAAGGAAATCTGCCGATTATTGCCGATATACCCCGTGGCATGAGCAACCGCGTTTTCATAGAAAAATGCTTCGAGGAAGCAAAGAGGAAAGCCTCGGCGGTGATGGTGGGAAATCTCAGCGCCGTCCATATTGCGAAACGTTTAAAAATCCCCTTTATTGCGGGAAGCGGAATGAATATAATGAATAGACGCTCCCTTGAAGTCCTGAGAAAAATGGGAGCCGTTGCGGCTCATCTTTCCCTTGAAACCAAGCTGTCGGAGCTTAAATACTTTGGGAATTCTATTCCTGTTGGGCTGGAGGTCTACGGCAGACTCCCACTCATGTTATTGAGAAATTGCCCTTTAAAAATCGGAGACTGTGGGGATTGCAAACATGAGATTACCGACCGCAAGGGAATAAAATTCCCCGTTCTTTGCAGAGGTGGATATAGCGAAATCTTCAACTCCCGACCCACAATTCTCTCCGACCGATTGCGGGAGTTTTCGGGAGCGGATTTCCTGATACTCGACTTTACCACCGAGGAAAAGGAGCAATGCAGGGAAATCATCGAAGCATATCATTCCGAAAAGTCCCCTGTGGGTGAATATACAAGAGGTCTTTACGGAAAAGGTGTGTTGTGATATAATGAGTTCGCAGAGCGAACTCATTGAATTGCCTTACGGCATGAATTGAAATTATAAATTTCACAAATTGCACCTTGCGGTGCATTATTAAGTAAACAGAGGTAATGCGGAAATGAACATAGTTGTAATCGGTCTTGGCAAGGTTGGTCTTGAGGTTGTGGAACAGCTCACCGACGAGGGACATGCCGTAACGGTTGCCGATATTGATGCAAAAAAGGTGGATACCGTTCTCGGTATTTACGACACGGTGGGTGTGGTTGGCAACGCTATCGACCAAAAGGTTTTAAGAGAGGCAGGCTGTGGCGATGCCGATTTAGTTATTGCCCTTACAGACAACGACGAAATGAATCTCACCTGCTGTCTCATGAGCAAAAAGCTGGGCGCCAGAAACACCATTGCCAGAGCCAGAAAGCCTGAATACAACTCGGGAATCCATCTGATTCGCGAGGATTTAGGGCTATCGCTCTGCATTAATCCCGAAAGAGAAACGGCGCGGGAAATTGCCCGAATTTTAAAATTCCCCTTGGCTAAAAATGTTGAGCCCTTTGCAAAGGGCAAGGTGGAATTAATTGAATATGTTGCCACAAAGGACAGTCCCCTTTCGGGCAAGACGGTTAATGAAATATTCTCAAAAATGAAAAACACTGTGCTTGTCTGTGCAGTGGAGCGAAACGGGGAAATCCACATCCCATACGGCGACTTCTTTATAGAGGAAGACGATATTCTCATGCTTGTGGCGAAACCCGAAAGAATGAGCGCATTCTTTCGTGAGGCAGGAATCAAAACCACAGGTGTCAAGGATGTTATCATCATCGGCGGTGGTACCACCACCTTCTACCTCGCCGAGCTTCTCCTAAATCAACACCTGAATGTTACCGTGATTGAAATTGACCCCCGAATGGCAGAGCTTATTTCGGAACTGCTTCCCGATGCCACAGTTATTGTAGGCGACGGAACAAGTCAGCAGATTTTGGCCGAGGAGGGTCTCGGGAAAGCCGATGCGCTTTGCTGTATGACGGGTGTTGACGAGGAGAATATAATCGCTTCTCTTTATGCCTCTACCATATCCTCAAAGATTAAAACAGTAACCAAGGTAAACCGCTCTGAGCTTAACCACCTTATTCATCCTTTAGAGGTGGGTAGTGTGGTTAACCCTAAGAAAATTGCGGCTAATCAGATTTTAAGATATGTACGAGCTAAGCAAAATTCCGAGGGTACCGATGTTTTAGCCCTCTATAAACTTGCCGACGGCAAGGCGGAGGCGCTGGAATTCCCCGTTACCGAGCTTCACCCCGAAATGCAGGGAGTTCCTCTGAGTCAGCTTAAAATCCGAAGCGACGCCATTGTTGCCAGTATCAACCGTAGGGGAAACATAATAACCCCTCGCGGCTCCGACACTCTGCAGAGAGGCGACACGGTTATTGTGGTTACCACCCGTTCGGGGCTGGACAGTATCGACGATATTTTGGAGAGTGAAGAATGAACAGACGAATGATTGTGTATTCCTTAGGAGTACTTCTGCTCTTTGAAAGCGTTATGCTGTTGGTGCCCTCCATAACCGACGTGATATACGGCGAGGGTGTGCTGAAATATTATCTTGCGGTGGCTTTGCTTGTGGCGGTAATTGGCTTTGTGCTGACCAGAATCAAAACCTACAACCGCACAATTTTCTCCCGCGAGGGGCTTATAATCGTGGCTATGGGCTGGATTGTTCTCAGCTTTTTCGGCGCTATACCCATGTGGCTTTCGGGAGAATTCCCCACCTATATGGACGCTTTTTTTGAGACGGTTTCGGGTTTCACCACCACAGGTGCCAGTGTGCTGAGTGATGTTGAGGCGCTGTCTCACGCCACTCTCATCTGGAGAAGCTTTACCCATTGGATGGGTGGTATGGGTGTGCTGGTGCTGATGCTTTCCATTGTTAAAATGGCAAGTGGCGGCGGAAATATCTACCTTATGAAAGCCGAAAGCCCAGGGCACGATGTATCCCGCCTTGTTCCCAGCACCAAGGGCACTGCCAAGATTCTTTATATAATCTACATCTGCCTCACCTTGTTAGAAGCCGTTATACTCCTTATATTAGGTATGCCCCTGTTCGACACCCTTTGCACCTCTTTCGGCACAGCGGGTACAGGCGGTTTCGGATTTTACAACGATTCCTTTGCTGGTTTCAGCCCTGCAATTCAGCTCACAGTTGGTGTTTTCATGATGCTTTTCGGAGTGAATTTCAGTTGCTACTATTTGCTCTTAGCAAGGCGATTTAAGGAGTTTTTCAAGAACGAGGAAATGAGAGCGTATTTTATCATCGTCATTTCTTCCAGCTTGGTTATTGCCCTTAATATAATGAATCGCTTTGACGGCTTTGGCGAGGCGATTCTCCACTCTTATTTTCAGGTATCCAGCGTTATCACCACTACAGGCTTCTCCACAGCCGATTTCAACGCTTGGCCTGAGCTTTCCCGCGCAATAATGCTTCTTCTCATGTGCATGGGTGCCAGTGCAGGTAGCACAGGCGGCGGTCTCAAGGTGGCAAGGTTTTTGATACTCGCAAAGGTGGGTATCCGAGAAATTCGATTTACCACCAAGCCCAACGAGGTACGTGCTCTTCGTTTTAATGGCAAGACTGTAAGCGAACAGACCGTACGTAACGTATGCTCCTATTTCACTCTTTATATCATGGTGCTTGTGGTTTCGTTTTTACTTGTGTCTTTTGATAAAATGGACTTTGTCAGCAATTTCACGGGCGCTATTGCGACCCTTAATAACATCGGTCCGGGCTTAGAGGCGGTGGGCGCAACGGGTAACTATGGAGGCTATAGCGCTTTCTCAAAGCTCATCTTCTCGGCAAATATGCTATTGGGCAGATTGGAGCTTTTACCTCTCTTTGTGCTGTTCTCCCCCAAGACCTGGAAAAGATAAAATTATAATTAAAAAGCTCCCTTCGGGGAGCTTTTAATGTTTGTAATTAATAATGAATGATTAATAATGAACAATATATAAACTTGTTCCGCTGAGTGGACACATACCCGTCTAGCATCTAGAATCTAATTTTACAAATATTTTCGGATATCTATTGCCAGTCGTTCCTCTAAATTGATGAGCCGCTTGGTGATATCCTTTACCTTTTCCTCGGCGGCTTCGTATTTATTAAGATATTTGTTGAGGGATTTCACCCCCATGTTACATCCGTCGGTTATCAGGTCGGCAATGGTTTCGTCCGATTCATTGAGGGTCAGCTTTACGTTTGTCTTCATCCAGGACATGCCCTTTGCCATGGGGTTTGGCTCCTTGCCGTCGTCGTGGTATTTATCCAGCAGTTCTTCCAGCTCCACCCTCAGCTTTTCGTGCTCCTGCTTTTGGTCGGTGAGATAGGCTTTGAATTCCTTGTTGCTTACAAAGTCCAGCACATCCTCTATGGAAGAAACGCCCATTTTTATACCAGCGTCACATTCCCTCATAAGTCTGATTGTATCCTGTTCGATCATAAAAAATCACTCCTCAGGTGTATTATCCCCAAGGAGTTTTACACTTATTCGCAAATATGATGTGTTAATTTTTATAACTTTTCACCAGATGGGACAGGGGTTTTACGGTGTAGCCCATTGACTTGTATTTTGTGAGAAGTTCATCTAAAATTTGTGCATTGGTTGAAGATGTGTTGTGAAGCAGCAGCACCGCGCCCGAATGTATTCTTGAAGTTAGCTTTTCCAGAGAGGCTTCCGCCGAGGGTTGGCTGTTCTCGTTCCAATCTACATGGGCAAGACTCCAGAAAAAGGTTTTATATCCCATTTCCTTTGCGGATTCCAGATTAGAAAGGCTGTATTTACCCTGAGGCGGTCGGTAATATTTCACCATTTTTTTGCCGGTTTTCTCGTAATAGGCATTCTCCAAGGATTTCAGCTCCTCAGAAAATGACTGTTTATCGGAAATAGCCGACATATCGGGGTGGTGGTAGGTGTGATTTGCCACCGTGTGCCCCTCCTCCGCCATTCGTTTCACAAGCTCCTCGGCGGTTTCCAGATAGTGTCCCACTATGAAAAAGGTTGCGGGTGCCTTATGCTTCTTTAAGGCGTCAAGAATTGCGGCGGTATTTCCGTTTTCATAGCCACAGTCAAAGGTGAGATATATCACCTTATCCTCAGGATTTCCCATATAATAGGTGTCCAGAGGTAGTAGCTCCTCCACCGATGCGTTGCCCACAGGCTGTTCGCCCTCTGTCTTAAAAGAAATTCCCCAGTCCTTGCCTCCTGCGGCAGTCTCTAATGCACCGCCGCCTCCCGCATACGCCGAGCCGAAAACGGTGCAGAATACCACCGCCAACACCAGCGCCGCCACGGTACACTTTTTATAGGTGATTTTTATTATGCCACCTAATAGTTGTCTTTTTATCTTGAACATACTAATCCCCCTTTACCACATTCTACTCCCCCTGTTTGTACCAATATTACAAAGCGGGGAATTTCACTTCTTGAAGAATATATACTAATATGGTATACTATTGACAAAGAACTGCTTTCCAGGTGAAAATATATGAAAAAGGAATTTAAAATAACAGGAATGACCTGCGCCGCCTGTTCGGCAAGGGTGGAAAGGATAACCTCTAAAATTGATGGAGTAGATTCCGCCGTTGTAAACTTAGTTGCGGGGAGACTTACCGCCGAATTTTCGGGCAAGGATTTAAGCGACGCGGTGATTTCGGCTGTGGAAAAGGCGGGTTTCGGCATTGAACCAATCAAAAACCCAAATGCCGACAGCTACGATAAATCAAAGCATATAAAATCTATGTGGAGAAGATTCATAGCCTCGGCGGTGTTTGCCCTACCACTGTTGATAGTTGCCATGGGCCCCATGTGGGGGTTACCTTTGCCCTCGGCTATCTCCCCCCTCACTCAGCCTCTTATCTACGGACTCCTGCAACTGATTCTCACCCTGCCCATTGTGGCGGTGGGATATAAGTTTTACACGGTGGGCTTTAAAAACATTGTGAAACTAAGTCCCAATATGGACAGTCTTATCGCCCTTGGCTCGTCGGCGGCGCTGATATACAGTATATATTCCCTCTTTCTCATCGGAACGGGGGAGACCCATGCCGTTCACGGGTTATATTTCGAGTCGGCGGGTGTAATACTCACCCTCATCACCCTTGGCAAAACCTTAGAGGCGGTGTCCATGGGCAAAACAGGGGAGGCAATCCGCAAACTTTTGGCTTTAGTTCCAAAAACAGCCCATGTTATCCGCGACGGCAAGGAGCAGGAAATCCCCTTAGAGGAAATAGTTGTGGGGGATATAATCCGAATCCGACCAGGGGACAAGATTCCCGTTGACGGAGTTGTCACCGAGGGCGAATCGGCGGTGGATGAATCCATGCTGACAGGGGAGAGCCTTCCCCTTGACAAAACAGCGGGGGACAAGGTCTTTACCGCAACCATTAATATAAACGGAAGCTTTTTAATGAGGGCGGAAAAGCTGGGCCGCGACACCGCAATTTCGGGCATCATAACCCTTGTGGAAAATGCCCAGACCGAGAAAGCCCCCATTGCCCGAATTGCCGACAGGGTTTCGGGAATTTTCGTACCCATAGTCTGCGGTATCGCCCTTATAAGCTTTATTATATGGTTGGCGGTGGGGCAGAGCTTTGAGTTTGCCCTCACTGTTATGATTTCGGTGCTGGTTATCGCCTGTCCTTGCGCCTTAGGTCTTGCCACCCCAACTGCTATAATGGTGGCAACAGGCAAGGGCGCCTCAAAGGGTATACTGATAAAAAGCGGTGAAGCCTTAGAAACCGCACACAAAATCACCGCTGTGGTTTTGGATAAGACAGGCACCATAACTCTAGGAGAGCCACAGGTCACAGATATTATTCCCCTTTGCGACATGACCGAAAGCCAGATTTTAAGCATTGCCGCCTCTCTTGAGAGGGGCTCGGAGCATCCGTTGGCAAAGGCTATTATTAAAAAAGCCGAGGAAACAGAAGCGGAAATCTTTCCCGCCGAGAGCTTTACCTCCTTTGGCGGAAAGGGTGTTACCACCGAGATAAAGGGTATACAATTCATCCTTGGCAGCCCGAAATTTATGGAGGAAAAGGGGATATCCATAGATTCCTCATGCCTCGATAGCCTGACTCATTCGGGCAAAACTCCCGTTATTCTTTCGGCAAAGGGCAAGATTTTAGGTGTGATAGGTGTTGCCGACGGTGTAAAACCCACCAGCGCCGAGGCTGTTGCACAGCTTCGTAAAATGGGTATCAAGACCGTTATGCTCACTGGAGACAACCGCAAAACTGCCGAGGCTATCGCCCACGCGGTGGAGGTTGACGAGATCATTGCCGATGTGCTTCCCGAGGACAAGGCAAAGGTGGTTGAAGCCTTAAAGTCGCAGGGTCACACAGTGGCTATGGTGGGAGACGGCATCAACGATGCCCCCGCCCTGGCAGTGGCAGACGTGGGTCTCGCCATCGGCAACGGCACTGATGTTGCCATTGAATCGGCTGACATTGTGCTTATGAATTCAGATCTATCCTCGGCGGTAGATGCCATAAGGCTTTCAAAAAAAACCATGAGAATAATAGGGCAAAATCTATTCTGGGCATTTGGCTACAACACCTTAGGAATACCCGTTGCGGCAGGACTGCTCTATGCTTTCGGCGGTCCCTTGCTCAGCCCCATGATTGGCGCGGCGGCAATGTCCCTTTCCTCGGTGTCGGTGCTGGGAAACGCGCTGAGATTAAAACGCTTTAAATAAAGGAGAAAACTAAAATGAAAACAGTAATTAAAGTAAACGGCATGATGTGTGAGCATTGCAAAAAATCTGTTAACGACGGTCTTCTTGCACTCGGCGGTGTAAAATCCGTTGAAATCGACCTCACGGCAAAAACTGCTACCGTTGAGCATGATTGTGAGGCTTCCAAGCTTTTAAGTTGCATCGAGGATTTAGGCTTCGACCCCGAAATTTAAGCGCATCGAAAACCCGAAAGCAGTTGATTTTATGATGAACATTAAGGAATATTTAAAGAGTGAGGTCCAAGCTATGAACTACGCTGTGGCTTATCCCGACAGCGCAGAGGGTCTGCCTCTGCTTGTGTATCTCCACGGCGCGGGAGAAAGGGGAGAGCTACAGCCCGAAGCTTCCCCATTAGTCTTGCTCGGCGGATAAGTATACACGCAATTCGCAGAAAACAACTCATAAATATACAGCGACAGCTCTTACTTTAACAGTAGGAGCTGTCTTTTTTCTTGTGACGATAATGTGTTGCAAAAGAAGAACAATGTTTTTCGCGACAATCGGAGTTTGCGTTTTTTATTTATCCCTCCTCAAATAAAAAAGTGCATAAGCAGAGCTTACGCACCGAAAAACACAACAACCACAGAATGAAAATATTAAGATTTGTGTAGCATCTGAATTATACCGCAAAGAGGTCAAATTGTCAACACATCCTATACCCCTATTAAGAATTAAAATTCTCGACGCTCTTTAATCTATATTACCAGAGTAGTGATGAGTGAAGTTGCTTTTTCTATAAAAGTCTTTCCCTTTTGTCTAAACACAATATAAAATTGGTGGGATTAGTTGTCGAATTTTAGCATATTGCCACTTGATTGTGCTAATGTGGTGTGGTATACTATAGTCAAATTAATAAAGCCCGTTGAAACCTTTAGGAAATTTTTAACTGAAGGCGGAGGGGACTCTGGAGAATCTCTTAAATGAGTGCCGAAGGTGCAAGGCGTCTGAAAACGCCGAATCTCTCAGGCAAAAGGATAGAGCAAAAAGCAATAATGCCTTTATTTTCGGAGTCGCTCATTTTTCAGAGTGGCTTTTTTGTTTTGTTAATTTTTTATTGGAGGGTAAAACCATGCAAGAAACAATTTTAAACATTGTAGCAAAAGCAAACTCCTACTTAGCAGACTACATACTCATCATTCTGCTTGTTGGCGTGGGTCTTTTCTACACCATCAAAACCCGCTTCGTTCAGGTGCGTTGCTTCGGCGAGGGTATGAAAAAGGTTTTTGGTAACCTTTCTCTCCGCGGTGGCAAAAATGATAGCGGTCTTTCCTCTTTCCAGGCATTGGCAACCGCTATCGCCGCTCAGGTTGGTACAGGTAACATAGTTGGTGCTTCAGGTGCAATCCTTGTTGGTGGTCCTGGCGCTATCTTCTGGATGTGGATTATCGCATTCTTCGGTATGGCAACAATCTACGCCGAGGCAGTTCTGGCTATCGACAGCCGTGAGACAGGTGCAGACGGTCAGTTTGTGGGCGGTCCCGTTTACTATATTAAAAAAGCTTTTAAGGGCGGCTTTGGCAAGTTCCTCGCTGGCTTCTTTGCAATCGCCACCACCTTGGCTCTCGGTTTCATGGGCTCTATGGTTCAGTCCAACTCAATCGCTGAAACCTCTGCCACCGCTTTTGGTATTGCTCCTTGGATAATCGGTCTTGTTGTTGCGGTTGTTGCTGCTATCATCTTCATCGGCGGTATCAACAGAATCGCTTCTGTTACCGAAAAGCTTGTGCCCATAATGGCTGTGCTTTTCATTGTTCTCGGTCTTGTTGTTCTCGCTATTAACTTTAAGAACATACCCGCTACCTTTGCTATGATTTTCAAAGAGGCATTTTTGCCTAAGGCTGTAGTCGGCGGTACCTTGGGTTACGCCATTAAGCAGGCTATCAGTCAGGGTGCTAAGCGCGGACTCTTCTCCAACGAAGCAGGTATGGGTTCAACACCCCACGCCCACGCTATGGCAAATGTTGAAAAGCCCCACGATCAGGGCGTTGTTGCCATGATTGGTGTGTTTATCGACACCTTCGTTGTTCTCACCATGACCGCTTTGGTTATCATTTCCACACTTTACGCTAAGGGCGGCGTTCTTGAAACAGGCGCTGCTGAGGGCGTTAGCAAGGCTAACATGATGCAGCTTGCCTTTGGCGATGTTTACGGCACCAATCTCGGTAACATTCTTGTTGCTATCTGTCTGCTCTTCTTTGCATTCTCCACTATTCTCAGTTGGAACTTCTTCGGTAAGGTTAACTTCCAGTATCTCTTCGGCAAGAAAGCAACTATCGTTTATTCCATAATTGCAATCGGCTTCATCTTCTTAGGCTCTTTGCTCAAAAACGACCTGGTTTGGGAGCTCACCGACTTCTTCAACTACCTGATGGTTATCCCCAACGCCTTGGCTCTCTTTGCTCTTTCAAAGATTGTTAAGGAATCTGCAAAAAACAAGAAGAAATAATCTATAAATAAACTAACCGCTCACCGAGGTTTAATCTCAGTGGGCGGTTTTCTTTTGTTAATCTTCCACTCTATAGTTGAATTCCCAATATGGGTTTTGGTCGCAATTTTCTTTGTTTTCTTGGAGCAAAGAAATCATTTTATCAATGTGGGGTTGCAATTTCTTATCTGTCTGAGACCTGCCCTTGACGGTTATGTCGTTTACAGGAGACAATCCTGTTATGCTATCCCAAAAAGCTGACCAGTTCGCGCCATACCATTCGGGGAGTTTCAAACCAATGCGAATTCGTTCGTGTAAATCCAGATAATCTCGGCAATCTGTTAAATCAATAGTCCCTTTCTTCATGATTATTTCCTCCTATATGATTTCGTAAAACGTTTTGTAGTGGTCGTAGGTGACGAATATCAATCCGTCGTTAGACCAGAGTATCCTGCGAAAGCATCTATATAACATATATAACATAATGTCCGGTGTTTTTTCAATATTTAATTGACTTTTTCGCCTTATTACAGTAGAATTAAATTATCTAAGGAGGCTATTTTATGCAACAGATTTTAGATAAAAAAGGTTTTATATGCGATATGGACGGTGTTATCTACCACGGCAACGTCATTTTAGACGGTGTCCGCGAATTCGTGAATTGGATGATTGACAACGACAAAAGATTTGTTTTTCTCACCAACAGTCCCGAAAGAACACCCCATGAGCTGAGCATGAAGCTTGAGAGAATGGGGCTCACCGTTTCTCCCGACCATTTCTACACCAGCGCCATGGCAACTGCGGCATTTTTAAAGAATCAGAAGCCCGACTGCACCGCCTATGTTATTGGCGAAGCCGCCCTCACAAAGGCTCTCTATGACCAAAAGATTTATATGAACGACATCAACCCTGACTATGTTGTGGTGGGAGAGACCAGAACATATAATTTCGAGAAGATTGAAAAGGCTATCGAGCTTGTGAACAATGGGGCAAAACTTATTGGCACAAACCCCGATATAACAGGTCCCACCGAAAAGGGGGTAATGCCTGCCACAGGTTCCCTCATCGCCCCTATCGAGATTGCAACAGGCAAAAAAGCATACTTTGTTGGTAAACCCAACCCTCTAATGCTTCGCCACGGACTCAAAAAAATCGATTGCCATAGTGAGGAAATTGCCTTTATCGGTGATAGAATGGACACCGATATAATCGCGGGTATCGAATCAAATGTGGACACCGTGCTGGTGCTCAGCGGAGTTACCACAAAAGAGGATATCGACAAATTCCCCTTCAGGCCCAAATATGTTCTAAACGGTGTTGTAGACATCGTGAGATAAAAATTTAAGTTAAACAAAGAAACAGACTCTTTCGGAAAAACCGATTGAGTCTGTTTTTTAGTCTTCTGTTTTAATAAAGGTTGCGATATCCTCAATTTCGCAATCGAGGACTGTGCAAAGTTTATCGAGGGTTTTGGTTTCTATGTTTTCGTTGCCACGGAGTCGGCGAACTGTTTTGCTGTCGATTCCGCACTTCTCCCGCAGAGTATAGGTGGAAAACCCTTTCTGCTTCATGGTTTCCCAAAGTTTGTCATAAACTATCATAAAACCCCTCCACGTTTATAAATTAAGGGTGCGTCTTTTGACACACCCTTGAAAATTTGGTTTAATCCTTGCGTTCCTCGCCCCAGAAGAAGAGGGCAACGGTGCCGGGGCCTGTGTGACTGCCGATGGTGGTGCCGATGCTGTTGATAAGCACTTTGCCGTTAAGGTTGGGGAATCTTTCTTCAACAAGCTTTGCCACAGCCTTTGCGTCATCCTCACAGGCGGAGTGGCAAATGTAGCATTTGTCGGTGTAGGAAAGACCGCCGTCGGCGAACTCCTCCATCTTTTTAACGATTTCCTCAATAACTCTAGGCTTGGTGCGTACCTTCTGCCGAGCAACCAACTTGCCATTCAGGTCCATATTAAGCAAGGGACAGATCTTGAGGGCGGTGCCAAACCATCCCGAAACCTTGGAAACTCTACCACCTTTAACATAAAATGTGAGGTCGGTGGAGAAAAACCAATGGTGGAGTCTGAGTCTGTTCTTTTCGGTCCATTCTACAAGCTCCTTAGCCGACATACCGCCGTCGCGGAGGTCTGCCAGTTTATCCATAAGAAGTCCGAAGCCAGAAGCGGCGCCCAGTGAATCCACCACATACAGCTCTCTTTCGGGATATTTGTCCCTTAAATCTTCGGCGGCAATACGGGCGGAATTATAAGCACCCGAAAGGCCTGAAGACAGGGTTACATGCACAACATCCTTGCCCTCTTTTAGGTAGCCCTCGAAATACTCAGTGTATTCCTCAACGTTAAGCTGAGAGGTTTTGGTATCTGCGCCGTCTACCATAGCCTGATAAAATTTATCAAAGGGGATGCTTTCTCCCAAATCATCATAATAATGCTCTCCGTCGAGATAGAAGTGGAAGCAGAGATATTTTATATCTCTTTTTTCGAAATGCTCACGGCTGAGGTCAGCGGTGGAGCAACAGCTTAAAATGTAATCTGCCATAAAAAATCACCTTTTCCTGTTTTTGTTCTAATTTTCATAACTTCACATTTTAATATTACCGCACTCGCCTGTCAAAGTCTACCTACTGATAAATTTTGCCTCTATACCGCTTTTTTTCGCTGGGTAGAGAGCTGGGATTGTAACTCTACTCTCGGTAGAATTCCGCCTGTTTCAAGGGATTTCAGGGGTGGTTCTTGAGATTTTTGTGAGCTTTTGCGCGTTACACGGCAAAGCTCCCCTCCAAGAACAGGGGAGCTACATGTTGCTAAACTGCATGTTTTTTCAACGCTGATAAATTTTGATTAATTTACTTATCCGAAAGCTTTGCGGCAATGGCGGCAAGGTCTTCCTTGGAATAATATTCAATAGTGATGGTACCTTGGTCCTTTTTGCGAGAGCCCTGAATTTTCACACGTCTGCCGATATCATTCTTAAGGGCAATTTCCATTTCGCGGAAGTAGTTATCAAGCTTGGGCTGAGCTTTCTGTTTGGTTTCGGGGCGCTTTTTACCCAGTTTTTCCAAATCTCGCACGGTTGCGCCCTTTTGCGCCATAACAACAGCCTTTTCACGAAACTCTGGGTCCTCGATGGAAAGGATGGCTCTGCCGTGACCTGCAGTAAGCTCACCAATTTTGATAAGCTCTAAAATATCCGAGGGGAGAGAGAGCAAACGAATTGAGTTGGCAACGGCGGAACGGGATTTTCCGCAACGTTCCGACACCTGTTCTTGGGTAAGCTGGAAATTATCCATAAGATATTTATAACCCGCCGCTTCTTCGATGGGATTCAGGTCCTCGCGCTGTAGATTCTCAATCATTGCAAGTTCCATAGCCTCGCCGTCTGACATTTCGCGGATTACTACGGGAACCTCGTCAATCTCAGCAATTCTACAGGCTCTCCAACGACGCTCACCCGCCACAAGCTGATATCCGCCCTGAGGCTTGGGTCTTACCAAGAGAGGCTGGATGAGTCCGTGCCTCGAAATGCTGTCTGCCAATTCCTGCAATGCGGTTTCGTCAAACTCCTTACGGGGCTGGTCGCGGTTTGGCTCGATTTCGGATATTCTCAAGGTTACTGTGCTGTTTGATTCAAGAAAATTTTCTGCGAACAGAGAGTCAAAGCCTCTGCTGAGTCCACCTTTTTTTGCCATATTTTCAAACTCCTTATCTCAGATGTCGGTCTTGTTTGATGTGCGGTATGTTGAAATTTGTTTTGGCACATCCTATGATATATAATAATTGCAGTCATGCTGTCGCGTTACGCGATATTATGTTCTTTTTGCTTTTTTGAGGAATTCCTTGCCCAGCTTATTGTAGGCATCGGCGCCCTTGCCCT
Source organism: Acutalibacteraceae bacterium (assembly GCA_045542355.1). Classification (GTDB taxonomy): domain Bacteria; phylum Bacillota; class Clostridia; order Oscillospirales; family Acutalibacteraceae; genus UMGS1532. The sequence continues at coordinate 24,373 of JAZQKX010000006.1, forward strand.
TAGCATCGTAATACTGAATGGGCACACCGTAGCTGGGGGCCTCGCTGATACGAACAGAACGGGGGATTACGGTTGAATAAAGCTTGTTTGCAAAGAACTTCTTAACCTCTGCCACAACCTGCTGGGTAAGATTCAATCTTCCGTCGAACATGGTGAGCACTATTCCCTCTAATTCCAGCGCAGGATTATAGAGTCTTTTAACCTCTCTGACCGAAGCCATAAGCTGGGAAAGTCCCTCCATCGCAAGGTATTCACACTGCAAAGGCACCATAAAGGTATCGGCGGCGCAAAGTCCGTTTATGGACACCAAGCCGATTGATGGGGGACAGTCGATGAATATGTAGTCATAGTTATCGCTCAGCTTTGCCAATGCCCTTTTCAGCTGGGATTCTCTACGCTCCACATTTATCAGCTCTACTTCAGCTCCCGCCAGTTCGCGGTTTGAGGGAATTACGTGGAGATTTTTGAATTTAGTCTTTATTATAGCCGATTCAGGGTCGGTATTTCCTATCAACACATCGTAGGATGAAACGGTGAGTTTTCGTTTGTTTATACCGAATCCGCTGGTGGTGTTGCCCTGCTGGTCGATATCCACAACTAGCGTCTTTTTGCCCAGCATACCCACCGCCGCGGAAAGGTTGACAGCGGTTGTGGTTTTACCTACACCGCCTTTTTGATTAAAAATCGCGATAATTTTAGCCAAAACAGCCTTACCTCCGTGAAAAAATCATTCATATAGGTATTATACCAAATAAAAAAACGGATGTAAAGCAGAATTTAGTCTTATTTTCAAATGCATAATAACAGACCTCACATTAGCTGAGGTCTGTTATCTGAAATCCGCAGTGTGTTATGTTTCACGTGAAACATAGGGTGTTTTGTCGGGTTTTGACGAAGTTAAGGCTCCACAAGCTTAACGTCCTTGTAGTAATGGTTAAGTATTTCCTTATAGGTACAACCCGCTTTCGCCATGAAGTTAGCTCCGTTTTGGCTCATTCCTAAGCCATGGCCATAGCCGTAGACTGTAAAGGTCAGTTTTTTCGAAGTAACCTTGATTTTAAAGTTGCTGGAGCGCAAATTAAAGGCGGCGCGTATCTGCTCACCTGTGACAGTGGTATCTCCGCATTTCAGCTCCAGCACCGAGCCACAGTCGGTGGATTTAGTCTTTGCAGATTTAAGCTCTTTTGATGTAACCCCCAGTGTTTCCAAGGTTTTCTCGGCTTCGCTTAGCTTAAACTCCGCGGTGGTTTCATATTTTTCCGCAAGTTTATCTCCCTCGCTATCCGCCGACACAAGATAGGGGATAGCCTTACCCCACACGGCTTCGGCGGTTTCGGTTTTGCCGGAGGAAATGGCATGATAGGCGGATAATATTGGCTCATCCTTATAGGAAAGATAAACACCCCACACCTCGTCCATAAGTTTTCGTAGTTTCTTGTCGTATTTTTCGGCGTTGCTACCCCAGTTTTCGAACGCCTTTTCCTGTGTGATATACGCTTGACTTGTCTCGGGCTGGGTGGTAAGGTCGTATTCCGCATCCTTCATTGTGTTTTTGCAATACAGCGTGTAGGTGTAGGCGGCAATTATCTGGGATTTGATTGCCTCCTCATGATACAGCATGGGGCACTCGGCGCAGACGACACCATAGATATATTCATACATATCCAGTGTTGTGGTTTTTTCTGTGGCGGGGTCGTAAACTCGCACAGTTTGTGTGGTGTCCTGCTTTTCCTCATTTTCCGTTTCTTTGGAGCTGTTGCTTTCTGTGACTTTTGGGGTGCTGACCACAGCCGCTACAGGTTTTTCTCGGCTTTCTGACTCCTTTGGTAACGCCGCTAAAGGGAATACCAACAGGGTAAATATTAAAATAAAAATTACCAGCGTGTTAATTTTTCTCATGTTTTTCCGCCTTTTCCTTTAAATTTATTGACATTTGGCTATTGGTGGATTAAAATAAATTATGGTTTTTGTGGGCATAAACCCCATAATATCCACAGTCTAATTAAATATATGCAGGTTGTCCTTTATAAATTCTAAGGGTAGCCTTAAAGAGGATTGATAAAATGAAGCATAAATATCTTACAGCGGTTTCCTTTAGCGGTGTCGGATGCGTCTTGTTGCTCCGCGCTCTCCAGCTCCTGACCCTTATCGACGGCTCTACAGGCTTTGGCAAGGTGGGTAGGGAATATACAGGCCTCAATATCACTGTGTATCTAATAACGGGTCTTGTTGCTGTGGCGATTTTTGTGCTGACCTCCTTTTTCAGTAAACGCCAACCTGTGTCGGCTCCAGACTTGAGCCTTTCTCCGTCTCTTTCGGTGTTCTGCTTTATAATGGCGCTTTACCACCTTTTCGGAGTGGGCGCATATCTTCTCTCGGGCGGGGAGATAACCACTACCTTTGGCGCACTGTATCTCATCTTTTTGTCGGTTTCGATTGTTTTCTATATTTTATATGGCATTTCGGGCTTTAGCCCCGTCAAATTTCCAAAGCTTCTTAGTGTAGCTCCTGTGCTTTTGTGCGGTTATAATCTGATTTCCGCCTTTATCGGTTACACAGGCATGGCAAACATCTCAGACAGCATATATGAGTGTATCTTCCTCTGCCTCGCCCTTTTCTTCTTCCTGCTCCACGGAAAGGTGATTTCCTCTGTAGAAATCCGCCGCTCGGCAAGAATGATACTCCCCACCGCATGGCTCATGGTTTTGTTCGGCGTGTTGGTTGCTGTGGCTCCTTTAGTTACCGCGCTTCTCGGCGGCGTCTCTGTTCTCCACACTTCACCAATTACCACCCTTTCCGCCCTGTTCCCAACAGCCTACGCCCTCGCATTCACCCTTAATTTATATAAGAAATAAATAAACGAGAAACTGCCCAAGGCTTACGCCTCAGGCAGTTTCTCTGTATATGGGGATGAATATGGGTGGGTGATGTTATTTGGCGACCTTTTCCGCTTGTTTTGGGATTCTGAATACATATTCCTTATATAGGTCGTCCTCGTTTTCGGTGAAATCTAAGGTAAAACCCGCTTTTTGTACATTGGTTACAACCCGCCGAAAGGTGTTGTCCAGAACTCTGCTATCAAGATAGAAGGCGGTGTTTTGCCCCATGCTTGGCTGTGGTTTTTGGGGATTCAGCAAGGAGTCCACATATTTTTCACATTCCATTTGTGTCATACCCTTGGCAATAACATAGTCCAAGGCTTTGGCTCTTTGCAGGTCGTCTCTAAGCCTGATAAGAGACTTAAGGTGTCTCCACTCTAAACTGGCTCTTAATATACTGCTACGCTGAGCGTCGGTAAAATTCAGCATTTTCAGCTGTTCTTCCAGCCCGTTCGGGGTGGTTCCAAGCTTTTCGGCTACTTCTAAGGGGGTAAGTTTGCCACTTTCTAAAAGTGCGGATATTCCCTCCGCCTCCTCGAAGATGTTAAGAGGGCATTGCCCATGGCTTTCCAGCAAGGGGATAAGTCGGGGGGTTGTATCTTCTTTATAAACCAGACAGGGGAGAGAGGTCAGTCCTACAAGCAAGGCTGCTTTATACCGTCTTATTCCTGAATATAGGGTATAGCCATCCTCTCGACTCACCACAACCAACGGTTGCAACACTCCATTGGCGCGTATGCTTTCTGCTAACTGGGATAGTTTATAGTTATCAAAGCTTTTTCGCGGAGCATCCTCCCAGAGGCGTATTTTTTCTATTGGCAGGAGATATACGTTATCTCTGTTTTTCAATTTTAAATTCAGTTTCACGGATTTATTCTCTCTATGCAGGAACTTTTAAAGGGTTATGGCTTCCCTTTGCAACTTTATTGTAGGACAAGCGGAGAGTAATTTCAAGAAAAACTCATCGACAAAAAGCAAAATAAAAACCGCTGTAGCGACATGCTACAACGGTTTTTTCTGTATTTTTGCCGATATTCTGGGGAAACTACTCGGAGTTTGCGATATTTTCTTTACCTCACAGAAAACTCTGTCTCCGCCGTTCATGGGGAGAGTTTCCTCATAGTTTTTGATTTCTTCTCCGCCTAATTTTTTTATTGCTCTAACTGCCGCCTCGGTTTCTTCGGGAGCAGAGGGTCCTTTCATCGCTATAAAGCTACCTCCAACCTTAACATAAGGCATACAGTATTCGCTGAGGACATTAAGCTTTGCAACTGCACGGGCGGTGGAAATATCGTATTTTTCCCTAAGTTCGGGCTTTCTTCCGCCCTCCTCGGCACGGGCATGGATAATTTCCGCTTCCACTCCCAGTTCCTTTAGCACTTCGCTTAAAAATGTAAGACGCTTATTAAGGCTGTCCAATAGGGTGAGTTTAATGTCGGGACGGGCAATTTTCATTACCATTCCCGGAAAACCAGCGCCTGTGCCCACGTCAATTACCGTGGCTCCCTCGGGAATTTGGGAGTTTTTGAAAATCATAAGGCAATCGAGAAAATGCTTGATAACGATTTCGTTGGGGTCGGTGATGGCGGTGAGGTTCATTTTTTCATTCCACTCTCTGAGCAATGCGGAATATTTTTTAAACCTCTCTATTGCGGTGTCGTCAAGTTTTATTCCGAAACCCTCGGTCTCTTGTTTTAAAAAACTATATAATTCACTCATGGTCTTTTTTAAAATTCCTTTTGTTTTTATCCAAATATATCAGCATAACCTGAATATCCGCGGGGGAGACCCCCGAAATGCGTGAAGCCTGTCCGATTGAATGGGGAAGAATCTTCTTAAGCTTTTCCGCCGCTTCCAGTCGGAGTCCCTTAATATCATCGTAGTTAATATCCTTAGGTATAAGTTTGTTTTCCAGCCTCTTTAAGTCGTCTACCTGCAATCTTTGGCGCTTGATATATCCCTCATATTTTATCTCAACCTCAACCTTATCGGCAATATCGCGGGAAAGCCGGGGGCGGTTTTTATCGTATGGCTTTAAATCGTCGTAGCCAATCTGGGGTCGGCAGAGCAATTCCGACAATCTGCAACCCGTGTTTAACGGTGATGTTTCACGTGAAACAAGCAAATCGTTTATTCCACATTTAGGGGAAATAGTGGCGGTTTTCAGTCTCTCAATTTCTGCCTCTTTCAAGGCTTTGCGCTCTAAAAATTCCTGCCATGTTTCCTCGCTTATAAGTCCGTTTTCATAACCAATTGGCATAAGTCTTTCGTCGGCATTGTCCTGACGGAGAAGAAGTCGGTATTCGCTTCGGCTGGTCATCATGCGGTAGGGGTCGGAGCAACCCTTGGTCACAAGGTCGTCTATAAGTGTGCCGATATATGACCCGCTTCGAGGGAGGATCAAGGGCTCAATTCCCTTTATGCTTCTCACCGCGTTGATACCTGCCACCAAGCCTTGCGCCGCCGCCTCCTCATATCCTGAGGAGCCGTTGAACTGACCCGCGCCGTAGAGACCCGAAAAATCCTTCATTTCCAAGGTTGGATAGAGGGCAAGGGGGTCGACACAGTCATATTCAATCGCGTAGGCGTTTCGCATAATCTGGCAGTTTTCCAAGCCCTCGATGGAATGATAAATCTCTATCTGCACTTCTTCAGGCAATGATGAGGACATACCCTGTAGATACATTTCCTCGGTGTTGTCACCGCAGGGCTCCACAAAGAGCTGATGCCTTTTCTTATCGGCAAATCGCATTATCTTATCTTCAATACTTGGGCAATAACGTGGTCCTACACCTGTTATTTCTCCACTGTAGAGGGGAGAGCGATGTATATTATCCAGAATTATCTGCTTGGTTTTATCATTTGTATAGGCAATATAGCAGACGGCGGTGTTTTCCTTTGGGGTCTTGGTGGAATAGCTGAAAGGTACTATTTCCTCATCACCGGGCTGTTCTTCCATCTTAGAAAAATCTATACTGCTTCTCAGCACTCTGGCGGGGGTACCTGTCTTAAATCGACGCAAGGGGATACCTAATTCCAGAAGTTTTTCGGAAAGTCGGTTGGAGGCGTATGTTCCGTCGGGTCCGCCCTCAAAATTAACCTCGCCAACAAATATCTTGCCCTTGAGGTAAACGCCTGTGGCAAGTATCACCTTTTTACAGGTGTACTGAGCGCCAAGCATGGTGGTGACTAACCATTCACCACTCTCGGTCTTACCTATATTCACAACCTCTGCTTGTTTGAGCTGTAGATTCTCCTGCTTTTCCAAGGCGTGTTTGGTATATTCCGCATAGGCGCGGCGGTCTATCTGGGCGCGAAGTGAATGAACAGCGGGGCCTTTTCCACGATTGAGCATACGGCTTTGGAGCATGGTGGCATCCGCCGCCTTGCCCATCTCTCCGCCAAGGGAGTCTATTTCTCTTACAAGGTGTCCCTTAGCCGTACCACCTATTGACGGGTTACACGGCATATTACCCACCATATCAAGGTTTATTGTGAATATAACGGTATTAGCGCCCATACGTGCGGCTGCTAATGCGGCTTCAATACCTGCATGTCCTGCGCCGATTACCGCTACATCATACTCCCCTGCTTTATAGTACATTCTTTTTCACTTCCCAAATATAATCTAATTTATTATACTTTTTATTTAAAGATTCGTCAATATAAATTTATGTCTGGAACATTGTGGTGGCAGGTTTGCTCATTAAAAAGCACGGAATCCTAAAACAAGGACTCCGTGCTTTTTGTGTTTAGTTAATTACTCCTCAACCTTTGAGTCGGCAATAACCTGCTGTGCAATCATAGCGGGGGCTTCTTCATAGCGGGCAAATTCCACATTAAAGGTAGCCCATCCCTGAGTGATGGAGCGCATAGCTGTTGCAAAATCTCCCATTTCACCCATTGGTACCTCTGCAACTATTTCCTTGTAACGATTGTCAAAGGGATTCATGCCGAGAACTCTGCCGCGGCGCTTGGTGATATCGCCGATAACATCTCCCATATAGTCGTCGGGAACGTAAACGGTAAGGGTGCCCACAGGTTCAAGTATAACAGGGTTTGCATCGGGAATACCTGCCTTGTAGGCAAGGGATGCCGCCATTTTAAAGGACATTTCTGAGGAATCAACGGGATGATATGAGCCATCCACAAGGGTTGCCTTTAATCCAACAACGGGATATCCGGCAAGAACGCCCTTTGAAATACTGTCGCGTAGACCCTTTTCAACGGCGGGGAAAAAGTTCTTGGGAACTGCTCCACCGAACACCTTTTCTTCGAAGATGAACTCATCCTCAGTGGGTTCAAATTCAATCCACACATCGCCGAACTGACCGTGACCGCCCGACTGTTTCTTGTGCTTACCCTGTACCTTAACCTTTTTGCGAATGGTTTCGCGATAGGCTACCTTAGGTGTACGAAGCTCGATATCTACGCCGAATTTAGCCTTAAGCTTGGTTTTAATAACATCAAGGTGCTGTTCGCCGAGACCTGAAAGTACAGACTCCTTAGTTTCTTTGTCAATATAGAAGCTGATGGTGGGGTCTTCCTCGCAAAGACGGTTGAGACCCTGACCGATTTTTTCCTCGTCGCCTTTCTTAATTGGGTAAACCGCCATGGAAAGACAGGGCTTCTGGAATTCTGCAGATTTAATTTCAACCTTGCGGTTGGGGTCACATAGGGTGTCGCCTGTTATAACATTTCCAAGCTTTGCAACACAGCCAATATCACCTGCAACCAGCTCGGAGGCGTCAATCTGTTTGCCACCCTTAATGAACATAACCTTAGAAAGCTTTTCTTCATTTTCGGTGCGCATGTTAAGAAGTTTTGAATCCTGCTTTATTTTACCGCTTACAACCTTAAAATAGGAAAGCTTACCAACAAAGGGGTCTGCAACGGTTTTGAAAACAACCGCGGAGGCGGGAGAATTAATATCAGCCTCAATTTCGCCACCCTCTACAGGATAGGAAACATCTAAGGGTGAGGGGAACATATCAACGATATAATCCACAAAGTGGGGAACACCCTGACCCTCCATATTGATACCAGCAAATACAGGGCAGATTTCACCATTAACAAAACCAGCCTTTAATGCCAATTTAATTTCTTCGGCGGTGAGTTTCTCACCCTCAAAGTATTTTTCCATTAATTCTTCATCAATGGAAGCGGCGGCTTCTACCATAACTGTCCTTAAATTTTCAATATCAGGACTGTCGGGAATGGCTACTTCACTATATTTAATACCATCATATTTATAGGCTTTTTGAGCAATTAAATCTATGTAGCACTGCACCTCATCGTTTTCTACAAATGGTACAACCACAGGGCAGATTGCAGAGCCGTATTTACCTGTTAACTGGCTCATTACCATATAGAAATGGGCTCTGGGGGAATTAAGTTTACCAACAAAGAATGCGACAGGTTTGCCGTTTTTCTTTGCGTTATCGAAGCAAAGCTCACTTCCAACATTTAAGCCTGATTTACCCGAAAGGGCTATAACTACTGCATCGGCGGCGGTTAAAGCCTCACTGACACCTGCTGTGAAATCGAAAAATCCGGGAGCATCTATAATGTTAAGCTTTGTATTCTTATACTCTGCGGCATATACTGCGGCAGAAATTGAACAGCCTCTCTTTTTCTCCTCAGCATCAAAGTCCATCACGGTTGCGCCATCGGCAATATTGCCTATTTTATCTATCTCGCCGCAACTGTAGATAATTGCTTCTGCTAAGGTAGTTTTACCCGAGCTACCATGGCCTAAAACAGCAATATTTCTGATGTCCTTTGTTTCGTAGTTTTTCATAAGTTGGTACACCCTTTCTTAAAAAGACTTTAATAAAGCCTTTTTTCGTCATTCAAACAACAAACACTACAAATTTTTAGTTATTTTGCATAAAATATTATGAAAATATTTGTTGTTTTAATTGATTATTCACATTATATCACAGTGCTACTGCATTTTCAATAGTTTTTTACAATTTTGCACTTTGATATTCTGCCGTTGTTCTTCATATTTTTGGCGGTGTTCCAACAATTTTTGTTTATTAAATTTTCACATACCCTAAAATCTTCGTTCTTTTAGTGTTTTTTTGAGAGTTTTTGAAAATTTAGAGAAAAAGTATTGATAAATTATAATTCGTATGGTATTATATATTATGTATTATTTTATAAATTATATATAACTTATAAATATATAGAAATGATAGCTTTATGAAAGGCGGTTAATTTATGAATTCCTACACCGAGCTTTGGAATGCGGTTTGTAAAATGATGCGTGATAAGGATTTTATCACAGAAGCAGGTTTTAATTTGTTTTTCAGAGATACCTATATCTACGACTATAAAGACGGCACAATGTATATTTCGGTTGCCAACGATATGTTTGAGGATGTTCTGAGAAAAACCTATCACGATAATCTTAAAGATTGCTTTGCTTCAATTTTTGGAAAATATATCGACGTTAACTACATAGTGAATATAGACGAAACCTTAGGCATAGATGACGAGATTCAACCAGAAGTTGAGCCTTCAATCATAGAGGGTCTGGAATATACCTTCGATAACTTTGTGCTTGGCTCCTCTAATAGATACGCACAGGCGGCTGCTTTATCGGTTGCGGAAAATCCTTCTGTTTATTATAATCCCCTGCTTATCTACGGCAACAGCGGTGTTGGTAAAACCCACCTTATGTTTGCTATTAAAAACAGAATTCACCAGCTTTATCCAAAAAAGAAGATTGAATATTTAAGATGTGAGGATTTCTTTAACCGCTTCTTTGAATCAATGCAATCTGGCACAATGAATCTTTTCCACAACCGTTTCCGCTCGGTGGACGTGCTGTTGATAGACGATATCCAGTTCCTTGAAAATAAGATTCAGCTTCAGGAGGAAATTTTCAATACCTTTGAAACTCTGCTGAGGACAAAGAAACAAATTGTTATAACTTCAGACCGTCCTCCTAAGGATATTAACAATCTTGACATCCGTCTTATCTCCAGATTTGAAAACGGACTAATTGCGGATATCTCCGCTCCCGACCTTGAAACAAGAATCGGAATAGTTAAGGTTAAATCCAAGGCGGTTGGTGTGGATCTTGATGAGGATAAAATTTTCTTTATTGCCGATCAGGTTAAGATGAACACCCGTCAGCTTGAGGGTATAATAAATCAGATGAAAGCCTATATTCAGCTTCACAAGGAAAATCCCTCTGTTCCCATAATTCAATCCTACATACGGAACATGATGAGTGAAGCCACCCCCGACCCCTTAACCCTTGATAAGATAATTACTGAGGTTTCAAGATACTATCAGATAAGTGAGCTGGACATCCGCTCCAAAAAAAGAATGGCGGATATTGTATGGGCGCGACATGTTGCAATCTATATAACCCATAAAATTACCAGCATTTCAAATATTCAGATTAGTAAAGAGCTGAAGATGAATCACACATCGGTTGCCCATGCTCTTAAAAACGTTGAAAACAGACTTAATATAGACACCTTTGCCAAGCGTCAGGTAGAGGAACTTATGGAATCATTAAAGCAGATAAAATAAGCCTTAAAAATTATCCACATATCCACACAACTTATTAAAAGTTATGCACCTTCTTGTGGAAAACTTTTCTAAAAATATTTATCCTATTTTTTTCCATATTTTATCAACAGGGAAAATTTTTGAATTTTCCAGTCTTTACAATGGTTGCGAGGGTTATCCACACAATCTACCCCCTCTACTAATATTACTATAATAATATTATTAATATTATTAACGAAAGGACCTCGAAATTTATGAAATTCGTAGTTAACAAACGTGAGTTATCCGATGCCATCAGTAAGCTCTCCCGAGCAGTTGCAACTAAATCCTCTGTACCTGTTTTAGAGGGTATCCTCTTTTCGGCTGAGGAGGGTAAGCTCACCATGGCGGCTTATAATTATGAAATCGGCATGAGAAAGGAATTAGACATTAATTGTATTGAGGCCGGTGACATTGTTCTCACAGCCAAGCTTCTGGGCGATATTATAAGAAAAATGCCTGAGGAAAGCGTTACTATTTCTGTTGATGAAAAGCTGGTTTGTCATATTGAAAGTGGTTCTTCCCATTTTGATATTGTAGGTATTGAGGCGGCAGATTTTCCCGAAATTCCCACAACCGCAGGCGGAAACTATATGTCAATGAACGGCGCAATGCTCAAGTCTATGGTTAGAGGCACTATTTTCGCGGTAGAAGAAGAAAATTCAATGCCTATGTATACAGGTATTTATTTTGAGGTTGAGGCTGATTATATTAAATTGGTTGCTCTCGACGGACTTAGAATTGCTATCCGTAAGGAAACCACAAAAAATGAAAACACCATGAATTTTGTTGTTACAGGAAAATCCCTCAATGAAGTTTTCAGAATGATTGAGGATGAAAGCGAGAACGTTGCAATTCAGGTAACTAATAATCATATAAGCTTTAGAATTGGTGATTACTACATGGTTTCCCGACTTATTGAGGGAACATATCTTGACTATCAATCGGTTATTAAAAAGGATGAGCAGACAAGACTCACCGTAAATACTAACGATATAATAGATACAATAGAGAGAATTTCTTTGATTATTAACAATCCTAAAAATACTCCCGTTCGCTGTACTGTAAGCGACGAAGAAATGGCTTTCACCTGTGCCACCACAATGGGTAGAGCCAGTGATGTATGCCCTGCTGATAAGAGGGGAGAAAACATTGAATTCGGTTTTAACTCAAAGTTTATGCTGGATGCTTTAAAGGCAACCGAAACCGACGAAATTGTGATGTCCTTTAACGGAGATCTTTCGCCAATTAAAATTATGCCAATCGGCGGAGATGATTTTACCTATATCGTTATGCCTATGAGGATTAGAAATGCTTGATATAAAGATACACACGGAATATATTCGACTTGACGATTTACTTAAACTTGCAGGAGAGGTTGCCACTGGTGGCCACGCAAAGTTCTTAATTCAGAACGGCGAAGTTTCATTAAATGGAGAAATTTGCTTAATGCGGGGCAAAAAACTTCGAAACGGAGATATTGTTGAGTTTGAGAAAAGAGAATATAAAGTAGTTAATGAAAATCAGTAAGATTGAATTAAAGAATTTCAGGAATATAGAGAATCTCGAATTTGAGCCCTCGGAGAAAACCAACATTATCTATGGACTAAATGCTCAAGGTAAGACAAATATTATCGAAGCGATCTGGATGTTTTCAGGGATGAAAAGTTTCAGGGGCGCTCACGATAAAGAGCTGATAAAATTTGGATCTGATGAGGCTTGGTTAAGATTGGATTATTTCGGCGGAGGTATGAATAACACCGCTGAGATGAAAATCAAGGAAAAAAGAAGCCTCACTTTAAACGGAGTGGAATTAAAAAGTCCTGCCGAAATGACCGAGGAAAGCAATATAGTTGTGTTTTCGCCCGACTATCTTTCTATTATTAAAGATGGACCCTCATTTAGACGGGGATTTTTAAACAACGCTATTTCGGGGGTTTATAAAACCTATGGGGAACAGCAGAAAAAATATAACCGCGCTCTCCAACAAAGAAACTCTATTATTAAAGATTTGAAATATAACAGCTTTCTTCTTGAAATTATAGAGGATTATGAAAATGTGCTCTCGGCTTACGGAGAAAGAATTATTTCTACCCGAAAGAAATATGTACAAAGACTCATGGAATTCATGCCCGAGATATATAGAGGCCTTACGGGAAATAAAGAAGAAATAAAATGCCTTTATACAACCGAGAATATGGTGGAGGGAAGCCGAGAAGAATTAGCGGAATTGCTTCGAAAAAACCGACAGGAGGATATATCCTGCGGCACAACCTCGGTTGGTCCCCACCGCGATGATTTAGCATTTTTAATTAACGGAATTGATGGAAGAAGTTTTGGCTCTCAGGGACAGCAAAGAAGTGTTGTATTAGCACTAAAACTTGCTGAGGCAGAACTGATGGCTGAAATAAGCGGAGAAAAGCCAGTGGCTCTACTGGACGATGTGATGAGTGAACTTGACCCCTACCGACAGGATTATATTCTTAATCACTTAAAGGACTGGCAGGTGTTTATAACCTGTTGTGACCCCTCGGCTCTTGAAAGATTAGAGGGCGGTAAGACAGTTGAAATATCGGCAGGAAAAATAAAATAGCTTGGCTATATAAAGTAATAGTGAATAATTTCGGTGTTCACTTCGTGAACTATATATAAATTCGTTCTGCTGGGCGGAACACCTAAAAATCTATCATTTAATATCTAAAATGGAGTGCATTATGTATCTACATCTTGGAGGCAACACGGTGGTAAACAGTCGGGATATAATCGGTATTTTCGACTTAGACACCGTTACTGTAACAAAGCTGGGAAGAGATTATATTAACCGCGCATCAAAGAGTGGTAAAGTGGTGAATGTAACCTACGAACTCCCAAAATCCTTTGTTTTAACGATTGAAAACGGGGAAGAAAAGTTATATGTTTCCCAATTAGCCCCATCAACGCTATTAAAACGAACGGAATTAAACAAATAAAAATCGGTGTCTGTCGTTAGATACCGAATATCCGATACGGAGGAAATAAAATGAATAACGAAAACATCAACAACCAAATAACCGAGGCTTATGACGAAAATTCCATACAGGTTTTAGAGGGTCTTGAGGCGGTAAGAAAAAGACCAGGTATGTACATAGGCTCAACAGGTGAGAGGGGTCTGCATCATCTTGTGTATGAAATTGTGGATAACTCCATCGACGAGACCTTGGCTGGTTTCTGCGATAAAATATTAGTTGAGCTTCTGGACGACGGTGTTGTAAGGGTTACCGACAACGGACGAGGTATTCCTGTTGGTATTCATCCTCAAAAAGGTATACCCACAGTATCGGTTGTATTCACAATACTTCACGCAGGTGGTAAATGCGGCGGAAGCGGATATAAAGTTTCGGGAGGTCTCCACGGTGTTGGTGCCTCTGTTGTTAACGCTCTGTCCAGTTGGTTAGAGGTTACAATCAAGGACGGTCAGCATATCTACATGCAAAGATACGAAAAGGGTAATATTGTTAACGAACTGACGGTTTTGGGTGACACCACCGAAACAGGTACCAGCGTTACCTTTAAGCCCGACCCCGAAATATTCACCGACACCACTACCTACGACTACGACACCCTGCTTTTAAGACTTCGTGAACAGGCATTTCTTAATGCAGGTATCCGCGTAGTACTCAAGGATTGCAGAACAGATATCCCTGAGCCTCGCGAGGATGACCTCCATTTTGAGGGCGGTATCAAGAGCTATGTTGAATATCTCTTAGAAAAGTCTAAGAAAGACAAATTAAACAACGATGTTATATATCTCAACACACAGCAGGGGGATTCAGCCGCTGAGATAGCCTTTATCTGGTCAACGGGATATTACAACAACATAATGTCCTTTGCCAACACAATCCACACGGTGGACGGTGGTACCCACGAATCATCCTTCCGCAACGCATTGGTAAGAGCAATTAATAAATACGGACTTAAATTCAAATTCTTAAAGGAAGCCGATTCAAAACTCAAGGCAGAGGACGTAATGGAAGGTCTTATTGCAGTAGTTTCGGTAAAATTGACCGACGCGCAGTTTGAATCCCAGACCAAGGCAAAGCTTGGTAACACCGCGATGGGCAGTCTTGTCAGCTCCATGATGGCAGACCAGTTGGCAACCTACTTAGAGGAAAACCCCGCCGAAGCCAAGATAATCATGGACAAATGTATTTCTGCAGCAGGTGCCCGTGAAGCCGCCCAGAAAGCCAGAGATTTAGAGAGAAAGAAAACCTCATCAAACGGCAGACAAAGACTTCCCGAAAAACTTGCAGATTGTATTTCTAAAAACCCAGAAGAAACCGAAATATTCATCGTTGAGGGAGATTCAGCGGGTGGCTCTGCCATCAAGGGCAGAAACTCCAACTATCAGGCAATACTCTCCCTTTGGGGTAAGATGCTGAATGTTGAAAAGGCAAGAATCGACAAGGTTTACGGCAACGATAAGCTGACCCCTGTTGTGGTTTCTTTGGGAACAGGTATCGGTGATAACTTTGATATATCAAGGCTTCGCTACGGCAAGATAATTATCATGGCGGATGCCGACGTAGACGGCGCTCATATCAGCACACTGCTTATGACCTTCTTCTATAGATATATGCCCGAGCTTATTGAACAGGGACATGTATATATCGCTCAGCCTCCCCTTTATAAAGTAAGCCGAGGCAAACAGCATTACTACGCTTTCTCCGACGAGGAAAGAGATATGTATATCGAAAAGGTTGGCGGTAAAGCCAATGTCCAGAGATATAAGGGTCTTGGTGAAATGGATGCCGAACAGCTTTGGGAAACCACTATGGACCCTGAAGTACGCTCCATGCTCCGAGTCGAAATTGAGGATGCCGAAAAGGCAGACGCCGCAATCTCCATGCTGATGGGTGACGAGGTTGAGCCCAGAAGACTCTTTATTGAGGAAAATGCTCAGTATGTGCAGAATCTTGACGTTTAAGGGGTAGGAAAAATGAAAGAAATTAATTATTCCTATCGCGAGACAAGGGATATTGTAGAAAGAGGTATAAACCTCTCGGAAATGTACAGCATCACAAAGGGCAAAAGAATTTTATTCACCGCACTTTGCCTGTTTATCATAGTCAATTCATCCTACGCAATGATTACCACCTCTAAAATCAGCCTTTTGCATGTTGTTTATATTTTATTGGGCATTGCAATTTTGGGTTATGTGTGGTTTCTTCCCAACTTCATAATCAAAAGAAAGCTCAAAACCGTAGACGAGGAAACAGAAATTGCGGTTTCTATAAAACCCTCGGAAATAATAGTTTCTAAAAACGGCGAGGAAGCCGAAAAAATCACCGCAAAGGACTATAGAGGCTATAAAAAGGGCGAGGATATGTTTGTGGTATATTCCGCCACCGGCTATGCCGCGTTGCCCACCGAATCCCTGGAAGAGGAACAAAAGGCCAAAATAGAGGAAATCCTCAAGTATTTCCACAACCCCGACTATTTTAAGTCGGCAGAGGAAAAGGCAGAGGATACCGAGCCTGAATTTCCCCCCTTTGTACCTCCTGAGGATTTCGTCCCCACTGAGGATGAAACCCCTAAAACCATAGAAAACGAGGAAGCATAAAATGAGTGAAGAAATAAAGAATGAAATGAATATTCAGCATGAGGGAACAGTGACCAATGTTGAAATTTCCGGAGAAATGAAAAAGCGTTTTCTGGATTATGCAATGTCGGTTATCGTTTCCCGCGCGCTGCCCGATGTTCGCGACGGCTTAAAGCCTGTTCACAGAAGAATTTTATATACCATGTATGAAAACGGACTCACCCCCGACGTTGCCCACCGTAAGTGTGCCGACACGGTTGGTGCGGTGTTGGGTCGTTACCATCCCCACGGTGACGCCTCTGTTTACGATGCAATGGTGCGTATGGCTCAGGACTTCTCCCTCCGCTATATGCTGATTGACGGCCACGGCAACTTCGGTTCTATAGATGGCTATGCCGCTGCGGCCTATCGTTATACCGAGTCCAGAATGAGTAAGTTGGCTCTCCACATGCTGGAGGATATCGAAAAGGAAACTGTAGATTTCGCCCCCAACTACGACGACCGCTTGGAGGAGCCCACAGTTCTTCCCGCCCGTTTCCCCCAACTTTTGGTAAACGGCTCCAACGGTATTGCCGTTGGTATGGCAACCAATATTCCCCCTCATAATCTTGGCGAGGTTATCGACGGAATGTGTTTCCTTATCGACAACCCAGATGCCACTATTGAACAGCTTTGTGAACATATTAAGGGTCCCGACTTCCCAACAGGCGGTATTATAATGGGACACTCAGGTATCCGCGCCGCCTACGCCACCGGCAGAGGTAAGATAGTTCTCCGCGCAAAGACCGAGATTGAGGAAATCCGTGGCGGAAGAAGCAAGATTATTGTCACCGAAATTCCCTATATGGTTAATAAGCTTAATCTGGTTAAGACTATTAACGACCTTATTGACGAAAAGAGGGTAGACGGCCTTGAGGATATAGTCGACCTTTCCGACAGAAAGGGTATCCGCATTGAGATTATCGTTAAAAAGGATGCAAGTCCCGAAGTTGTGCTGAATCATCTCTTTAGCTATACCCAGCTTCAGACCTCTTTCGGCGCAATTATGTTGGCGCTGGTGAACGGCAAACCCCAGATTCTGACCCTAAAGCAGATTCTTGAAAACTATATTGATTATCAGTGCGAAATCGTTACCCGCCGTACCGTATTTGACCTTAAAAAAGCTCGTGAACGCGCCCATATTTTAGAGGGTTATAAGATTGCTCTCGACTATATTGATGAGGTTATAAAGATTATCCGCAATTCTAAAACAGTTCCCGAAGCTAAAGAGGCTTTGGCAGAGCGTTTCGGTCTCGACGATATTCAGACCACCGCCATCGTGCAGATGCCTCTCGGCCGTCTCAGCGGTATGGAACGCCAGAAGATTGAGGACGAATTAGCCGAGAAGAGGGCAAAAATTGCCGAATACGAGGGCATTATTGCCGACCACTCCAAGGTGCTTGACATTGTTAAGACCGAGGCTCTTAATCTCCGCGATAAATTTGCCGACGACCGTCGCACCGAAATCACAATGGTATCGGGTGACGTGGACATTGAGGACCTTATCCCTGTTGAGGACTGCGTTCTTACCAAGTCTAAGAAGGGCTATATCAAGAGAATTCCCTCCTCCGAATATTCTGCACAAAACAGAGGTGGTAAGGGTATCATTGGTATGACCACCCGTGATGATGACAATGTGGAAAGCATGTTTGTCTGCTCCTCACACGATAGAATTATGCTCTTTAGTAATCTTGGCAGAGTATATAGATTAAAGGCATATCAGATTCCCGAGGGCACCCGCACCTCAAAGGGACTTAATCTTGTTAATATTCTGCCCCTTATGGATGGGGAAAAGATTACGGTTATGCTTCCCGTTCCCACCGATGAGGCTACCTATTTTGTTAATATGGTCACCAAAAACGGTGTTATCAAGCGTACCGATTTGAGCCTTTATGCCCATGTCCGCAAGACAGGTGTTATTGCAATCAACCTTGACGATGACGATGAGTTGGCATTTGTTAATGTAACAAACGGCGAGAATCAGCTTGTGGTTGCAACAAAGAAGGGTATGGCTATCCGATTCCAGGAAACCGATATCCGTCCTCTCGGCAGAACTGCCCGTGGTGTGCGTGTTATCAGGCTCAAAGACGGTGACCGCGTTGTGGGTATGGCTAAGGTCACAGAGGATAGTAAGCTTCTAACCATCACCGAAACAGGCTACGGCAGACTCTCCAGCTTCGACGACTACCGTCTCCAGTCCCGTGGCGGTAAGGGTATCACAAACTACCGCTGTGCGAAATACGGCGATGTTGCTTCTGTTCTTGCGGTTGACGAAGGCTTGGATATCATCATGATGGCGAGCGACGGCGTAATCATCCGTATTGCCGCCGCCGATATCAGCGAATTTGCCCGACCTGCAAAGGGTGTTCGTGTTATGAAGTTTAAGAGCGACAACGCGTTTGTTCTACAGGTTGCCGCCGTGGCTCACGACGACGAGGAGGAGACCGTTCTCCCCGATGCTCCCGATGCCGACAGCGCCGATGTAGGTGTTGAGGTTGACGAGCCCGAAACAGAGGCAGAGGCTGAAGCCTCTCCAGAGGAATAAGAATTTATTAATCCACCGCAGATGAATTTTTCACCTGCGGTGGTGACAAATATTGGAATAAATTTTGACTTCCCTAAATGGGCAGGAGCTGGAATAAAAAAGTTGTCTATACCACTCGAAGCAAGGGTAACAAAAAACTAAACTTAGCCACGAAGAAAGAGTAGGAGCGTTAATAAAAAATGGTATTTTGGAACACGCCGACTAAGGCTCAGATTGAAAGAAAACGTATCTATAAAACCGCCAATGCTATTGGTGGCGCTTTCCTTATGGGCTTTGGTCTTTCAAATATTCTCCAGTTCTGGCTCATGGGCGTTATTAATAACTATTCTTTGCTCAATGACCCCTGTGTGCAGTGGATTGTGCAGATAATTCTGTCTGCCCTGATTTTCACCCTGCCCTTTATCATTCTCACCGTGCCGATGAATATTAGAGTTTCCACCGCCTGTGAGTTGGGTAAAGCCCAAAAGGGAACTTTTTTACCCTTGGTGTTTGTGGGCATGGGTGTTTGTATGCTGTCTAATATTCTGAGCTCTCTTTTATCTAACCTGTTGGAAAAACTGGGTCTCAGTGAGCCTGTAACATCTCTCCCCACCGACGTTTCGGCGGGTTGGCATATACCCGTGCTTGTGATGCTGGGGGGAGCGGTTCTCCCCGCGCTTATTGAGGAATTTGCTCTCAGAGGTATTGCCCTGGGTGCTTTCAGAAAATTCGGTAACGGCTTTGCGGTTATTGCCACCGCCATTCTTTTCGGAGTTATGCACGGCAATCTGGAGCAGATGCCATTTGCCTTTTTGATGGGTCTGTATCTCGGCTTTGCTGTGGTGAAATCAGGTACAATGTGGACCGCCATCACAATACATCTTATTAACAACGGCTTCGCATTTTTGATAGAAATGCTGTCGGGTGTGCTGAGAGCGGGGGATATCGGGCTTATTTCGTCGCTGTATTTTCTATTGTCGGTGGTGCTTACCGCGGTGGGAATATTTATGGGCAGAAAAACCGAAAACTGCTTTTCCTTACCCGCCGACCAAAAAACTGAGCTGACCTTAGTCGAAAAGCTCTCCACCGCAGCCCTCACTCCCTGTATGATTCTTTTCGCTCTTTATATAATATTCCAGCTTGTGCTGATGCAGATACTGGGAATGGTGACGGCATGAGAAGTCATGATTTTATGAGAGAGGCAATGAGCCTCGCAAAAAAAGCTCAGACTATGGGCGAGGTACCTGTGGGCGCTGTGGTTGTAAAAAACGGAGAAAT
Organism: Acutalibacteraceae bacterium; assembly: GCA_045542355.1. Taxonomy (GTDB): domain Bacteria; phylum Bacillota; class Clostridia; order Oscillospirales; family Acutalibacteraceae; genus UMGS1532. The sequence goes on from JAZQKX010000006.1 coordinate 44,240, forward strand.
AATCGGCAGAGGGTATAACACAAGAGAAAAGGAAAACTCCATCCTCGGCCACGCCGAAATCAATGCTATAAATGAGGCTGTAAAAAATATAGGCGACTGGCGGTTGGAGGGGTGCGATTTATATGTGACCCTTGAGCCCTGTCCCATGTGCGCGGGTGCCATAATTAACGCCCGAATCGGTAGGGTTTTCTTTGGTGCCTATGATAGTGTTATGGGCTCTTTCCAATCTGTTGCCGACCTTTCGGCGTTGGGATATCCCAATTCCCCCGAAATTCACGGCGGGATTTTAGAGGACGAGTGCAAAAAGCTTTTGCAGAGCTTTTTTGAGGAGTTAAGAAAATAAGGCCCAGAAAACATAACATGCCGGGTTGATTTATACCTCAATAAGTGGTGGTTGATTTTCACGGCGGAATGTTTTATAATAATAACAACAAATTATATGACGGAGGTTATATCATGAAAACTGTAAAGGATAAGAAACTTGTAGTTGGCGCTGACTTCGCAGGCTATCCCTTGAAAGAGGCTGTTTGTGAGCATCTGCGTAAAAAAGGCTGGGAGATAGAGGATTTGGGCGTTACTGCAACCAGCGACCCCGACGATACCGACAACATGTTCCATCGCGTAGGACTTCGTGTAGGTAGCAAAATTTCCGAGGGCGAATACGAACGCGCATTGCTTTTCTGTGGCACTGGTATGGGCATACATATCGCCGCAAGTAAATGTCCCCACGTTCATGCAGGTGTCGTTGAGAGCGTTCCTGCTGCTCTTCGCGCTATCACAGGTAATGGCGTAAACGTTCTCGCCATGGGCGCTTTCTATGTTGCACCTGCTATGGGTTGCGATATCGCAGACGCTTATCTCAACGCAGAATTGGGCAGTGGCTATGAATGGTGGAAGAATTTCTATGAGTTCCACAAACTCGCAATTGATGAGCTTGAGGCTTTCGACTACGAGGAGTATAAAAAGAACGGCTTTAAGGTAAAGAAGCTGGGCGACTATCCTCTGCAGTTGGAGACCAAACCCGAATAATATACAGTGTATATAAAAGCCTTGTCGCCTATGGTGATGAGGCTTTTTTTATATGTATGGCGAAACGTTGTGATTTTACCCAAAATCAAGCCACTAAATATTGTGCAGAAGATGAAAATTAACACTACAAATTGAAGTCGAAAAAAAGTTTGAAAAAAATTGAAAAAAAGTGTTGACAAGCGGTGGTTTTAGTGGTAATATAATCAAGCTGACCCTTTTTGGGGAGGCGAAATGGACCTTGAAAATTAAACAACGATAAGATTTATTTGGACCCGACAATTCTTGATTAAAGTAATTCAAGACAAACGGAAAAATAACGCAAGCGTTATTAAAAAGTATTGAGCTAACAAGCTTGATCTAAAAGATTTTAACACTTCAAGTGTTGAGATACAATTTTTAGAGAGTTTGATCCTGGCTCAGGACGAACGCT
>JAZQKX010000007.1:0-1907 GCA_045542355.1 Acutalibacteraceae bacterium
CATGGGACAATTGTGTATTGGTTTGCGCCCCGGCGGAAGTGTGCTACTTTCTGTTCCTAATGAAACAACAACCTATAACGATGTTGTTAGTGCAAAGAAAGAAATAACAGCACCTACCAGCGGTTATTATTCAAGTAAACCTATTGTCATCGCTACAGCCGAGGTTTGTTTAGGCGCCGCTGAAGGTACAACATCCGGTGGTGGAACAACAGGAGGCGGAACAACATGCGGCACAGATTATGCATGGACACATACCGGTGATAGTAATTATACTTCTAACCACGGCGAATGTGGTGGATATTTTAACCTTTCTTGTAGAGCTTTAAGCGGTACATATGCTGAACCAAGGTCTAACAATGGCAATCCTTATTGTTGTGATCCTAAATACTCACTTAGTAGTTTGCCCAATGGAATGACAGAATATGGTACTAAAAACTTCGAAAAATGTCCAGATAGTTATGCTCCAACTTTATATTATGTAGCAGATGGAGCTGCTTGTGATGATACAGCATATCTGTTTAATGCAAAAAAAGAACAATGTTGTCATATTTCTAGTGGTGCTTGTCTATAAAAAATAAGATGCTCCTATATTCCCCTTCAAATATTAATTTGAAAGGGGAATATGCCTTTTTATAATTATTCAAAATAAGAAAAACAAGCATAATTATTTGACCTCGATTATCGGGTCAAGCCCGATAATGACAGGTGGAGACTAAGCCCTCCATAACTTTTAATGTATTTTAATTGGGTTCGGGCTTACGCTTTAAAGCTCCGCGACTATTAGTGTATTTTAACAAGAGTCGGGCTTTTCCTTTTTTATGTCATGTTCGGACTCTTCCTCTATATTTGTCATGCTCGGACTCTCCCTTTATATTTGTCATACTCTGGCTTCACTTTTTTTTGTCATGCTCGTGCTTGACACGAGCATCCAGGTATTAACAATGAATCAATATATAACCTGGATACTCCAATCAAGTTGGAGTATGACAGTAAGGACAGGGGGCTCAAAATGACGGGGCAGAGGCTAACCCCTCCGCGACTATTAGTTTATTTTAACAAAAGTAGGGCTTTTCCTTTTTTATGTCATGTTCGGACTCTCCCTCTATATTTGTCATGCTCGTGCTTGACACGAGCATCCAGGTATTAACAATGAATCAATATCTAACCTGGATACTCCAATCAAGTTGGAGTATGACAGTAGGGACAGGAGGCTCAAAATGACGGGGCAGAGGCTAACCCCTCCGCGACTATTAGTGTATTTTAACAAGAGTCGGGCTTTTCCTTTTATGTTATGCTCGGACTCACCCTCTATATTTGTCATGCTCGTGCTTGACACGAGCATCCAGGTGTTAACAATGAATCAATATCTAACCTGGATACTCCAATCAAGTTGGAGTATGACAGTAGGGACAGGGAGGCTCAAAATGACGAGGCAGAGGCTAACCCCTCCGCGACTATTAGTTTATTTTAACAAAAGTAGGGCTTTTCCTTTTATGTCATGCTCGGGCTCTCCCTCTATATTTGTCATGCTCGGACTCTCCCTTTATATTTGTCATGCTCTGCTTCCCCCTCTTTAATGTCATACTCTGGATTCACTTTTTTTTGTCATGCTCGTGCTTGACACGAGCATCCAGGTGTTAACAAGGAATTAATATCTAACCTGGATACTCCAATCAAGTTGGAGTATGACAGTAGGGACAGAGTCAAACCCGATAATAATGGGTAGACGACTGAACCCTTCACGATTTATTTGTCAGCCTTAGAATATTTTAATAAGATTCGGGCTTTGTGAGAAACTTCTTATGCTTCACGAGCAAAAAGTCATAAAATAAAAGGTGGCAAGGCGCAATGGTAATGTCTGCATAATTTGCCGTGAAGCATTAGAAATCGAACCAGCCCGAGGTCTT
>JAZQKX010000008.1:0-52547 GCA_045542355.1 Acutalibacteraceae bacterium
CCTTGATATTTTAGTTGTGTGGTCGGCAAACCACTTCTACTATACCAAGGAGCTTTTTTATTGTCTACTCTACTCCTCGCTAAAAGCTATTTCTTTGCCCCCTGTAGAACAGGGGGTTCTCTTTGTCACAGACAAGAGAAACAATAAAAGAGAGTGTGAAATTCACACTCTCTTTATTAGTAGTTTGTTATCCAACCAGACCGGTTCTCTCGATACTTTCAGTAAAGAACTTCTGAGTAAATATGTAGAGAAGTAGTGGCGGGAGGATTGAAAGCAAGGTGCCGCCCATAAGGTACATACGCACCTCAAACTTAGTGGTGTTTCTATCCAAAACAGCGCCTGTACCCATTTGCATTGCAGTTTCGATATTCTTAAGCATAACGGAAATCGGCTTTACGCTTCCAACGAAATACATTGAAGAACTATAATAGTCGTTCCACTGCCAAACGATGGAGAAAAGAATAACCGTAACGAAAGCAGGACCTGCAAGAGGAATCATGATTCTAAGGAAGGTTTTGAAAGGACCGCAACCGTCAATACGAGCGGCTTCTTCCAAATCCTTAGGCTGTCCTAAGAAGAACTGACGGAATATAAATACATACAAACCGTTTCTGAGACCTGATGCGAATATTGAGGGCAATACGAATACCCACGCTGTGTTGAGAAGATTAACAAATTTAAATCCCGGAATTAATTTCAGCAGTCCTCCAAAATCAAAGAAGTAGAAGTCCAGATATGTGGACATTATGATTGTTTGGGGAGGAACGATAATGGTTAAAATAACCAGTATAAAAATGACATTCTTGAGCGGGAAATTAAATCTTGCAAAACCATAACCTACCATTGAGCATGACACGATGGATGCGGCAGAGGAGAAAATCGTTATGATTGCAGTTAAGGTTGCTGCATCACCGAATTTTAAGAACTGCCAAGCTCCCGTGATACCCGCCAAAGAAAGTTTTGTTGGAACCCAGATTATTGATGGGTCATTAACGGTTTCAGGACTCTGGAATGCGGAAACTATCATATAAAGCAAGGGGAAAAGGAAAAGATATGAAAGTCCGATAATAAACAGAAGCATAAATACCTTAATTACGAAGGATTTGCTTTTTTGTTTTAATATGTATGGATTCTTATACTGCTTACGCTCAAAGAAATCTCTGGTGCTGTCAAACATAAAACTAATCCTCCTTTCTTAAGATGTACGCTTACTTATAGCGTTGAAGATAATAACAATTATCAATAGAATTATACCTATCAACGCGAAATAAGTCCAAGCGAATGCCGATGCCAAGTCAAGGTTACTGGAGTTACCCATAAGGGTATTAATCTGCGTCATAACCTTGTTGGTTGTATCGGTAAAACTGTCTATAATCGTGTAGACCAGATTCAGAAGAATTGTTGGTGCCAACATAGGCAATGTAATCTTCCAGAAGTTCTCCCAAGAAGTAGCACCTTCAATGGATGAAGCTTCATAAAGTGCGGGAGAAATACCCTGTAAACCTGCAAGGAAGATAATCATCTGTATACCCGAACGCCAAACAAGAGAGAATAAGCTGTTGGCGATTTGGGTGGCATACTTGATGATCTCTGCGTCAAAGCCAGCGTTAACAAGAAGGTCGTTAAGGGCTGTACTCTGGTTGATTTCACCACTGGAAACAACACTACCTGTTAATGCACTACTTGCAACCGAGTCAGCACTAACCATTTGGAGGGCTACACCCGATGCAAAGATAACAGGGATGAAGAATACTGCACGTACGAAAACTCGACCAGAAAATTTCTGATTAAGAATCAGCGCCATAAAAAGGCTGAGAACAATTATAACAGGCACTTTCCAAGCAATTTCTGTTAATGAGGTCAACAGGTTGGTTGTAAAGTTAGTATCCTCAAAGAATGCAGTATTATAGTTTGCCAAGCCGACATACTCCATAATGTATCCGGCGCCATCTTCAACTCTAACCTCACTCAAGCTCATCCTAAAAGATTCAATCAGAGGTGATAAGAAGAAAAACCAGAAGCCGAGGTAGAAAGGAAGTATAAATAACTGAGCAGTCCATGCGCTTCTTGTTGAAAGACTCATAGATTTAAGTTTCATTCTTATACCTCCTCATAAGCAAAACTCTTTGCAGATACTTTGATACCGTTAACCTCAACATCGGAATCGGTATAGTTTACATACACCTTTACGCCGTTTTCATATTCGGTTAAGGTAACATTTGTTTTTACTTCTTTGTGGTCAACGATAGATTTATCATAAATCTTCTCAAGAAGCGGTTGATACTGCGAGTATTTTTCGGCAGCATCGTCAATCCACAAGGTGTAGGTAGATCCATACAAATCATCATAGTTTGTATCGCTCAAGATTTCCGACTGTTCGTCAATACCGTTCCATAAAAGCTCCATACCCGACTCTACACATTTAAGGAATGTAACCTGAGAATCGGTTGACTGAACCATAGGTTCACCTGTCATAGGCAGATATCCATGAAGTACAATTTCGTAGAAAGGAATCTCAGAATCGAAGATATCATATCCACTGCTATATACAGGAGCTTTATAAATCTTACTGAGATATTTTAAAGAGTAGGCGTTAGAGCTCTCACCGGCAAGATTAATATTGCTCTTTTTGGCGAGTTCAAGTACCTTTTGAGATTCGTTTACATACTTAGTTCTGTAAACCATCTCTCCCCTCTTTAAATGTGAGTATACATTATCAGTAAGGTCTGAAATGGAAAGATTATTGTTGCCTGTGCCATTATAAGACTTGATATATTTTTCAGCATTCTCATAAAGCAGTGCAGGGTTGATAAGCATCTTTGCATAACCATTAAGGTCGTAAGCATACACAGATCTGAGATACTGATACTCATAATAAACCTCAGCAAAAGCTGTTTTAGCGGCGTTCTTCTGAGAGCCCTCAGTAAATGTTGTCAAATCGACATCATTGAACAACTGAATGTTGTTTTCTTTGGTGTAATCAAGCAAAGTTTGATAGCCTTTCTTACCACCCAATAGATTTATAAGCTTAACGTTATTGGTTATGGTCTTATTTGTGACACCATTGTTGGACCAGCCTTTGTATCTGAGAGAAATATTATCAATTCCCGCAGCTTTAAGTTTTTCAGTCATCTCAATTGTCTGTTCATAAGTGGTAAGAGACTGAAGCTTTCTATAGGTAAAACCTAAAATATTTGCCTTAACATCAATAGCGCCATACACATCAACATTGAGTACAGGTGCGCTCATCTCGGTTTTAGCAAGAAGTTCGTTCCCCAGCAAATAATCACGGTATGTATTTGCCATGCCAATATAGTCAGCATCGTCACCATTGAGGATGTAGTAGTCAACTTTAAAGTTGGTTACATCGTCTGAATCCTCAGAAAGTCTGAATATAGACTGTAAGTTTGACGATTTGCTGAACATTGTGGTTGTTGAAACAAGCTTAGTGTTAATCTTTGAACTTGCTGTACTGTAGCCCTTACCGGTATTTGAAGGAGAAGCAAGTATAGAAGCTGCCGATGCCCCCTCATCTATAATACCAAAGAGCGCATTATCTTCACCGTTGATTATACCGAACACAGGCATACGAATTTTCTCAGAGCCTAACGGAGCTAACTCACTTGAAAATACCGATAAATCGTCACCGTAAACCAGCTCATCATATGAAGATGTGCTTGATTCATGTCCATTAAATGAAATCAGAGCACCGCTTCCGTCGGGAACAAAGAGATAACCATCTTCAATCCAGCTTCCTGCACCGAAGTAAGGAAGCAGGTTGTATTCAGTGATTAAAATATCATCTGTATACTCGACGGCAGGAATATCAACTCTTGCAGAAAAATGGTCACCCTCAAGGAAAAATTCCAGAGGAACTTTAACCTGTGCAATTTTAGGCTCCTCACCTACCTCCTGTTGGTCGTCGGTAGCGAAGCTAACTTCATAGGTGTACACCACTCTAAAACCATTTTCGATAGTGGTAACTTCAGTTCCTACAAGCTCCTCATAGTCGAGGTATGCAATACGTGATGTATCAACCTCATCCTCGGAATTAACATAACCGATTATAACCTGAGATTTGCTAAAACGTTCAACCTCACCCTTTGAGTAGCCGTCGAATTCGGTTGTGTTTGGTACACTGTACCAAACATAACCGTTCTTAAGATTTTTGATGGCAAAATAGCCAGTATTGAAATCTGCGCTTAATGAAAGATTTTCGTTAGAGGCAACCTCGCTGTAGTCAGCGGAAATTTCCATATAACTATAATCATTTGTGCTAACAGCAGACGTGGTCTTTGTCACTCCGGATTTGCCACTGTTTGCAGAAACGGGGCAAATTGCAATAGCAACAAGTATAGCACACATGGATATCAGCACAAGATTTCTCTTAGTTTTAGTCATTAATTTCAATTTTATAACCTCCACTTTATTAATCAGTGCTGAAATCAGCGTAATTTCAATTCAGAGTAAACTGAATAGAAGAATGAATAACATTGGTTAAGCAATGTAAAGAACAAGATTATAAGCAGTGCAAGAACTGCCATACCCAAAACGGTCAAAAGTACGGAACCGATGGTTCCTGCGAAAGAATACTGATGTATGGTATAAAGACCTAACAACAGAATTACCGCAGCCCAAAGAAGTCCGAGTGTGGTTACTATTGTAACGAATGCCGACTCATCTAATGTAAGAGAGTTGCTAAGAACAACAGAAACGAGAGTTGTGATAATGATTGGTGTCAGTGCGTAGCCTGTTACACAAAGAATCTCTCTCATTCTTCCCTTACCGTTGAGCAGTGTACAAACTGCCCAGTTGGCAATTACGAACAGTGCATAAAGTCCAATAGTAGCTATCATGTTAGCGAACAAATCGTAGTCTATCGGTCGGTTGTTGTTATATGCGAAACCTGTGTTAAAGAATTCAAATACCTTAACAAGGAACCAGCAGATTACTAAACCAAATGCGATGGGAATAGACTGAATGTTTCTTGTTCTGAACTGCTCAAAGCCATCAACAGGATGGAGCAATACGTAGATTGGCATTCCCCATTTTGTTTCCAAGGGAGAATAAGCCTCGCCATGCTTTGCAACCATACGCTTTTTAAGGAACTTAACCGCGATAACGATTACCACGATAACGGCTATTGCAATTAAAGCCATCCACCAGATATTCTCTGCAACGTAGTCCTTTCTATATTCTTTATAGGACTTGGAGTACTCATGCTTGGCATTTGCCAACTTGAAATACTTCATTGCATTCTCGTAGTCTTCCTTCATTTCATAGGCACGACCCATGCCATAATAAGGGAACTGGCTGTTTGTATTGTACTTAAGCACCTCTTGCCAAGCAACAAGCGCTGAATCAGCATCACTGCTGTCGAGTAACGCATAAGCTTTACGCATTGCAATTGTATAAGGTGTTGGGTCAAATATAGATATGGAATTATCTGACTTATCAAGTACATAAATATGAGAATCGACGCTCTCGATGGCAACAGGATCAACAAAGGTACCTGTCTGATTGGAGAAGCCTCCAAATACTGTGATAAGGTCGCCATCCTCAGAATATTGGAATATCTTACCGCGACCAGAGTCAATAAGGTTGATATATCCTTCTTTATCTATATCAACATCACAGAAAGAGGTGTTGCGTATAGATGTAGACTGTCTATCCCATTCGAAGTCACCGAAGCCCGAAGAGTTTTCACTAAGAGCGAAAACGTTATCACCTTGATAATTTAACTTACGAAGCATACCTCCGAAGGATGTATTACGCTTGGACTGGTCGGTCTTGGTAACTGTGTATACGAAACCTTGGTCGTCAATATCAAAGTTGGTAAGGGTTATGGGAGTGCTCTTCTTCAATGCCTTTAACTGCTCCCTTGTCATGAAACGCTTACGTACATAGTTTATAAGCACGTCTGCAGTTGCCTGAACAGTATTGGCACCGAAGTAGTTTTGGAACTCTCCTTCTTGATTGTATACGAAAGCTCCCAAGTTGATACTGTCACAAATTATGTAAATCTGACCCTTACGGTCCAACATAACCTTAGTGGTGCTGAAGGGAGCATCCTCCATATCCTGAAGTTGTTCGTCGGGACGGAGAATAACGAGGTTAACATTACCTTTGTTATCGGACCTGAAAACTCTATAGTTTTCGGTGTCGGCAATGTAGAAATTTTCGTTGTCGTCAACGGTGAAACCCATAGCATTGTAGAATGACATGTATTCATCTGTATCAGCATTATAGAAGTTTGCGAATATATCTATAACCTTTGTAAGATTTTTGTCAAGCTTGACAATACGGGAGTTGCCGCTATCCAGAATGTATACATACTTGCCGTCTTTGTAGAGCATATCTGTAGGTGATTTCAGAGAAATACCCATAGAATTTTCTGTACCAACATATCCACCTTTGCTATTGAATATGGTGGCCTGTGGACCTTTATCGTTACTTAGAGCAATTATATCGTCATCATCTGTGATTGAAATTGCAATGAACTTAAAGGAAGGAGCAGCAACATTCTTAGGAATAGATGAATTATCAATATAAGTTGATTCACCCATCATGCTGTCGTATTTTGCAATTCTATTATCGGAGAGGGCAATATAATAAGTGTCTCCAAATGAATTGGTAGCTATAGAAGTGGCGTCTGTTAAATCTACTCCCAATTCGTAGGAGCCGTCAACATTGATGCCTGAAATGGTTTCATTTCCATCTGCGTCAAAATCAGTAACAAGGGAAAGACCAATAACTGTATTTGCTCCGCCGTCTATAGCAAGAAGCTGATGTGAGGGAGGCATAACGTCATAGTTGAAAGATATATCATTCAAAGACTGGCCAACCTCAAAGGAGTCAATATATTTACCAGTTTTGGTATAAACAGAAACGCTACCTTTATTATCAGAAGTTACTGCCAAGAGGTATGAATCAGTGCCTGTGTGATAGGAGGACAAAGATACAACACCACTTGCATCAATTGTTTTGATAACTCTGGACAAGGAGCTTATAACATAGATTTTATCATTGTTATATACATAGAAATAGGAATCAGAAAAATCACATGCTACATAGGTTGAACCCTTAAGGCTGATGTTTTTACCTTTAGAATCGGTAAAATTATCGAATATAGCCTTAGCGTTCAGAGAATAGTCAGTTTTATATACAACACCGTTGGTGCCGTCTAAGATAAAGAACGAGGGGTAATCGGGATTATGAGTATCGACACAAATGTCGGTAAAGCTTTCTGCTTCAACAGAAAAGTCGAAGTCTTCGCCGGTTATGGTATCAGAGGTAGTATAACCGATAGGCGCCGCAGTAGACTCATTGTAGGAGTTGTACTCATAGCCTAAGTATGGAGCATACTTAGTGGAAACAGCAGAAACCGAGAGCGAAGCAACGATAGAGAGGCAAATAGCAATAATCAGAGAAATTTTTAAAAACTTTTTCATATTTTGCCTCCTTACTTCATGCCTGAATGTGTCATAGTTTCCATAACTGAACCCTGTGAAATGAGGAATACGATGATGGGAGGAAGCATGGAAATAACACTAACTGCCGCTGTTGCACCCGTACGGGCAATACCGCCGAGAGCGATGGTGGAAAGAACGGTTGGTAACTGCTTGAGGCTCTCACTGAATATGTACTGAGATGTACCGGCGCTGTTCCACAATGCCTGGAATGTGAAAATGATGGTGGTGAGCATTGCGGGTTTTATTCCAGGAATAACGATTTTAGAGAAAATCTTATATTCGCTGGCACCGTCAATTCGAGCAGCCTCAAGTGTATCGTTAGGAATAGCAGTAGTAGCAAACTGCTTGATAAGGAATACACCCATAGAACTGGCAAGGGGCGGAAGTAATAACGACCAGTAGGTGTCTATCATTCCAAGTTTTGCAACTATGAAGTATGCGGGAATGGCAGTAACTTCAGCGCGGAACAAAAGGGTTAAGGTAACGGTCTGTCCGATAGCTTCCCTGCCCTTGAAATTACCCTTAGCAAGTGAGTAACCTGCCATAGAAGCAATCATAAGATATACGCCTGTTGCAACAACAGTTACAAAAATACTGTTGAATAAGTATCTTGAGAAAGGAACCCACAGATTACCCGCCAAAGAAACAACCTGAACGAAGTTATCGAAGGTTGGATTCTTTACATAGAATCGAGGTGGATACAGGAATATTTCGTCAATAGGCTTTACTGACTGAATAAGTGCATAAACAATAGGAAGTCCCATGAATACGCAAACTAGAAGCAAAAACAATAATACGCCGAAGTTACCTGCGCGAGATCTGGAAAGCAGAACCTTCTTCTTTGATCTGCGATTGAATTTTATACGGCGCCACAAAGACATTTTTTCCATGATTCCACCTCCTAATCTGAGAATTTTCTTAAAACTTTATGAACTATAATATAGAACAAAAGCATCATTGCGAAGAGTACAACGGCAATTGCCGATGCATAACCCATTTCGAAACGCGTTGTAGCATAGTCCTCCAAATGCAGGAGGATGGTATGTGTGCTGTAGTCGGTACTGGGGAAACCTGTCAACTGTCTATTAACATTACCAACAGCGAATGCGCCCGAAATGGACATAACAGCACCAAACATAAGCTGAGGTCCCATCTGAGGGAATGTAACATAGTAGAGCTCCTGCCAACGGTTTTTAAGTCCATCGATTGCAGCGGCTTCGAAGTATGCTCTATCAAGAGATTGAAGACCTGCAACGAAAGAGAGGAAGCCTGTACCGAAGCTCAGCCAGATGATAACGACCATAACAATGCCGAATGCATACTGGGTATTAGAAAGCCATTCGATAGGGTCTGTAATAAGTCCCAATTTCATCATTATATCGTTCATAAGACCACGGCTATCAGATGAGAAGATATACAGCCAAATGAAGAAAATATTACCTGCAATAGCTGGGCTGTATACAACAAAGGTTACAACTGTTCTTACAGCTCTGCTAAGTTCGTTAATGAACCATGCAATAACGAAGCTAAGAATAAAGCCAACAGGACCTGAAACCAAAGCGTAAATAAGAGTGTTCTTCAAAGAAATTGTGAAAATTTCATCGGATAAGAACAGTCTGATATAGTTGTCAAAACCAACGAAGTTGTTAATTGTAACCATGTTGAAGTCTGTGAAGCTCAAAACTATTGAGGACAACACAGGAAGAATTGTAAACACAAAGAAGAACAAAAGATATGGCGCTAAGAGAACTATAAAAGGAGTTTGGGTGGTAAGAGGCTGACCTTTTTTTCTTAATTTCTTTTCTTTACTCATTTAATGTCATCCTCCTATTCTATTCCGAACTCTACGCGCTTACGCATAATTTCGTCATTAATATCTGTGTTATAAATTGTAAGAGCTCGTCTCGGGCTGTTCTTGCCGCTCATAACAGAACGGAAAGCACTTGTGATAGATCTCTTCAAAAGGTAGTTACCGGGAATTTCAGGCATTACAGTTACTGACTCCCACTGTTTGGTAATAACCGAAGCTTCATCAGCAGTCCAGCCAAGTGCCTCAAAAGCAACCTTGTTTGCAGGGTGGTATCTTGCGGCAACACCCAAAGTTGCTTCAAGTTCACGTGCATATTCTGCTTGAGTTTCAGCGCTTACCCACCAACTAAGGAACACGGAAGCTGCTTCTTCAACGCCCTTTGCCCTAGCACTTTTAAGCAACATACATCCGGTTACGGTAGAAGACTCGGAAATGTTGATGCTTCCATCCGCTTGTTTAGTACCGGGAATAGTTGCTATAGTCCATAAGCCATTGAGTTCGGGAGCTGCAGTCTTTAACTGGTTATATGCAGGATAGCTCTGAATTGCCAAAGGCATTTCACCTGTTCTAAAACGGCTGTAGAAATCGAAAGATCTATCCAGACCATACATTGAGTAAAGGTCAACCCATTCTTCAAAAGATTGATATGCTTCCTCTGTTGTGAACAAGGTTTTGCTCAAATCATCTGTGTAGTATGCGCCGCCCTTCATATCCTTAAGACGGTCACCATATTTCTGAACAAGGAATTTATCGAATGTACTGATACCCAAAGAAACACCTGCGTTCGCAGAGTTAATTTCGGGAATACCAATCATAAGATTTTCGTTCTGGAGGATTTCCATAACATAGTAAAACTCATCCCATGTCTCAGGAGGCTCTATGCCAAGTTCCTCAAGAACGTCGGTTCTATAGAACATAACATCGAAAGCCTGAGTTTCAGGCAGAGCATAAAGCTCATTTTGATACATAAAAGGGATCCATGCACATTCATAGAACTGGTCTTCCAACGCAGCTTTATAATCGGTTAAAGGAAGCAGCGCGCCACGGGCAGCAAGTTCCATAGGGATGTTTTCACCTATCATAAGCGCACAATCAGGACCTTTTCCTGAAAGTGTAGCTCTGATAAGTGTACCGCCTGTGTCAACCATACTAAGCTGGATAGAAATTTTCTTACCATCCGAAGTGACGAGCTTGTCGCCGCTATCCTTGATAAGTCTGTTAATGATGTTGGCTTGGTCACGACCTGTACTTACCCAAACCTTAACTATATCAGCTTCGTCAGCTGTAGCGCCATCGGTAGCTGTCATATTATAATCAACTGTAAAGGAGGAGATAAATTGCTGGGTACCGAATGACAAAGCATTCATGAAGCCTTTTCCAACCGCGGGAATTTCTTCGTCGACGGGCTGAAGCACAAAGTAGTCAATCTCTAATGCAAGTTTGCTAACAGTGCTAATAAGGCTACCTAAAGTCTCAATAGCGGTTTTGAAAGAGGAAAGACGCTCAGGAATTATGTAGGGGTCTTCAGCCAATTCGCCAACGATCTTTGAAACATAGTCAATGGACGAAGCCTGAGAACCTGCTGTACCTGTGATGCCTTGAACAATCTGAGAAGTCTCATCAAGGAATACCTTTGCAGCTTTCATATCCTCTTCCAATGTTGGGATCTGCTGCTCTAAGGTATAGTCACGATAAACGTCAGGTTGGGCAGAAGTAACCGAAATAATCTGACGATAAATATCGTTCAAATCCAGAACTGACTCCTGAATATTACGAAGAACAACATTCATTTCAGCTGTAGTACAGCTAAGAGAAAGCTTGTTTTCGCCCTCATTCAGATACACATAATAGTATTCGGGATTTTCTTTATCACCGTTACCCAAGGTTACCATATACCAACCCTGACGGTATTTAAACTTAATCTGCTCGGCTTCCTTGAAAGGAACTTCGCCGTTAACTTTCAAGGTTCTATAGGAATACATACCTTCGTTGAAGTTCTGTCTGGCGCGAATCGACAACTTATAGAGACCTGCCTTCTTAGCGTTAACACTCCAAACAATTTCGTCACCGTTAGTGGACCAGTTAGACTGACCAATAGTGTTGAGCTTTGTGTATGCAGGGTTATTAGGCTCGGTGGAAGCACCTGATTTATCGTATGTAGGATAAAGAACTATATTATTCTTTGAATATGTCTCCTCAGCCTGCTGCTTGATTGTTAAATCCTCGCCATCGGCAGTTTTAACATAGTCTTCCTCACCGTATTTGGAAATGTAGTCAGCATAAGAGACAGTTTCGGTGTTGTTACCAAAGCGGATTTCAGAAATCGCAACAGCTTCTCTCTCTAACGTAACTCTAACCTTATGAGTGCCTTTAGTGAGATAGAACTGATAAGGCTCACTGTAGGATCCGCGAAGGTCGATAAGGTCGCGGGTAGTCCACATCTGCTTTTCTTTCTGGGATGGACGGATGTCGTCTGCTATACCGTTCTTATCGGAACACTCAAAATATGCGCCCTCGGGAACGTTCTCAGGGTTGATATCATCCTCCCAAATTCTGGGCAGGGCCATCTGCTGAGCTTCAATAAAGGGAAGTTTACCATCAACCTTTATGGTGATTTCGATGTTCTTCTCTTTATGCTTAATCTGATAGTAGTCAACAGCAATACCATATTTAGCGGTTTCAGGTACAGTAACCTCGTACTCTACCCACTCGTTGGTGGAATCCAAAATAACAGCTTTGACACCATCGACCTCGTCAACCTTTGAAGAATCTGATTTTTTGAAATCAGTTCCTTTTACGGCAACAAAGCCAAAATGCCTAGCTTCAGAAACATAATGATTGTAGTAATCGTAGTAAGAATTCGACTCGGAATCGGTGTCGAACGCATCTACAATCGCTTGAGTTTCTTCATTCAACTGGGCATCTATGTCTGCGGTTTGGTTCGCAAATGCTGTAAATGATGTGGAGAAGTAGCTTACAAAAAGCAGTAAACTCATTCCCAAGCAAATTACCCTTTTGCGCATTGTTCAGCCTCCTAAAAAATTGATTGTTTCGCAAAATTACTTTGATAATAGCAAAGACTCATATGAGTAACACAAAGTTCATAGCCAAGTTTTATCTAAATAGCAACAAAATGACCATGACTTTTTGGTTATTTTATACATTCGATGAACATACTTTTGCCAATATCGTAAATAATCCTAATTTATTTTATCACATTTGCACGAAAAATCAAGTCAATTTTGCAACAATATTTGAAATAATCAAATATTTTTTCGAGGCTGTTTATCAAACATTCATATTTTTCTATTTATAAACACTTATTTATTATAAATATTATACAAACGGCAGTTATGTTCACGTTCTGTTAACTTTTAAAAAGCATTCATTACAGAACTTTTAACAGCGTTAATATCACCGCAACTACCACCGTGCCCGTTGCCACCAAAGAGACAATTATCTGTCTCTTCCCTGCCTTGTTCTTTGTGATGCTCTTAGGAGGCTTAGGAGCAATACACCACAAATCCCAATCTGATACCTGTTTTGCGAATTCGTTAGCAGAGTTTCTCAGCTTAGTCTCAGCCATATCGGAATATTCAGGTCTTACATAAAGCACTGCCTTTTCAAACACTTTATTATCCATATCATTTATTTCGATGATTTGTTTATTTACTCCCTTAATCATAGCCTTTGCCTCCGTAAAATAGATTCATATAGTAGGTTTGGCAAATTTTACTTAGTTATGCAATACTTTTTTAATGCAAAATGAGATGAAGTATGCTATATTATTAATATGAGGTGAAAGCATGGACATAGTAATCAAAAACATAAACTGCCTTGATTTAAGGGAGACTCTCGACTGCGGACAGGCTTTTCGTTGGAAAGAAACTGAAAACGGCCGATGGTACGGAATTGCCCACGGAAAAGAGGTTGAGCTGTCTCTTTCGGAGAACAGTCTTACAATATACAACACAACTGCTGAGGATTGCGACAATATATGGCGACACTACCTTGATTTAAACAGGGACTATGGCGCTATTGAACAGGTTATTTGCGAAGACGCAACACTCACCGAAATGTACAAGCTTTGCAATGGGGTGCGGGTACTTAATCAGGAGCCATGGGAAGCCCTCTGCTCTTTCATTATTTCTCAGAACAACAATATAAAAAGAATTAAGGGTATAATTGAAAGACTGTGTGAAACCTTCGGCGATAAGCTTAACCACGGATATTCTTTCCCGTCGGCTGAGCGAATTGCTAAACTCACGGTTGAGGATTTGGCTCCCCTGCGCTGTGGTTTCAGGGCTAAATACATTCTCGATGCCGCAAGAAAAGTTGCTGACGGAGAAATTGATTTTGCCTACTTAAAATCATTGCCTATAGACGACGCCCGTGGTGAGCTTACAAAGATTTACGGCGTTGGTGATAAGGTTGCCGACTGTACGCTTCTCTTCGGTCTCGGATTTGCCGAAGCGTTCCCAAAAGATGTATGGATAAAAAGAGCAATGCCTCTCCTCTTCCCAGAGGGACTTCCCGAGGGTTGCCGAGGAATAGAAGGTATCATACAGCAATACATCTTTTCTTATGCGAGAAAAACTAAATTAGAAATATAACAAACCGTCTGCAGTTCGCATAATACTGCAGACGGTTTGTTTTTTTAAATTTGCCAGTCTATGGGCTTCTGTCCTGATGCTATCAGAAGTTCATTAGCCTTTGAAAAATGCTTACATCCAAAGAATCCGTTATATGCAGAAAGCGGACTGGGATGAACAGTTTCAAGCTTGTGGTGAATAGGGTTGGTTATGACCCTCGCTTTGGTTTTAGCATTCGCTCCCCAAAGGAGGAACACAACCGGTGTTTGCTTATTATTGAGTTCGAAAATCACTCGGTCTGTGAAATTCTCCCAGCCTTTTCCCTTATGACTGTTGGGCTGGCTCTCTCTCACAGTTAGCACATTGTTAAGCATCAGTACCCCTTGCTTAGCCCAATGGGTAAGACAGCCGTGGTCGGGTATTTTAAAGCCGATGTCACTCTCCAGCTCTTTAAACATATTTTTTAGAGAGGGCGGTGGCTCTATCCCCTTTTTCACAGAGAAACAAAGTCCATGTGCCTGTCCAACGCCGTGGTAAGGATCCTGACCGATAATCACAACCTTAGTGTCCTTGAATGATGTATAACGCAAGGCATTGAATATATCAGCCATTTGTGGATATACAGTGTGTTTATGATATTCGGCTCTTAAATATTCTCTAAGAATCATATAATAGGGCTTTTGGAATTCATCTTTTAAAATCTCGTCCCAATCATTCCCTAAATTAACCAATTCAAACCCACCTTTCAAATAAACAAGTTATTTAGAATTGCAAAACTAACACCGAACATAAAATCATGTAAAGCTATAGACAGTTTTTAACAAAAATTTAAAAGACACATTAAGTATACACTATTATCAGTGATATTTCAATATCTTTGATTTAGAAATAGCAGCGAACTTTCGTCCGCTGCTATTCTTGTATTAGGTTTTATTTAGTTATGGTTTTTCTTTTGCGCTCTTTGAGGGAGGCACCAAAGATTGTACCGCCGCTGATGAACAACAAAGCTAACCATAGGTTGAGATTTGTGGTTTCACCAGTCTGGGGAGCTTTGGAGTCTGTGGTGGAATCAACCTCGGAATCTTCTTCGAACTCCGCGTTATCATCATAGTAGTCAGACCAATCTTCGTCCTCACCGTCGGTTATGAGTTCGTCATCATCATCAATAACATCTTCTAACTCAGAATCCTCATCTTGGTTGGTTGGCAGTTCTACTGCGTTTGTCGTTTCGTTGGTTGTGTAGGAATTTTTGCCCTCAACGATTGTAGCACTGTTAGTGATGTTTGCGGCATCCTGTGCGTCGGAATTGACAGTTACCTTAAAGGAAACTGTAACTGTTTCATCAGCATCGACTTCAAGTGTCCATGAGATAACACCATCCTTGTAGGCGCCATTATTATCAGCAGAGCCGTCAATATAGGTTGTGTTCTCGGGAACTGTATCTGTTATTGTAACAGTTGCTTTTTCCTTTGCTGTGTTCTTATAGCTTATGCTATATACAAGCTCATCACCTGCAGTAACTGTTTCGCCATCAATATTAAGCGCTAAATCGTCTGCAGAGTATATCTTCTTTTCAACCTGATCCTCGACCGTATAGTTGGTGGTTTCGTTGGTTGTATAGCCATTCACACCGTCTCCGACAGTGGCTTTATTGGAAATGGTTGCAACGCCAACGTCTTCATCTACCTTAACCTTAAAGGAAACTGTAACGGTTTCCCAGCGAGGGATGTCGGTTATAGACCAACTTATTGTTTCACCAGTATAGTTTCCGCCGTTGTCTGCGGAACCTTCTACATAGGCTGTATTTTCAGGAATGTTATCCACTATCACAATGTTGTTAGTATCGGCGGTAATATTGGTATAGCTGATTGTATACAAGAGCTCATCTCCTGCATAGACCTTTTTGCCGTCGATGCTAACCGAAGTATCTGCGGTTGAGAGTACGTCCTTCTTGACTTCTTCCTCAACAGTGTGATTTACAACCTTGTTGGTTGTGTAGGTGTTCACACCGTCGCGAACTACTGCTGTATTGTGAACTATAGCCTCGGATTCGGTAACTATAACGCTGAATCGAACGGTAACACTTTCATTTCTGTCTACATTCAAAATCCAGTCTATATTACCGCCACTGTATGCTCCGTTGTGGGAAGCTGAGCCTTCAACATATTCTGTGTGGGCAGGAATGGTATCAACGATGTCAACAACTTCCGCCTTGCCTGTGTAGTTGGTATAGGTAATGAAGTAGGTCAAAATATCTCCATCTTTAACCTTTTCTCCGTCAATCTCTGTAGTTGCGTCTGTGCCGAACACTTCCTTTTCGGTAACTTCATCAAAGGTGGCATTAGTGAATTCGGTGTTAACATTGGTGTTCGTGGCAGGTTCTGTTGAAACAGCTGTGTTCATATAGGTTACAACCGCTGTTAGCTGACCGTCGCCATTGTCACGAACCTGTACGCGGTAGTCGTGCTGTGTGCCGTCATAAACAATATCGGTCTGGGGATTAACTGTAGCATCTTCTATAATCGAATAGAAGAATGTGCCTGGGGTTTCGAACGAACGGGCGGCGAATGCAAAATTACTGCCGGTATTCAGTGCCGTATCTACAGGCTGTAAACCTGCAATATTAAAGCTGTGGTCGGTTTCATAGAGATTGAAGGTGAAGTCACCATCCTTCAATGTTGCACCGATCAGGGTCTTTACACCCTTGAAGCTTACGGTTGCGGGGGCGGCCTTGTATGTGTTTTGGAAAGCTATTTCGTTTGTCTGCTTATTTGCAGTTGCGGTTAGGGTGCCGTCGCCATTATCCACAACAGTTACGGTAACCTTTTGTTCACCCAAATCGTAGGTAACACCGTTGGCATCGTTCTTACCTGTTACACTATCAGCTTCTGCGGGAACTACTTCTTTAATTGTGTATTTATACTCACCTGCAGTGTTGTAGGTTATGGCATCGAAAGCAAATGCACCATGGGCTTTGTTAGAAACGGGTTGACCGATAGGTGCGCCGCTTTCATCGTAAAGTTGGAACGAGAATTCTCCAACTCCTATTGCGCGTCCGCTAAGATGCTTGATACCGCTTATGGCATATTGGGTGGGGGTTAGTATATAATCGTTTACGAAAACCACATCACCCGAAGTGTCGCTGTTTGTACCGATTTTGTTAACCTTAACATTGGTGACCTCCAACTTGGTTTTATCGTTGCTGTCAATACCAACAGTTACTGTTACGTGGTAATGTGTGGTGTCGTAGGTGAAATAATCCTTATCTCCTTTAACCTCTTTGATTGAGTAGTAGTAATTACCTACCTTGGTGTAGTTAATAGTAGAGAATTTGACCGTTCCGTTAGAGTTAAAAACAGTTTCTTTTGCGGTTGGATTTGCACCCAATTCAAAATCGGCTTCTGTTTCATACAGGGCAAATTCAAATTCACCGTTTTCATCACTGATTGCTCTGTTGTTGAGAAGCTTAGTACCTTGGATTGTATGATTGATGGGGGCAAGAGAATAGGAGTTTTCAAAGGTAACGTCAACGGTATTATCATTGTTAGTTGTAGCGTTACCAATATTTGCAACAGCAACGAGCTCTGAACCCACCTTAGAAACTTCGATGTTTATTGTGTATTCCTTGTCATCGTAGTCCATGCCCTCTAAGCCTTCGTCAACCTCAGAAAGCGTATAGGAATAATCTCCCTCTGCCAGGTTGTTTATACGAATGGTGGCATGACCCGAAGCGTCGGTGGTGTAGGTGCCAATCGTGGTACCGTTTTCTTTTAATACAAAATTAAATGTATCTAACGGGATATTAACACCGGTTTCGTTATCGAGGGTTTTGGTGATATTAATATCTGCATAGGTTCTTTCTATATCATAGGTGTTTGTGAAATCTTTTTCTACGGTATAACCATTGGCATCCGAAGCAACAGTGGTGTTGGCGTAGTTTTCAACAGTGTATTCCAAAGTTCCGTCGGCATTATCATCGGTTACTTTTACTACAAAAAGACCCCTTGTAGCATCATAGACCATACCATCTGTGTCGCCCGATTCTTCGGTCACTCTGAAATAGTAGTCGCCTAAATCTCTGGCATCAATAACATCTGCTAAATCGAAGGTGTAAGACTGACCTGCTTTGATAGAAGTCTCGTCTAACTTAACATAACCATCGGGGTTGGTGTTTGAAACACCAACATACTCGCTGAGAACGAATTTGAAATCTTCATTAGCAGTATAAGTGCCGTGAACGTCGTTGAGTAACTTTTCGCCTGTTATTTTAACCTCGGGTTTTATAGGTGTAGTTGTATAGGTGTTAATAAAATGCGCATCAGCATCGGCATTTGCAACTATATCACCTGTAACGCTTCCTGTGGTATTGGTATAGCCCGAAACTGTGGATGTTTCGGTTACGGTGTAGGGTGTATCCTCGGGTAATCCAATAATAGTTATCGACTCGTTATCCTTTAACTTAACGGTGAATTTACCGTCATTACCAACAGTAACCATAGTTTCGTTAAAGAGAGCGGCGTTGGTTTTATCAACCGAGTAGGTTTCACCTGCAAGTGCTGTAGGGAGCTGAACTTCGAAAGCGAACTCCTTATTCAACATTTCAGCGGGAGTTGTAGGCAGATTATGAGCAATATCCTTTACGATTGTAAGATTGCCGTATTTGTATGGTGCATTTTCAACATTAGCCTCTACAAACTGAGCCTCGTGATTTGTGCCTAACACATCGCTTAGCAACGGAATTTTAACGGTGTCTGTTTTGGAATTTACATAATAACCTGCATTGTCGGGAATGTTCTCCCCTATTGTACAAACTGTTCCCGCGGGAATACCGCTTATATACACGGTTTCCCCCGCCTTAACATTAACCGTCAGTACATTGTTTAAATAGGTTGAAATGTCGGTTGTTACATCTTTTCCGTTAGCATCCTTAACCACGGGTGTTGCGGTAACACCTGACGGAACGGTAATGGTTAATGCATAGGTATCATTAACATTTCCGATTGCTTCTGTAACGGATTTTGTAAGAGCGATACCTGTGTCAACATTTGTGGTGAGTTTACCATTGTTGCCCAGCCAAACAACAACGCTGTTGCCGTGGTGGTCTGCTGCTGTGTAGTGGGTATAAACAGGCTCATAACGAAGAGTGGCGGTGTTGGTGCTGTTTTGAGTCTTTGTAGATTCCATGTTGTGAAGTCGACTGGTACGAAGTGAGCCAACACCAAGCATTGCATAAATATCTGCGTTTGCATTTGCAGTTATATACGCTGAAATTACACTTTCTACCTTATCCAGCGGTATAGCATATCCCACATTGCCTGTGGTATAGGTGTTGGTCGCGTCGTAATTTATATAAGTTTTAGCGTTATTGTCGTAGAATGCAACCGATTCCTTAAGATATTTCCACTGGGGAGTAATTATATAGGTTACCTCCTCTGCTGCAGTAGCAGAATCGGTGGTGCTGGGGGTTGGATGATAGTAGGTTACATATGTGTAAACCTCATCCTCGTCATCCAAATTGACATAATCGTCGTATGATAGCCAGGTAAAGTTATATTTATCCTTTTCATAGCGAATTCCATATTCGTCTTTTTCCTTATCCCAGTCCATGTTAGAACCATCCTTAGCGGTAACTTCTAAGAGAATATCCTGATTTGTCTGATAGTAATAATAACGGTTTTGTGGGGATGGCTGGAAACCGATGTGAGCGTCAAATATAGCGTCATGGTCGTGGTTAACTTTGGGATTACCAAACGAGTTGCTATAGAAACTGATCTCACCAGTAGTGTTGTTTATATGGGCATAATTGCTGTCTATTTTAGAAACATCAACTTCGCCGTTGGGAAGCAGAATCTCAGAATCCAGACCTACCGTGTAGAATACACGTAAGGGATTATAAGATAGCTCGTTAATTGTAGCTGTGGTAATATCGCCAACTGTTGTAGCATTAACCTGCTCAAGGATGATGGGAAGTATGGCTTGATTAATTTCTATTTGAAGCTTTTGTGTGCCTTTAGAGGTCTCGCTGACAGTAATTGTAATATCTCTTGATGTGTTCCAACCCTCTTTGGTGGTTGGATTAACACCAGTTCCTGTGGCTACCGAATAGGTACCGTCAGCATTTTTGGTAACCTCGTAGGAAGAACCAAATAATGTTACCGATTGAATGTCCTTAATCTCCATATACTGACCAATGTGATCAACAAAAATCAAAGGAGTCTCATCTACACCTGTTGCACCATCTTTAACAACAGTGTCTGTAATAGGATTAAATACGCCGGAAGAAATTTCCTGATAAATTTGGTCAAATGTGTCGTCTAATTTAGCACTTGATACATTGTGATACTGATCAACATAGTTGATGTTATCTATAACATCCTGATCGGTCACAGAGGAACCGCTGGGATAATTATGATCAAATACGAAGCTATAGTTATTATGCTGATGTGTAACAGTTCCGCCCTTTGCCCAAGTATCAGCATACAAACTGTAGGCGGCTTGGATATTAGCGTTGGTATTTGTGCTGTTAAAACCATCTGCAGCACCTGGATTTATAATAGCTTGAGAGCCATCGTCCGTCTCTAAATCAACGCCTATACCGTATACCATAGGTTTTGTTCCGTTGTAGTTGTTTTTTACACTTGCCTTCATATATGCGGCATTAAGAATAGTGCTGAGCGCAACTCCGACAGGAACACCGCCGTCATAAAATCTTTGTCTCAGGGTGCCTTTGGTAATGTCATAGAAGCTCTTATCAACAGCGGTGTTTGCCGCGCCGTCGGTAAGGATTATAGCAATAGGTTTACGACCTCTTGTATCAGAGGCATTGGCCAACATTTTCATTGCACGGTCAATACCGGACTGCGTGTTGGTGCCGTTGTTGTAGCCATTATCTTTTCCTAAAAGATTATTCGACTTATCATATGCAGAGATAACACCGGATCTTGCGTAATTATCAACTCTGAGTTGTACACCATTTGTATACTCACCGAAAGGCAAAACAGTATCGGAATCGTAGTTGTAAGAAGTTATACCAATCCTTACGTCGGAAGCATCCAAAAGATCGGTTAAAAGCTTGTTGGCTGCCTCAATAACCTTTTGAAGTCGAGTAGTGCCTTCCGACACATCCTGCATAGAAGTGGAGTTGTCAAGAACAATAACAACATCCATAGGGCCCGAACTGCTGGTTGTAGTTTTTGAAGTCATCGATGAGCCTAAGACAGAGAAGATAATCTGAAAGGCTTCATCGTCGGCAAGATTAACGTTAAAATTTGAACCTGCATTCCCGCTGTTGTTAAGCTTTGCGGTCTGACCGTTGGTATAAACCGACTTATCTGCCCATACACGACCTGCATAACGGTTACCATCGGAATCGGTACCCATCATGTCTTCCCAGGTATCAGCAGTCCCTGGATCGGCAACGGTGATGGGAGTGCTCCGTGCTGCCGCTTTGGCTGTAAGGGTAGCTATAGGGAAATAGGTCATAAGCAATGCAAAGCACAGGAAAACGCTCACTATTTTATGATACAATGTTTTTTTAACAGTCATTTAAAGGACCTCCTTGGGAATATTACAAGACTTGTCTTAATTTAACCCTTAAACAAATTAATTAAGGCTTGTTCATTTTCTTTATTTGCAAATTTTTTGAAATCTCTCAGCAATCTGCCACCTATTTTACGGTAATCCATCGCTAAAACTTTCTGGATTTTAAGTTTTCTAATTTCTTCAGGAACATTATACGTACTTAGTATTGTGTTTATTGCGCCTGAAATTCTTGTTTCTATTGAAACGGGATCCCCCGCTGTTATCAGTGTTGCATGTTCTATGCCAGAAACCAGTATTTCTGCTTCGGCAAACTGCTCGTCAGTCCATTCTGAACAGTAATCCTTGAAAACCTCTTTTGCTCGTGCTGTGTCATTTTTTCTTATGATATCGAGACACATGGGACTTGAGTATGCGGATATGTAAAAATCCTTGGCAATCTCCTCATCCTCACACATAGCCACCATGGTTGCAAACTCAAGACACAGTGCCATTATAGAGCTCAGTCCGTCTTGGGCCTCCTCTTCCATAACCTTCCACTGGAAGCTGCAAAGCTTATCTACAAGCTCTGCTAAGATATAATCTTTAGTTGGAAAATAGAAAGTCAGGTTACCTGTGCTTATGTCAAGCTCATGGCATATGGCTTTAGCGGATGTAGCCGAAAA
This sequence comes from Acutalibacteraceae bacterium, assembly GCA_045542355.1. Taxonomy (GTDB): domain Bacteria; phylum Bacillota; class Clostridia; order Oscillospirales; family Acutalibacteraceae; genus UMGS1532. Next base: position 22,079 of record JAZQKX010000008.1, read on the forward strand.
TCCTTTTTCCAAAAACATTTTCGTCGCAACCCGAATAATTTCAATTTTTGTTGTATTAATTCGCGCCATACAATCCTCCTCAAATGTGCTATATTACAAGATTTGACAAATTTAGCACGTATCCTATTTAGTATCTATCCAAATTTTAGCATACATCCTAAAATTTGTCAATAGGTTAATAAAAAAAGCACCTAAATTCTTATAGTTTTTGAATTTAGGTGCTTAATTTAATTACGATACGTCTTTTAAAATAGTTTCGAATGCTGTGTTGGTTGTAGTTAGCATATTCTCCGCAAAGATGGCATAGCCCTTATGCGGGTCGTCTACAAATACGTGGGTTAATGCGCCTATGAACTTGCCGTTTTGGATTATGGGTGAGCCGCTCACGAGTGTGTCAATATAGGATCAACAAACTAATATACAGAACCGGCCCTATCTTCGGGAAAAGCCTTTGTTTAATCCAGCTACTATGTACTATATAACTTTTAATGTCTATTTAGTCTTTTTCTTCACAATCTTTGACCAAGCTGAATAGAACTTCTTACCATTAACTGTCTTATAGGTGCGAACTCTTACATAGTAGGTCTTCCTTGATTTTAAAGACTTAATTGTGTACGAAGTAGTTTTATTTCCCTTAACCGTTTTGGTCTTAGCATTTGTAAATTTTTTTGAGGTTGAATACTTCACCTGATAGCCCGAGGTTTGTAAGGTTTGTTTTTTTATAGTAACATTTAGTCTCTTTTTAGCGGCAGTAAGTTTGGAAACGGAGGTGCCCTCTGGAGTGATTTCGTAATACAAATTTTTAGTACCACTATATTTACTCTTAAAGGTTACCTTAATTGTATATTTGCCAATCTTTTTACTGCTCTTAGGTCTAGAATAGGTATAATCTGTGCCATATTTAAGCTTGTTACCATTAGAATCATAAATCTTAACCGCCGGCTTCTTTGTTTTGCCGTTATAGGTGTACTTGATTGTAGAAAGCTTAACAGTTTTTACAGGGTGGATTTTTGTTGTTTTTCCAACATCGCCACAGACTGTACACTTGCTTATTATCTTGCCATCCTTTTTTAAGGTAGCTTTGGTGGTTGAGGTTTTGTAGTTATGATCTTTTTTTGCAATAGTCACATTTTTTGTGTTTTTACATCTGGAGCAGGTGTAGGTTTTAACGCCTTTAGCTTTACATGTTGCGGCTTTGATTACAACACCATTATTGTAACTGTGACCCTTAGCTGGAATTTCTTTCTGCGGAACAGTAAATGTGTCACATACAGAACATTTTTTACCGGAGGTGAGACCGGTTTCGGTGCAGTTTGCTTCTTTGGATTCTACTGGTATAATAGTGTGGTTATGTAGTGTCATAATATCAATGAATTCCGCACCGATTTCTTCGGCAAGGTTTTCTGCAGTTGAGCCAACAAAACCATAAATCGTATTGTTAGAATTAAATCCGCAATCATATTGAATGTTGCAATTTTTATTGCAAACATATACTTTTTTAAGATTTGTACATTCACGAAATGCATCACTGTGAATTTCGTCTACTTTATATGGAATAGTTATATTTTCAAGGCTACTACACCCATGAAACGACCAACGATCTATTCTTTTTACATTATTACCCATTGTTACACTTGAAAGGCTTCTGCAACCGTGAAAAGCACCTGCATCTATAATTGTTACGCTTTGGGGTATAGTTACTTCTTTTAGGCTTATGCAATTAAAAAACATACTTACGCCTATTCTATTTAGACTATTACCTATTGTTACATTCACAAGACTTGTGCAGTTAGAAAAAGCACCGTCGCCTATACTTATCACACTGTTTGGGATTGTCACATTCACAAGACTTGTGCAGTCAGAAAAAGCATTGTTGCCTATACTTATCACACTGTTTGGGATTGTCACATTCTTGATGGAACCGCACATCCAAAAAGCAAAATCGCCTATACTTGTTATACCGTCGGACACTTTAATTTCAGTAATCAACCACTTGTGTTGATACCAAGGTGCGCCTTGAATCATAAAATCAGTCATTTTGCCCGAACCGTTAATAACTAATTCTCCGGTAAGTTTATCAAGACTCCAAGTGCAATTGCCAATTTCACCTTCTATGATATTATCCTTATCCACACCATCTAAATAAACATATTCGTTTTTATGTTTAGAGGTATATCTAACAAAAGCCGTACAGGTTTTATAGCCGTAAAGTATTGTAGGAACGGAAAACGCATAATTATCTATGTTTGTTACACTATTGGGAATTGTTATACTTTTAATCCCACCGCTAGCAAAAGCATAAGTGCCTATACTGGTTACGTTATTACCCAAGGTTACACTAACAAGATTTATACAATGTGCAAACGCCTCAGAGCCTATGTTTGTTACGCTATCGGGGATATTTATGCTTGTAATGCTATCGCAACCAGAAAATGCATTGTTTCCTATACTTGTTACTCTTTCGCCAATTGTTATGTTCTTGAGAGTACTACAACCATAAAATGCCCAATTACCAATACTTGTTACAGTATCAGGAATGATATAACTTGTGTTTGTTTTACCGGCAAGATAACTAATTAAAGAAGTTTTATCTTTGTTAAACAGAACACCATCATCAACAGAATAAGCGCTATTGTCTGCTGATACTTCTATATCCGTAAGGCTATAGCATCCTGCAAACGCACCTGTGCCAATAAATGTTATGCTATCAGGAATTTCAACATTTGTAATGCTTATGCAATTCTGAAATGCCCAAGGGTTAATTGCTGTAACACCTTGGCTTATAGTGACGTTTTTTAGGCTTGTGCAATTCTGAAATGCCCAAGTATCAATTATATTCACGCTATTAGGGACTACTATTTTTTCAAGGCTTGTACAATCACAAAATGCACAATCACCTATTTCTGTTACACTATCGGGGATAATTATGTTTCCAAGGCTTGTGCAATTCTCAAATGCACTTTTTGCTATTTTTGTTACACTATTAGGAATTATTATATCTTCAAGACTTGTGCAATACAAAAAACAACCTTCAGGAACCTTTGTAACACCACTAGGAATAGTTACGCTTTTAAGACCTGAGCATCCGTAAAATGCATAACTTTGTATACTTGTAATACTATTTGGAATAGTTACAGATGTAAGATTACTACATCCATCAAATGCACTACCGCCTATACGCATTACACTATCAGGAACAACATAACTTGTGTCACTTTTACCTGCAGGGTGAAGCAATAAAGAAGATTTATCTTTGTTAAACAACACACCATCTTCAGAAGAATAAGAATTATTATTTTCTGATACTACAATATTAGTTAAACTCTTGCAATAAGAAAATGCACCAGAACCTATATTTGTTACATTATCAGGGATAAATACATCCACAAGATATGTTCCTGCAAATGCATCTTAACCAATACTTGTTACACTATTGGGAAGTGTTATTTCTTTAATGCTTGTTGAGCCGAATGCTTGATGATCTATAATTTTCACATTTTCAGGAATATTTATGTCAGAAAGCTTACTACAATTACCAAAAGCAGAATTGCCTATACTTGTTACGCTGTTTGGAATTCTTACACTTTCGAGATTATAGCAACAAAGAAATGCGAATTTATCTATTGTTGTTACATTACCTCCAATCGAAACGCTTGTAAGATTTCTGCAAAACGCAAATAAGCCTTCACTAATACTCTTAACACCATTTGGAATGGTTACACTTGTAATGCTTCTGCATTCATAAAACACATAACTATCTATATTAGTGACACTGTCTGGAATTATAACGCTTTTTAGACTACTGCAACCAGAAAATGCAGATTTCCCTATACTCGTAACACCATCTTTAATTATAACCTCAGTTATATCTTTACCCCAAGGCAAAATTGCAACATTGCTATATTGTCCCATCTTACCATCACCACTAATGGTAAGAACTGTTCCATCAAGAGACCATGCACAGTCGCCCGTTATTCCGCTAGTTTCTTCAACATCGGCGGCCACAACTCCCATAGGAATAACCGACAACAGTAACATAAGGGTTAAGATTACCGACAATACTTTTTTCATTTACATCCTCTCCTATAATAAAAAGTGCGACTACCGAAGCGGTCGCACAAAAAACACAAACTCCGATAGTCGCCAAACTAACTAAATGTGAAATGGATGCAAACGCACATATCTACAATCAGCTGGAATTTGCATTTTTATCAAATTCTTGCTAATCATAGATATAACCAAAATAAGCGCAATTATCCTAAATAAAAGGAAATACAGCAAATTTCACGCATATTAAGTTAGTTTGGCACTATCATAATAGCATACTTTTTTCTAAATTTCAAGATGTAAAAAGGCGCACTTATGTAAAGAGGGCTATTGTAGGGCGGTTTCCACGCCCGCCCGTTCCATAAATTATTTGTTCGGGAGGGCACAGAGACCCTCCCATACAATTTATGAGGCTTCTTTTAATTGTTGTTTTGCCACACTTTGTGCTGTTTCTAACATATTTTCAGCAAATATACCGTAGCCTTTTCGTGGGTCGTCAACAAAGACATGCGTGAGTGCTCCGATTAACTTTCCGTCTTGCAAGATAGGACTGCCACTCATGCCTTGCACTATACCACCAGTTTTGGATAAAAGCTCCTCATCGGTGATTTCTACTACCATGTTTCGGGTGTTGCCAGAAGAATAATTTACCGACTTAATTTTGCAATCGTAATACTTTGGAGTTTCTCCATCTATTGTGGTTAAAAGCTTGGCGTTCCCCTCTTTGATTTCCTGCTTGGAACAAAGCTCTACCGTTTCGCAATTCTCGAATTCCTGATCAACTAAGGCATAGATACCTGTTGTGGAATTCATAAGCACGTTTGAATATTCCTGATTTATAAATCTACCGCTCAGCTCCCCTGCGAAGCCGTCTCGGCTCTTGTTTATCGAAAGAATTTCTGCATGAACAAGACTTCCTCTGTTCACCGATATCATCTTTCCTGTATCGTTATCGCAAAGGGCATGTCCCAAGCCTGCGGCAATTCCCGTTTCGTTGTCGTAAAATGTTAGCGTTCCAATCCCCGCTGAGCTGTCTTTCAGCCACATTCCCAAATGATACATATTATCCTTTGAGGAAATTTCGGGGATGATATTTGTGGTATGCTTTTTACCGCTTCTTGAATAGACAATTTTCATGCTTTCGCCTAAATTATCCTGTAAAATCTTTTCAACATCGTTGTTGGAGTATACCTTTTCTCCGTTTACTGTGAGGATATAATCCCCTGTTTTAAGACCGCAGGATTTTGCTGGACAGGCAGTACCGTTCAGGGTATCAAATTCTGTGATATTGACTATCAGCACACCATCGGTATACAACTTCACACCAAAGGGCAACCCTAAAAGAGTAACCCTCTTTGTTTCTGATAGGGTTACTCTTGTACTCTCAACAGGGACAACTCCAAAAAGCTTAAAAGTAACCTCATATTTTTTATCACCATTTGGATTTGTATCTGCTTGTCTCACATTGCTCCCTTGCAAGATATTGTGAGTCACAGGAAAGGTTACGTTTGCTCTGATATTATTAAGGTCGGTGACATAAAATTCGTTGGGTATTTTATATGAAGTATAACCCACCGCCGTAAACAAAGCCACGGCGGCAAGGGCTACTATTACGGTCATTATCTTTATTGCTTTTTTCATCTCTATTCTCCCCTGAAGCTGATTTGTTTTTGATATATTTATGATGTGATAACAGAGCAGTTTTAAAAGGGTGAATAGTTGGCAAGGGTGGTTAAAATTACTTTATCTTATAATTTTTCCTAAAATTCCTCGGCGCTGCGGCGGTGGCGGTTTTACGCCGACGAGGATGGTATCGGGACCGATTACCTTTATTTCGCACCAGGGAATAATTATATCGTCTTCCCTGCCAAAAAGACCAAAGCAACGGCATCTGCCAAATACCACCAGTGCTGTCAGGCAACCTGTTGTTATATCGAATTCAACATCACACACTGGTCCTAATGTGCAACCGTTGGTCACACAAACCACCTGTTTATCTCTTAAATCTGAAATTCTGCAGTTCATATAGTCCACCTCTTTTCTTTTGGTAGATTATATGATAGAGTTACAACCTGTTATTACCTTGTTTTTATTTGCTCTAAGGCGGATTTTTCCAGTCGTGAGACCTGCGCCTGACTGATACCTATTTCTTTCGAGACCTCCATTTGGGTTTTTCCGTCGAAAAATCGCAGACGGAGAATCCTCTTTTCCCGTTCGTTTAAATTTTTTATTGCTTCCTTTAAGGTGATTTCATCAAGCCAGTTGGTGTCGTCGTTCTTGTCACCAACCTGGTCAAGGACATATATAGTGTCACCACCCTCGGAATAGACCGGCTCATATAATGACACAGGATCGACTATGCTCTCAAACGCTAATACAACCTCGTGTTTTTTAACGCCAAGTTCCTTAGCAATCTCCTCTACCCTTGGCTCACGCTGAAACTGAGCAGTCAATCTTTCTTTAACCTGCATAGCCTTATATGCCATATCCTTTATGGAACGGCTGACTCGCATTGAATTATTGTCCCTTAAATATCTGCGAATTTCACCAATAATCATCGGCATGGATATACTTTGGCGAAATGCATAATTAACTCTGGATTGGAGATACTATCAGCGGTGATTTTAAATGACAAACAAAAAAGACAAAAAGACACTGTCAGAAGACAACTATGAAACAGGTAACGCGGAAAAAGCTTTCGAGCTTATAGACAAATATGGCACATACGAAATACAGCCAACCGCCAATACGGAAAACCCCTTTCCTAAAATTGCGCAAGGTTTGGCAAAATCGGAGAATAGAAAGAAAAAATGATGCTGAAATTCAGCATCTTCTAAATTTTACTATTAAATTTTACTGCATAATTATTGGGCTGCATTACACAGCCCAATAACCAAATACATATTATTTGCCTAAGGTTACCTCTACCTTGTGAACTCCGCTGTTGAAGTTTAGCACATTACCGGCAACCTCTTTGCCGTCAACAATCATCTTAGAGACGCCACAGCAAACCTTATTGGGGTTCTTAACTACGATTTCGTAGGTTGCACCACGGAATTTACGTGTTACTGTAAATCCATCCATATTGTGGTCAATACAAGGGTCAACTACCAGACCGTCGTAGTCGGGACGAATACCTAAAATGAACTGAGAAATTGCAACGAAGTTCCAAGCCGCAGTACCTGTTAAGAAAGAGTTCTTAGCCTCGCCCGGTTTCTTAGCATAAGCGGGTTTACCGCCAACCATCTGGGCATATACATAAGGCTCTAGACGATGTACCTCACTGAATTCTTCAACATAACCGGGAGCAATTCTCTTGTACATCTCAAATGCGTTATCACCGCGACGGGCAATTGTTTCTGCGCACATGAGCCAGGGATTGTTATGGCAGAATACACCGCCGTTTTCTTTATATCCGGGGATGAAAGAGCCGATTTCACCGATTTCGGGATTGAAACGGCTATAAGGAGGATCGAGAACAACGAATCCATAGGGAGTTGCAAGATGTTTCCAGCAACTGTCGAGAGACTTGATATTCATGCCATCTTCCTTACCAATCTCAGCCATTGAACACCAGCCCTGAGACTCAATAAAGATTTTACCGTCTTCACAATTCTTTGAGCCAAGAGGTCTTGAGAAGTGGTCATAAGCGCGGAGGAACCACTCGCCGTCCCATCCGTCCTTCATAACAGCCTTTTCCATAGCCTCGATATGACCCTTAGCGGCTTCTGCCTCGTCGGTCTTTCCAAGAAGTTCGCAAATCTTAACAAAATCTCTGCCATAGTATACGAACTGACCTGCAATCATAAGACTTTCTGCAGTCTTACCGTCGGTCTTTTCAGTAAGCTGGAAGCTTTCGCCAACTGTGTTGGACATACAGTTGAGATTTAAGCAGTCGTTCCAGTCGGCTCTACCGATAAGAGGAAGGTCATGGGGTCCCTTGTTATTAACAACGTGATAGAAAGAACGACGGAGATGGTCAAACATAGTGTCTGCCAATTCGTCTTTATTCTCGTATGGCACCATTTCGTTGAGAATGTCGATATCACCGGTTTCCTTGATGTACGAAGCGGTTGAGGCAACCAGCCACATGGGGTCATCGCCGTAGTTGCCGCCGTTCTCGTGGTTACCCTTTTTGGTAAGTGGCTGATACTGATGGTATGCACCACCGTCAACCAACTGAGTAGCCGCTAAATCTATAACTCTCTGACGAGCGCGTTCAGGCGCAAGATGCACAAAACCTAAAACGTCCTGGTTACTATCGCGGAAGCCCATGCCTCTGCCGATACCACTCTCGAAGTAAGAAGCGCTTCTGGACATATTAAAGGTAATCATTGTTTGATACTGATTCCAGATGTTAACAGTTCTGTCCAGCTTATCGTCGGCACTCTTAATGGTATAGATACTGAGAAGTTCATCCCAATATGCCTTGAGCTCTGCCAAAGCCTTGTCTGCCTTTTCGGCGGTATTGAACTGCTCCATCATGGGGTATGCGTTTTCCTTATTGATTACATTGAGAGCTGTCCATTTCTTTTTCTGCTCGTTTTCAACATAGCCAAGGATAAATACAAACTCTTTGGTCTCCCCTGCTTCAAGCTCAACATTGAGACAATGTGAGCCGATAGGAGCCCAGCCTACTGCAATTGAATTGGTAGGCTCAGTTTCGCAAACAGTTACTGGATGGTCGAAGCCGTTGTAGATTCCGAGGAAATCCTCACGGTCGGTATCAAAACCGCAGATATCGGCATTTACGCTGTAGAACGCGAAATGGTTTCTGCGCTCACGGTATTCGGTCTTGTGGTAAACAACATTACCATCAACCTCAACCTCACCTACAGAGAGGTTTCTCTGGAAGTTGGTCTGGTCGTCGAGACCGTCCCAAAGGGCAAATTCAATAAAGGAATGAAGCTTCAGTTCCTTTTTAGCATTTGTATTATTTGTAAGAGCAACCTTCTGAATTTCACCTGCGTAGTCAAGGGGAACGAAGAAGGTACATTCAGCGGTAACGCCATTTTTCTCACCGTGGATAACGGTGTAGCCCATACCATGTCGGCACTCATATTTATCAAGAGGAGTGCGCATAGGTCTGAAGCTCGGGCTCCATACGGTATCTCCGTCTTTTATGTAGAAATATCTACCGCCATCGTCCATAGGAACGTTGTTATAGCGGAATCTTGTGATTCTGCGGAGTCGAGCGTCTTTATAAAAACTGTAACCACCGCAAGTGTTGGAAATCATCGAGAAAAATGCTTCATTACCGAGATAGTTTATCCAAGGATAAGGAGTGTTAGGGGTTTCGATAACATACTCTTTTCTCGCGTCGTCGAAATGACCGAATTTCATTGTGTATACCTCCAAAAGTGATGGAAAAATCCCACCAATATTTCCTTTGTATAATAGCATATATTTTGTGAAATTACAATAGTTTTTCCGCTTTTTTTGCATATATTTCTTAAAAATAGTCAAATCTGTATTACGTGTAGTAAATTGTGATTTTAAGGAGCAGGAGAAATGAAAATAGTAAGGAAAGATTTGGTTGGTAACGCTGTTAATGAAGCCGAAATCCAGAAGCTTATTACCGAAAATTCCGTTTGTAATGAAATACTCTCAACTATTATAAAAGCGGTAACGGAAGCTAATGATGGACAATAGAATCACAGCGCTCTATATACGAGTCTCCACCGATGCACAGGCAGAGGAAGGATATTCAATAGAGGCGCAACAGGAAATGCTGGAGGGCTATTGCAAATCCAAGCAGATTGAAAATTACGAATTTTACATTGACGGTGGTTTTAGCGGAAGCAATATTGAAAGACCCGAGATGCAAAGGCTCGTTGCGAATATAAAGCAAAGAAAAATCAGAGCGGTTGTGGTATACAAATTAGACAGACTGTCGAGAAGCCAGAAAGATACCCTTTTTCTTATTGAGGATGTGCTTAATCCCAACGGCACGGAGTTTGTATCCCTCAACGAAAACCTCGACACCTCCACATCTATCGGTAGAGCGATGCTGGGTATTATGTCGGCTTTTGCTCAGTTAGAAAGAGAAACCATAAGAGAAAGAACCCGAATGGGTATGAAAAAGCGGGTGGAATCGGGACTTTGGATGGGTGGCGGAAAAATTCCCTATGGTTTTGATTACGATAAAAATTCAGGAAAATTAGTTCCAAACAGGGATGCTGATACGGTTAGAAAAATATACGAGCTTTATTGCGACGGATACTCCCCTGGGTATATTGCCTCGGCGGTTGGGCTGAAATACGACCGATTAATTATTCAAATCCTTAAAAGGAAGCTCAACTACGGCTCTATCGAATATAAGGGTAATACCTACGAAAACTGCCATGAAGCAATTATAAGCAAAGAAACCTACAACGCCGCAATGGAGGAGATGAAACGGCGAAGCCGAGTGAAGCTACCCACCACCCCTTATTTGCTCACAGGTCTTATACATTGTGGGATATGCGGTGCTAAGCTTAGATATCAGAAGTGGGGAAAATACTCCACCAAGCTTGTCTGCTATTCCCGACAAAAATCAAAAGATTATCTTATCAAAGACCCCGATTGTAAACTACCGAATTTCGAGGCGGAGGAAATAGAGGGATATGTGATGCGGGATATTTTTAAAATCAAGACAGATTCTATAGAGTTAAAGAACGAATCAAAAAGTAACATCCTTAACGACCTGAAAGTACGCCATTTCGAAAACTGCACCGCTTTGAGAAGACTTTATGATTTATATTCTAAAAACGGAGATGAAATATTGCTGGAGGCTATCAACGATACCAAGGCGGAAATCGAGGAGCTGACACGAAAAATCAAACTTGAAGAAGAACGAGGTGAGATAACAGAAAGGCAACGTAAAATCGTTGGAAAACTCAACGATATAAAGTCCGTCTGGAAATATATTCCAATTCGTGAAAAACAGCAGTTCATCAGAAGCGTCATAGAAAAAATAATTCTCTACCCCGAAAGGATAGAGATAATATACAAATTATAAAACTCCCTTTGCGGGAGTTTTTTCTTTCGCAAAATATGGCGTATTCCCTTTGTCAACTGAAATTTGTCGAATCTTAAAAAATAAATCCACAGTTTCTCAGAATTCACCCCACGACTTACGGCAATAATGAATATAGTTAAGCTAAGTAAAAAATGCGGGAGGATAAAAATGCATTACAACAAGGTGGAAATCTGCGGGGTCAACACAGCAAAACTTCCTATCTTAAAGGAAAAAGAAAAAGAAGAACTGCTAAAAAGAGTAAAGGATGGTGATAAAAACGCTAGAGAGGAGTTGATAAACGGTAATCTCAGGCTGGTTTTAAGCGTGATACAGCGATTTACGGGCAGAGGCGAAAATCTTGACGACCTGTTTCAAATCGGTTGCATAGGCCTCATTAAGGCAATCGACAATTTCGATATAACTCAATGTGTGCGTTTTTCAACCTATGCCGTGCCGATGGATATACTTTGGCGAAAAACTAATACCCCCAAACTTTTGCCAAGGCTTCGTACGGCAGTATTTGTTTCTCAAGCAAAATTCACCGTATTGTTGCCGAAATACTCGAAAGGCGACGGCCTTTCTGCGTTTTTCGGCTTGAATACGCTGAATTTACTGCTTTTACGAAACTGCAAAGCACCTTTAAATGAAAATTTTAGTGCAAGAAAAGGAATACACCCCACCATAACGCTGTCGCGTATGGTGGGGTGTTGACGCATTATTGTGCAAAAATTTCGCATTTTTAAGGAAATACATCCTTATGAAGACTTGGCGCTGCCTGAGGGTATAATGAATTATTGCTTACGCGCTAATGCATATTCGTCGTCGAGACGGAAATAAGGGCAATCCTTTACGTTACTGCTCATAAAGCGGTACATTTCGTCCTCATCTAAATTCACAAGGCACTCGTAAAAATCGTCCTCTTCGTTATACACATAATGGGCGCACATTTCACAGTTAGTTGCCATTTTTAATACCTCTCTATTCTGTGCGGAGAGCCACAACAGGGTCTTTCTTGGCGGCGCTTCGAGACGGGATCAGACCCGAGATAAGTGTGAGCACTACACTAATCACAATCAGTATTACAGCCGCTTCTATGGGTAAAATTGCTCTCAGGTTGTTGATACCTGTAAGGGCATTAAGAACGAGATTTATGGGTATACACAGGAGATATGTCACGCCCACACCCAAGAGTCCTGCGGCAAAGCCAACTATGACAGTTTCGGCATTGAACATACCCGAAACATCCCGCTTTGAGGCACCGATGGCGCGAAGTATACCGATTTCTTTAGTACGCTCTTGAACGGATATCAAAGTAATAACACCAATCATGATGGAAGATACTATCAGAGAAATCGCGACAAAGGCTATCAGAACATAGGTTATAGCGTTGATAATTGTGGTTATAGAGGACATCATAAGGCCGACATAGTCGGTATACTCTATTTTTTGCAGTTCCTCAACCTTGTCATTATATTTCTCAATGGAATCTGTTATAACATCCTTGTTTTCAAAAGAGGACGCGTAGAGATTTATGGTGGAGGGAGAGTCTAAGTCAATATATCCCATAGCGATGAGATTATCCTCATAGGTTGAGTCAGAGAACTCCATAATCTCGTCGTAATAAAGGGCGCATTGCTCACGGGTATATTGAGGCAACGCCATATCGAGCGCGGCAGATAACTGTTCTGTACTCATACCGCTCATCTGCTGAGCCACACTTGCGGCATATTGCGCCTTTATCTGTTCTGTCAACATATTAGTGAGAAGCTCATCAAATTCATCATCGTCCATTGAGGCGAGATAATCGTTGATTTCATCTTCATCCACGCTCATCTGCTGGGTAAGACCTGTAGCTAATTGCTGTTCTAACTCCTCGCGGGTGAAATTACCCTTGGCGGCAGATAGCTGTTGCTCCAGCATTTCCTTAGAGGGAATGCTGTTGATATCAATATAGGCTTGGGCCTTTTCCGCGGTATCCATGCTCTCTATATACTTGCGGAATTCGGTCTCCTTTTCCTTATTGGAATGAGTGCCTGTTGTGGATTCAAAGGGCAGACCCGAAAGGATGTCGATATTTTCATTGGCTTTCTGAGCCTTGATTACCTTGGACACTTTAGATTTTTCGATAAGATGTTCTGTGAGTTCACTGGTATAACAAATACTGCCAGAAAGCATGTGGGAATTACTGTCTTCGTTAGGTCTTATAATACCTGTAACCTTTAAGCTGAGAGCATTATCGTAGAGATAGCGAAGTCCTGCTTCGCTATCTCTCAAATCGGCATAATAGCCCGTTTTATCGTCGTAGGTAAAGCAATCCGCGTTGAGTATAGTCTTATACTCGGTGTCGCATATTTCCTTATAGCTCCACTTCATTTCCTTATGCTCAAGTTTTGTTCCGTTTAGAGCGGCATCAGCGAGGGTATCCATATCTTCCTGAGGAAGCAGACCCAAAGCATAAAGGGTTACATCGTCAAGCTCATTGTTCTCGTCAACAACCAGCACGATTTCGTCGTAGTCATTGGGCCATGAGCCATATATAACATCATATTGATTATGAAGAAGCGGGTTTACGGGTGAGCCGTCCTTTGCTGGAAGGAGCTCCTGCCATAGACCTGTTTGCATACTGCTCATATTTGCCATAGGGTTCATGCTCTTCATTGTGGACATCGCAGACATATCCACATCCATATATTTTGAAATCAAATCCTGTAAAATTTCCTCGGTGTCGGAACGGATTATGGTGCCATCTACATTCTTTGTATAGACCAATAAATCCAAATCGTAGGAATACTGAACACCGTTTAGCGCAGCGCTCAACTGCGACTCCTCTTTTGCAATTTCTTTTTTTAGATACTTTTTAAATGATTTAAGGTCGTTTTCGTTTTCCTCAATGCTATTGACTGCATTAATCATATCGTAAAGCGCCGACTTCTTATAGACCGCATCTTTCTCATGAGTAGATTCTTCGTTTGTCACATTCATAAAAGCTTTCATAAGCGAAGTCAGGTCAACGCTGGAATCCTCAAGGGTAAGAGGGTAGGATGCCAATGTGCTTTCCTGCACCTCATCAATGTATGTTGTCATACCCTGAGAAATCGCAAGAATCAATGCAATTCCGATTATGCCGATTGACCCAGCAAAAGCGGTGAGGGTGGTTCTTCCCTTTTTTGTGAAAAGATTTTTAAGCGACAGCATAAAGGACGTGCCAAAGGACATTGATGGCTTCTTCACCTTTTTGCCTTTATGGGTTTCCTCAGTTTTAGAAATCATTTCACTGAGCTCAGCCTCGTTCAAGGGCATGGAATCATCTATGATTTTTCCGTCTAACATGCGGATTATTCTTGAAGAATATTTTTCAGCCAGTTCTGGATTGTGGGTAACCATTATTATCAGGCGGTCGCGGGAAATCTCTTTAAGGATGTCCATAACCTGCACACTGGTTTCGGTATCAAGAGCGCCAGTAGGCTCGTCGGCAAGAATAATCTCAGGGTCATTGACCAAGGCTCTTGCAATGGCTACACGTTGCATCTGTCCTCCCGACATTTCGTTGGGTTTCTTTTTCAGTTGGTCGCCAAGACCAACCTTTTCCAGGGCATCTATTGCTCTCTTTCTGCGCTCAGCTTTAGAAACGCCTGATAGAGTGAGTGCCAATTCAACATTCTGCAATACAGTCTGGTGAGGTATGAGGTTATAACTTTGGAAAACAAAACCGATGGAATGATTACGATAGGAATCCCAATCACGGTCGCGATATTTTTTTGTAGATATTCCGTTGATAATAAGGTCACCATCGGTATAGCCATCCAGTCCGCCAATGATATTAAGCAGGGTGGTCTTACCGCAACCCGACTGACCAAGCACAGACACAAACTCTGATTTACGAAAGCTTAGGCTAACACCCTTTAAAGCTTCAACCTTGGTATCTCCTGTTAAATAGTCCTTGACTATATTCTTTAGTTCAAGCATTAATCATACTCCTTCAAATATACGGTATGAAAATATTATAGTCTTATAATGCAAATAAATATGCTACATTTTGTAAATAAATTGCTAAATTTTGTAAGTTTAGATTATTTTCTTATCCATCATAGATTTTGCCGCCATGAGCACACCGATTCTTCCGCTATCGAAATTCAATCCCCCCTGCATCCACGCGGCAAAGGGCTCACGTAGAGGAGCGTCGGCGGAAAGCTCTATTGATGCGCCGTTGGTAAAGGCGCCTGCCGCCATGATAACCTTGCTATCGTAGCCTGGCATCTCCCAAGGCTCGGGCACAACAAAGGAATCTATGGGCGCACCGCTTTGCATACCTTGGCAAAAGGCAATTAATCCCTTTTCGTCTCTCAATTTTACCGCTTGAATTATATCGGCGCGGTATTCGTCATAACTTGGAGTGACCTCGTAGCCCAATAGCTGGAACAAAGCCGCTGTATATACTGCGGTTTTCAGAGCTTCACCAACTACATGAGGAGCTGAGAAAAGTCCCATAAACAGCTCTCTTGTATGACCCAAGGAGCAACCCACTTCCCTGCCTACTCCAGGGGCTGTAAGACGGTAGGCACACTGATCGATAAATTCACGCTTACCCGCTATATAACCGCCTGTAGGTGCTATACCTCCACCTGGGTTTTTGATAAGAGAACCAGCTATTACATCTGCGCCCACCGACAGAGGCTCCTGGGATTCGACAAACTCACCGTAGCAGTTGTCCACAAATATAATTGAGTCGGGGCTGACTTCACGCACAACCTTAACAATTTTCTCAATATATGATATGGTCAAGCTGGGGCGAAGGGAATATCCGCGGGAACGCTGAATATATGCCATTTTATATTTATTTGATGTCAGTTTTTCCTTAATACCCTCTAAATCTGGCATATCATCCTTTAAAGGTACCTCATCATAACCAACACCGAAATCTGCCAGTGAACCATCTACCTTTTCGTCAATACCTAAAACACCGATAAGAGTATCGTAGGGTCTGCCTGTAACAGAAAGCATGGTGTCGCCAGGTCGCAGGAGTCCGAAAAGACCCACAGTCAAAGTATGGGTACCCGACACAAAGTTATGCCGAATAAGGGCATCCTCAGCGCCGACACACTGGGCAAACACTTCTTCCAGTACATCTCTGCCTCTGTCTCCGTAGCCATAACCAGTGGAGGGGGTAAAATGAGCCTCACTGACTTTACGGTCAATAAAAGCGGCAAGTACCTTCCCTTGATTATAGTATGTATTATCAGCGATTCTTTTAAAGGCATCCCCGCACATTTCAATCGCCTTTTTGTCCAGTTCATTTAATTTTTCGGGTAAATTAAAAAAATTCTTCATTGTCTATTTTCCTTTACTGATTAAACTATATTTACTAACGAATGAATATCCGCATTTTTTATAAAACGGTAGCTCTGAGTCGAGGCAAAATGCCAGAGACCGAGTGACAGGTTTTGCGCTTCCCAGCCGCACCAAAAGCTCTCTGCCGTAGCCCTTGCCTCTATATTCGGTCTTGACTGCAATTCCGTTTATTATACATGCATCCTCAGTCAGCAGAGAAATACCGCATCCCTGCTCACTTAAAACTGCTATGGCACCACCATGGCGTATGCGATGGGATATGTCTACATACCAATCCTCAAAGTCACCGAGAGTTACGGCTTCTCCACCGTAAGATTCGAGTATGTCATATATCTCTCTAAATTCTAAATAAGTCAGTTCTTTGAGAAATTTATATTCTGACTCTATCTGTTTTTCTACCGAATTAATTAACTCCGCTTTGCTATCTCCAAAAAGTCTGGCTAAGCTTTGGCTACACACAAGCTCCGAAAAGCCGATAAAACGGATAAAGTTCGAAAGCTCTCCCATATCGGCGGATTTATGGGAAACTGTGACCGCTGAGCCGAATTTACCTATTACTGCTGTGATTTCACCCATATCATTTATCTGATACCAAAAGGTGCAAAAGTTGCGCCCGAAACCATAGCTGATTGCCAACGACCGAAGTTTTATTCCGCAAATATCCAAAAAGTCTTTCAGGATATCTGCCCTGTCTAAAAGATGTATCATAATTATTTTCCCTTTGATTTACTAACTCTCCAACGCTTGAAACGTTGGAGAGTCGTAAAAATTAACTAAGTTTGTTAACAAGCTCTTTGAAATGTTTGCCACGCTCGGCAAAGTTGGGATATGCATCAAAACTGGCACAGGCAGGACTAAGGGTAACGATATCCCCCTCTTTTGCATTATCATAAGCCAACTGCACCGATTGCTCCATTGAATTGGAATGGAGGATTTTTATACTTCCGTCGTAGCTTTCGTGCTCTCTTACCGCCTTTTCAATTTTATGGGCGGTGGGGCCCGAAAGAACGAGAAGCTTAACCTTTTCGTTTATATAAGGCGCCATGGGTTCAAAGGGAATGTGCTTATCATAGCCACCGGCAATAAGAATAATTTTTTGATTAAAGGCTTTGAGACCTGCAATAGTTCTTGTGGGGCTGGAGGCTATTGAGTCGTTATAGAAACGGATGCCGTTCAAATTTCTGACGGGTTCGATTCGATGTTCAACTCCTGTGAATTCACGGGCAACCTTACGGATACTGTCGGCTCCTGCATATCCCCATACTGCGGAAATGGCGGCAAGATAGTTCTCTACGTTGTGGTCACCCATAAGGGCTATTTCGTCGCGATTCATAATGGGCGCTACCATGCGGCGATATGCCATATAAATGGTGCCATCATCACTGAGCCAAGCTCCGTTGGAAACTGGGGTATTCATGCTGAAATGCATATGTTGCCCCCTAACATCCTTTGAAAAGCCATGGGTGATGTCGTTATCGTCATTAAGAACAGTTCTTGAAAATGCGTTCTGATGGAGAAGTACATTCTTCTTGGCATTGATATATTCGTCCATATCCTTGTGAACATCCAAATGGTTGGGAGCAACATTAGTTACAACTGCAACATCGGGACTCTTACGCATAGAGATAAGCTGAAACGAGGAAAGCTCAACAACTACATAATCCTCAGGTTTTATCTGCTCTATCATGGGAAGCAATGGTCTGCCGATATTACCGCCAACATGGACAGTCTTGCCCTCGGCTTCAAGCATTTTGGCAATGAGGGTGGTGGTGGTGGTCTTTCCGTCGGAGCCTGTTACAGCAAAGATTGTGGCGGGACAGACCTCGAAAAACACTTCCATTTCTGATGTTACAGCTATTCCGTTTTCACGGGCTTTAACAAGCTCTGCGAGGTAATAGTTCATTCCAGGGGTTCTGAAAATAATATCCACCTCAAGATTTTTGAGATAGTTTTCACCTAAACGAAGCTCTGCACCCTGGGCTTCTAATTCATCGGCAACCGAGCCTAATTGCTCACGGCTTCTACGGTCACAGGCAAAAACACGGGCTCCACCCTTTAAAAAGTTTTCGATTAACGGAGTATTGCTGACTCCTATTCCGCACACGGCGATTCTCTTACCGTTTATTTTGCTGAAAAACTGTTTGTAATCCATACGGTTGCCCCCAAATTTAGCTTAACATATTTTTCCTATATAATATATTATACCTACATTGAAGCAAAAATCAATAAGAATGAGACTACAAATAAATATTTTTTTGAATTTTGGAAAATTCCACTTGACATTTGGAGTAACTTGTCATATAATATCATTTGTTCGATATGCTGCTATGGCTCAGGTGGTAGAGCACGTCCTTGGTAAGGACGAGGTCACCAGTTCGAATCTGGTTAGCAGCTCCAATAAAGGCACTTTTTCGGAAGTGCTTTTATTTTTTATGTTATATTCGCACCCGCGTATACGCAGAAGTGTAAATTTGCTACAATATCTTTGAGGTGATATATAATGAGCGTTAAAGATGTTGTTGCAGAAAGATTCAAGAAATTATGTGAATCTCGCAATATTACCGTTAATGAGTTAGCTAATATATCCGGTGTCACTCCCTCTACCGCATACAGCATGATGGATAGTAGCAGACGTGATGTTTCAATAACCACCATAAAAAAGTTTTGCGACGGCTTGGAAATAACCTTAGGTGAATTCTTTTCTATTAAAGAGTTTGACGAGTTAGAACAGGAAATAAAATAAGCGAAAATTATGGTGAAAAATATAAATGATGCATGTAGGTTAGCTGTGTTTTTCCTTATGATAGCTATGTGTACATTACTCCTCACTTCCTGCAAAAACGAGGATGTTTTCAGGGATTACACAGAAACCGAAAGTTATAATTCTTGTATTGTTATTGAGGATATTACCGACTCGACGGAAATTATTACCGCCAAAGATGGCATCAAACTTATTGACTACAAGCACACAGTTTCTGCTGGTGAATACACATCTCTCACCCTTAAATTAGACGGCGATAAAGAATACAGCATAGAGGTGGAATATTCCTCAGGAATAAGTCAATCCAAAGCACTGGTGCCAAAGGTTTCGGACCAAAACGGTTATGTCACATGGCGGTGGCAGGTGGGAACAAATTGCAAATCGGGTAAATACCCTGTTAGGATTTATAAAGATACCGAGCTTATATTTGAAACAAGACTTACAGTGAAATAAGAAAGGATAAAACCATGCTGGATTTTGCATATTACACTCCGATAAAGATGCATTTGGAAAAGAAAAACACAAAGAGGCAATGGCTGAATTCATTAAATTCCTGAACGTGTCATCTACCCTGCGTAAATTCGGAATAAAGGCTGAGGAAATTGACCGTCTTTGTGAGCTTTGTACCTTTGGAAGAACACGAACTGTCAAAAGCTACATTGAAATGGATTACAAGGTTATAAAAGAGATATTTGAAAGTTGTTATTAAATGATAAAACCGACTCTGTAAAACACAGAGTCGGTTTTAAATTTACATTATTGAAGCGCCGTTATTATCCACATCTAAGGGCAATATCTGCCAATCTATTTGGCACTCTTTTTTTATGCGTTCGTTCAGATTATCCTTAAAGGCGCTGTCTGTGGAAATACACATAAGAGTGGGACCTGCACCGCTTAGATAAAAAGCGGTGACACCCAGCTCGCCTGCAATTTTTTCTACAGTTTCATATTCGGTGATAAGACTTTTTCTATATGGTTGGTGAAGCTTATCCCCCAAAGATACCTTTAGTATATCCTCTTGCCCCGTTTCAAAGGCTTTAAGGCCAACCGCCACACGAGAAATATTGAAAACTGCATCGTTTCTGAGCACTGTGTCGGGTAAAACCGAACGGGCTTTTGCGGTGCTTAATTTAAAATCGGGAATAGCCGCCACAAAGTTCCACTTTTTGTGGATATCATATTTCACGGTATGAGATTTACCGTCTTCTAAAAAGGAAGCGGTAAGACCACCCAACATTGCAGGTGCAATATTATCAGGGTGTCCCTCAACCTCGGTGGCAATATCTATAATCTCATCGGTTGAGAGACCGCCGTTATAGAGAATATTTGCCGCCATAACTCCCGCCACTATAAGCGCGGCGCTGGAGCCAAGTCCGCGGGACATGGGTATTTCGGCGCGGATGGTGGCTTTAACACCGCTAAAAGGCATCTGTAAATACTCCAACGCTTTTTTATATGCCACTATCGTTAGATTATCGGGAGTTCTAAATTCATCGGGACAGCCGTCAATCACCACACCATCATCAATCTTCTCAAAAGTTACGGTGTTGTAAAGAGAAAGTGCACAACCCACGCAGTCAAACCCTGGGCCCATGTTGGCGGTGGTGGCGGGGACTCTCAGAGTTACTTTTTCCAAGACTTTTCCTTTACCTTTCCAAGCACGAAGCTGAGCATTTCATCAACCTCGATAACATCCTTATGAAGCACCTCGAGCTTATCGAGTCCGCTTAATCCCTTGGGAACCGAAACGCCTGTTACACTATTGAGATTTTCCATAACCTTAAATTCGTCGTCAGAAACCTCGGCGCCGATTGCCTCGCTTACAGCGGTGGCAAATTTATAGGGGGAGGCGGTGGAAAGGACTATTGTTGGATTGGTATTGCCTGTAGCCTCTTTAAACTGTTCTGCAACATTATAGGCAACGGCGGTGTGGGTATCGCAAAGATAGTTACACATTTCGTATACCTTACCTATGGTTTCAACGGTGCCCTTATCGTCGCAACAACCTGCCCAGAACTCCTTATCCAACGCGGATTTTATGGTTTCACTTACTTTATATTCACCTTTAGTTTTAAGCTCGTCCATATATCCCGCAACTTCATCGGCGTTACAACCGCTCATGAGATACAGAAGTCTCTCAAGGTTGCTGGAAACCAAAATATCCATAGAGGGTGAAATTGTTTTGTGGAAGGTGCGGAGACGGTTGTATGTACCCGAGTTTATGAAATCAGTTAAAACATCGTTGGCATTTGAAGCGCAAACCAGCTTATCCACAGGCAGACCCATGCATTTTGCAAAATAACCTGCCAGGATATCGCCGAAGTTACCGGTGGGAACAACAAAGTTAACCTTGTCTCCTGCCTTTATTTCCTCACCCAAAACCAAATCAGCATAGGATTTAAAGTAGTAGACAATCTGGGGAGCCAAACGGCCGATATTTATGGAGTTTGCGCTGGAGAGCACAGCATTGGTGCCCTCTAACAGATTCTTTTCTTCACACTCTGCAAAGATTTTCTTAACACCTGTTTGAGCATCATCAAAATTACCATTCACAGCGCAAACGCAAACGTTATTTCCAACCTGTGTTACCATCTGAGCCTTCTGAATTTTGCTGACACCTGCATCGGGATAGAATACGATTATCTTTGTGCCCTCAACATCATGGAAGCCCTCAAGAGCCGCCTTGCCTGTGTCACCGCTTGTGGCAGTAAGTATAACAATATCCTCAGGACTTGCATTCTTCTTGCGAGATGCGATGATGAGTTGGGGCAGCATTGAAAGAGCCACGTCCTTAAATGCGCTTGTAGGACCACGGAAAAGCTCTAACACATATTTGTCACCCACCTTAACGGTAGGGGTCAAATCCTCGGTTTCGAATTTGCCTGTATATGCTTTTTCTACCAGTTCTTTCATTTCCTCTCGACTGAAATCGGTAAAGAGGGTTGAAAGCACATACTCTGCAATTTCCAGAGTGGTCATGGAAAGGGTCTTTTCCCAGTCGAAATCCAGCTCTTTGAAGCTCTTGAGCATATAAAGGCCGCCATCGGGAGCGATGCCTCTGAGGATTGCGGATGAAGCTGAAATCTGTTCTTGATTGTTTCGAGTGCTTTGGTACAACATAATATCTCCATTTCCGGCAAAACAATGCCAATTAATGTCTTGCATTATTAATAACTATATGATATAATAATCCATTATAAAATTCAAGTGTTATTTTTCATTTGGCTTTTATTTTTGCAAAATTTCATAATGCTGTGTAATTTCAGCATTAAAGGAATGAGGAACTTCAAATGAACATTGCGATTCTCGGCTTTGGAACGGTCGGATACGGCGTCTATGAACTCACCCAAAAGCTCCCGGAAGTGGATGTTAAATATGTACTCGATTTAGTAAAGCACGACGATATATCTGCAAAAAGTGTTACAGATATTAAAGAAATTTTAGAGGACTCCACGGTTGACACCGTTGTTGAACTTATAGGCGGAAAGCATCCTGCATACGATTTTATTAAAGCATCATTGGAAGCAGGAAAGAATGTTATAACCGCTAACAAACTCGTTATTTGTGAATATTACGAGGAGCTTACCCAACTTGCAGTATCTAAAGGTGTTGCCTTAAGATACACAGCGGCGGTTGGCGGCGGCATCCCTTGGCTCACCAACTTGGAAAGAACCGCAAGGATCAGCAAGGTTCATAAAATCAGCGGCATTTTTAATGGCACCACAAACTACATACTGGATGCAATGCACACCGACGGCACCGCCTTCGAAGATGCGCTCAAAACCGCTCAGAAGCTGGGCTTCGCAGAGGCTAATCCCAGCTCGGATATAGACGGAAATGACACTCAGCGCAAGATTGCCATTTCCGCTAACATTGCTTTCGGTGTGGCTATCGACCCCCTTGATGTAGACGTTATCGGCATTGCTAAGGTATCGGCTAAAGCTATCAGCGACTTTGAAGCTCACGGCTACATCGCCAAGCTCATCGCCACCACCCTTAATAAAGACGGCGAAATCTCCGCTTTCGTTGAGCCCACTATAGTCAGCAAGAGTTCTGACTTTGCCAATGTTCCCCAGAACTACAACCTTATTGCTTATGATGCAGATAATGTGGGACACGGAAGCTACATGGGATTTGGCGCAGGGCGTTATCCCACCGCATATACCGTTACAAACGACTGCATAGATGTGGCAAACGGAGTTAAAAAGACATACAATGATACTATGAAATCCGTTAGTCTCAACAACGGCGCTGTGTCCCATAGCTACTACGTTTCAACCTCCGCCCTTTCCGATTTAAAAATCAAGGAAAAATGGAACAATGGCGTTATAACCGAGGAAATATCGGTTAAGGAAATGCATGAGCTCTACAAAAAAATGTTGGAGACAGACCCCGAGGCATTCATTGCGGGAATTAACTAAGGAGAATTTTTATGTTTAAGGTACTTAAATTCGGCGGCTCCTCCATGGCAGACGCCAAACAGTATAAAAAGGTTAAAGAAATTGTAGAGGCTGAGTCCAGCCGCAAGGTTGTTGTTGTTTCAGCCGCAGGTAAGCGTTTTAGCGGCGATAACAAAATCACAGACCTACTCTATCTTTGCTACGCTCATTTACAATATGGTGTTAACTGCGAAAGCATCTTTGATATGATTGCCGAGAGATACATAGAAATCCGCAATGATTTAGGACTTTCTATCGATATCGAAGCAGATTTAGATGCAATCAGAAAAAAGATTGCTTCGGGAATTACACAAGATGAATTGGTTTCCCGCGGCGAATACCTTTCCGCCAGACTTCTGGCAGATTATTTGGGCTTTAAATTTGTTGATGCAGTTGAATGGCTGACCTTTAAATTTGATGGAACCATAGATTTAGATAAATCCTATTCTAAATTGCAAAATATCCCTTACGAAAAAGGTATTGTTATTCCTGGTTTCTATGGCATTTTGCCCAATACAAAAATCAAGGTATTGACCAGAGGTGGCTCTGATATTACAGGCGCACTTGCTGCCGCCGCTTTAGGGGCAGATGTATACGAAAACTGGACCGATGTTTCCGGTGTTCTTATGGCAGACCCCAGAATTGTCGACAACCCCAAACCCATCAAGCATATTACCTACGATGAGCTTCGTGAGCTTTCTTACATGGGCGCACAGGTGCTGCATGAGGGCACTATTTTCCCTGTTAAAAAGGCTAACATCCCTCTCAATATACGCAACACTAACGACCCATCAGACCCCGGTACGGTTATTATGAAAACCTGCGAAACCGTGGATGATGACAGTAATGTTATCACAGGCATCACAGGACGCCATGATTTTTCAATTTTAAGCATTAACAAGCACGGCTTATCTGCTGCTGTCGGTCTTTTAAGAAAGGTTGCGGGAATTTTCGAGAAGCATGGGGTTGCTATTGAATATGCTCCCTCTGGTATAGATTCTGTTTCTTTCGTAATGCCCACAGCAAGTATTAACGACGAGTTATATAGTGTTATTGCTGAAATCGAAAATGAAATCAAACCTGAGAAGATAGAGGTTGTTGATAAAATCTCTATTATTGCTGTTATCGGCAGAGGCATGGCGTTTAAACCCGGTACCTCGGGCAAACTGTTCGCCGCCCTCGGAGAAAACGGAATCAACATCAGAATGATTTCTCAAGGTCCCGATGAGAGAAACATTATCGTTGGAACCGACAATAAAGATTACGAAAAGACAATTCGTGTTATTTACGATAGTTTTATTAAATAAGAGGTGCGATTCATGAAAAAGTTAAATGTTGCCATTATCGGTGCTACAGGCGCCGTTGGCAGAGAAATGCTGAAGGTTTTAGAGGAAAGAAATTTCCCTATTAATACTCTCAAATGCTTAGCTTCTGCAAGAAGTGCTGGCAAAAAGCTTCCTTTCTGCGGTAAGGAAATCACGGTTGAGGAAGCAACCAAGGACTCCTTCGAGGGTATGGATATAGTTTTGGGTGCCGCAAGTAACGCACTGGCAAAAGAACTCGCTCCCCATATTGTGAAAGCAGGAGCAGTGTTTATTGACAACTCCAGCGCATTCAGAATGGATGAGGATGTTCCCCTTGTAATCCCCGAGGTTAACCCAGAGGATGCAATGAAGCATAAGGGAGTTATCTCCAACCCCAACTGCTCCACCATCATCACAGTAGTTGCAATTAATGCGCTTAATAAATTAAGTCCCATCGAAACCGTTGTTGCCTCTACATACCAGGCAGTATCCGGTGCAGGTGCAGGCGGTCCTGTTGAGCTTTTAGGCGAATCCGAAGCCATCATGAAGGGTGAAACCTATGAGCCACAGGTTTTCTCCCACCAGATTGCCTATAACCTCATCCCCAAAATCGGCAGTGAGCTGGAAAACGGCTACACCACCGAAGAAATGAAGATGCAGAATGAGGGCAGAAAGATAATGCATCTGCCCCACCTCACAGTTAGCTGTACCTGTGTTCGCGTTCCTGTTGTTCGTTCCCACTCCATTTCGGTTGTTGTAAAAACAAAGGAGAAGATTTCGATAGAGGCAGCAAGAGATATCATTGCAAATGCTCCCGGTTGTAAATTGGTTGATGACCTTGCAAACAACCAGTTCCCCATGCCCCTTGATACAAGCGACCAGGATTTAGTATATGTAGGCAGAATCAGAGACGACCTCACCTGCGACCGCGCACTTAACATCTGGTGCTGTGGTGACCAAGTAAGAAAGGGCGCCGCTACAAATGCAATTCAGATTGCGGAACTTTTCACTAAATAAAACCCTATAAACAAATTACCCCACGGAAGATCCGTGGGGTTTCTTTTTTTACTTGCGGTCGATTACTTCGCCTCTGCTTCTGAAAAGCAAAGAGATGCACCATATTCCCGCAAGTGCGATTACTGTGTATATTATCCTTGCTAAAATTGCATCGGAGCCGCCAAATATCCAGGCTACGAGATCAAATTGGAATATACCCACCAAGCCCCAGTTCAGCGAGCCGATAATAACCAGCAACAAACATATTCTATCTAACATAAACACAAACCTCCTTTTTGTTTTTCTAACAATATCTTTTACAAAAATTCTGCATATAACCATGCTTTATGTAAAAAATATTTTTGAAATTTCAAAAAAGAGGTTAAGGCTTAATATGATAACCGTTGTTTATTACGGCTTGACGTGCGGATTCATTACTGAAGAAATAAGCAAAATTTTAGCTAAATACGGTTTGCTTTGGGTAAGCGGTGCTAAGATTACATCAAATTGCGAAAACCCAAAATTTATTGCTGTCGAGTGCAACTACCACGCTGATATTAATATATATGAAGGCATAATTGTTACGATAGGCAAAATCACTGATAATTGTAAGCTTAATATAAAAGGTAACTATAAAGGTGTGGTATTCTCCTCCGATTCAACCGCGTTACGGCTATTAAAAGAAAATAATATAACGACAATTACTTGCGGTATGGCAAGTGAAGACACATTAATACTGTCAAGTATAACCGACAGTTCTGCTTTTATATGTCTCCAAAGAAGAATCGAAGCCTTAAGTGGAAACATAATAGAGCCCGCCGAATACAAGGTTACTCTAACTCAAAAGGTTACAGATTATGCTTTACTTGCGGCAGCGGCTATTCTTCTGCTCTGCGGAATTGAGCCAGAAGGTCTGGAATATTAACGCAGTAATTTCCAATTACACTGGTTTTGTTTACCTCTTATATTTTGATTGCAACTTCATACAATACTATTGCAAACGCAAAACAAACTTTTACAAAAGGAGTGAAAACGAAATGGCTAACAAGAATGTAGTACCCGAGGCACGTGAGGCTCTTAACCGTTTTAAGATGGAAGCTGCTAACGAGGTTGGTGTACCTCGCCCATCTTAAAACGGTTGAGTTTTATTACATATTTATTAAATTTTGTTGATTTCGTTCATTTCACCCACGAACTTGTAAAATATCCGTATCTCTTGCTGAAACTCGGAGTTTCTGTGACTTGCTTTTACCTTGCCTTCAGGCAGAATTTTCGGTCCTACTTCAATTCTGTCAACGAATGTCAGCAAGGTATCACGATCAAGCGCGTCAATATGGGTATGCTGTCTTGTGAGTTCAAAGAACATTTTGTAATTATCGCTTTTGCTGGTCTGCACCGCATCGTCGCTAAGCTCTAAAAGTTTTTTCTTTATTGCAACTGATTCCTTTTGCAAATCATCAACCATTGAACTTAGTCTGTCATCGTCAAGTTTTCCCTCGGCATTGTCTACGTAAAGTTTTGGAATTATCTTATCAATTATAGAAAGTCTACCCTCTAACTTTTCTCTACGGACTTTTCGTACATTTTCAGCGCTATCTGAATTTTCTTCTTGCATAATATGACCGACAATTGCATCAATTTGGCTCTCTGTCAGAGAAATTAAAGAATTCAAATCTTCCGTTATAAGTTCAATAAGGTCAGCATAGCGTATTCTTGTACCCTTGCAAGGCTCGTTTATATCCTTGCGCTTGTTGATACAGGAAAGATACCAATACTTTTCTCGCTCGCCCTTGTAAACCGTTCCGCAAGAACACAAAGCGTGTCCGCAAAGCGCACAGTATGCAACACCTGAAAAAATGCTTTTTCGCACATGATCATACTGCTGAAAATTGCGAGTGCCCTTACCCATATTATCATGTGCTTTTTGAAAGATTTCTTCGCTCACCAATGCTTCGTGGGTATTCTCAGTCACTGCCCATCTTTCCTGTGGGATAGCAACCTTCTTTTTTGACTTTGCACTTGCTTTTTTGGTTTTACCAAGAACTGTATGACCGAGGTAAACTTCGTTCTTTAAGATGCGCTTAACCGTTGTATAGTTCCAAAGGTCCGAAGCTCTTGCCGCACCTTCTTCGCTAAATTCATCACGATAAAGCACTCGGTATTTAAGTGGTGGAATAACTCCGTCATTATTCAAATCCTGTGCTATTTTTCTTGATGAATCACCGTTTGCAGCAGCATTAAAAATTCTCTGCACAACAGGTGAAGTAACTTCATCGGGTACAAGTTGATTTTTATTGCGGTTCGCCTTTTTATATCCATAAGGTGGACAAGCGCAATACAAACCGTCTTGTCTTTTGGTTCTTAGAACATCCTTAACCTTTCGTGAACCGTCACGCAGATACACCTCGTTCATAGCAAACTGGAACGGTGCCATTACATTATCATCTTCACTGTCGAAGTTGTCAGCAATGGCGATATATCTCACATTGTGCTCAGGGAAAAACTGCTCAGCATAGTAACTCGACTCACGCATATCACGGCCAAGACGTGATAGGTCCTTGGTAATTACCGTATTAGCTAATCCCCTATCAAGTTCGCGCATCATTTCCTGAAAACCCGGTCGGTCAAAGTTTCCGCCCGAATAACCGTCGTCAACAAATTCGCGAACAAGGTTAATACCATTTTGTTCGCAGTATTTTGTTACAATCATACGTTGGTTGGTAATACTTGATGATTCACTTTTCTGTGCTTCTTCTCGTGATAACCTAAAATAAGCAAAAGCAATTTTATTTTGTTCGACTCTCATAGTCCCTCCTTCGACTGAATCGAACCACTAAAATTATTATACATCATTGTTCCGTTGCTTTCAAGCGACGGAACATTATTTTTTATATCTTTTACTCGCTGCTCAATAAGCATAGCGGTAGTTATATTCTCCGCAAAGACTCTGCTGATGATATATCTTGTGTTCTCAATATCTTTATAATCTTTCACTCAAACTCCTCCTTTCTCTATCTTTTCCAATACAGTAAAAATTAAACATAAACGTGACTCCTTTAATGTCTTTTCCGAAAACATTTGTATTTACAATATGGAGAAGTTCATTTTTTAGTTTCAAGAAAACATTAAATATATTAAAATAGAGATAAAGGAAGGTGGTTATTTTGATTGTTCTTTAACTTTGAAACAAAAAAATATAAAGAAAGAGGAAAAAATTATGAACAGAGTTATTTCAGAAAAAATTAAAACAAATATTATTGAGCAAGTGGTTTTTGGAGATGATGTAAGAGATGTGGCAGAAAAATACCAAGTTTCCAAAACAAGCATCTATCGTTGGTTGAACGATTATAAATACAAGCAAAAATATAATACGGACAATTTGTTAACGTTCACCCAAATGAAAAGGAATATGGACCGTGCAACCCAAAAACTGCATATTCTAAGTAGTGCCCCTTGTGGTGCTAATTCGCCACTACTCCCCCGCTACAAATACATAGAAAAGATTGAAGACATATATGGTCTTAATCTTTGCTGTGAAGCGATGAATGTTAATAAAAGTTCGTATCTCAACTATAAGCTTCGCGGTAAACGTGGTGATACGGTATATGCTAAACGACAAGAAGAAGCCAAACCACTGATTGAAGAAATATTTTATGAAAGCCGTCGCACCTACGGTGTAAACCGCATTTACTCTGTTTTAAAAAGCAGAGGTTATGATTACGGTGTAAAATTAATAAGGAAAGTTATGCAGGAAAATGATATGTTTGTTATAGGAACTAATGCTAAAAAGAACTATTTAAAGAGGCTTGAAAGAAAGAAAAATATTTTAAATCGTGAATTTGATGTTTCAAGACCTAATGAAGTTTGGGTTAGCGATGTTACAGAGCTTAAATTTAAGCACAAGAAAATCTTCCTGTGTATAGTTTTAGATTTATATGCAAGAAAGGTAGTAGCTTTCCGGTTTTCAAGCAAAAACAGCACCCAGCTTACAAAAAGTACGCTAGGTGCTGCATATAAATTAAGAAAGCCCACTGATTTATTGTTATTATTCCATTCCGACCAAGGAGCAAATTATACTTCAAGAACATTTAGAACATATTTGAAGGAATTAGGCATTAAATCCTCGTTTTCAAATCCCGGTGAGCCACACGATAATGCTGTAATGGAATCGTTTAATACAACGCTTAAAAAAGAAGAGTTTTATGTTAGACATTATCGTTCAGAAAGGGACCTAAAAGACTCGATAAAGGAGTACATAGAATTCTATAATAGTTATAGAATTCATTCGTACAATCACAATAAAACACCCGACCAAAAAGAAGAGCTTTTCTTCTCTCAAAATTAAACCAAATAATGTTACTGTCAGGTTCGAATTGCGGAACTTTTTAAACGAAATTGACACGAAAATTTATACGTTTTGTCAATCTTGTTTCATTATTCGCAAAACAAAAAAACAGCAAGTTTTCCTTGCTGTTGCCTGCTGTAACGGCATATGTAATGTTCATTAATGAAACACATCGTTCAATTTTTGGTGTACATTCCATGTGGCGCTACTTCCCAGATTCGAACCAGT
>JAZQKX010000009.1:0-5682 GCA_045542355.1 Acutalibacteraceae bacterium
GAAAGACACCAAGGTAAGCGGATATGAGATAGTTTACGCTACCAACAAGAAATTTACCAAGGGCAAGAAGACCGTTAAGGTTACTTCCTACAAGACTTATAAGAAGACCATCAAGAAGCTGAAGTCCAAAGGCACTTACTATGTAAAGGTACGAGCATACAAGACCGTTAAGGGCACTAAATACTACGGTAAGTATTGCTCCTACAAGAAACTGAAAATTAAATAATTAATCGCAAACTAACGAAAGGCGCTCTCCGAGGAGAGTGCCTTTCTCTTGATAAAGAAAAGACAACCTTGTTCGTTGAGTCAAGGTTGTCTTTAATTCTAAAATAAATCTTTTAGTTTATCGAAAAAACTTTTACGTTTTCCATAGTTTTTGTCACTGGTTATTTCGTCAAACTGGGTGAGAATTTCCTTTTGCTCTTTAGAGAGGTTTTTGGGAACTTCTAACACAATTTTAACATACTGGTCACCAAATCCCGAATAGTTGAGACGTTTGATACCCTTGCCTTTGAGCTTGAATTCATCTCCGGGCTGAGTGCCTTCATGGATGGTGAACTTAACCTTGCCGTCAAGTGTTGGCACAGTGATTTCATCCCCTAATGCCGCTTGAGTAAAGGTGATGGGTATTTCACAGAACACATCAAATCCCACGCGCTCAAATATGGGGTGGGGGCGAACATTTACATTAACACGAAGGTCACCGCTGGGACCACCATTGGCACCTGCATCACCGCCACCTCTTATGTTGATAATCTGTCCGTCATCTATACCTGCGGGTATATCAATCTTGCGCTCGGTGGCTCTGCGAACTCTACCCTTGCCGCCACATGAGTGACAGGGATTATCTATAATTTTGCCCGAGCCTCCGCAGTGGTCACAAACCCTCGCAGTCTGCATTGCGCCAAAGGGGGTTTGCTGGGTAACCCTTACCTGCCCCGTGCCGTGACAGTGTCCGCAGGTCTTGGGTGTGGAGCCTTTTTCTGCACCGCTTCCGCCACAGTCACCACAGGTTTCTATGCGGGTGACCCTGATGGTCTTTTCGCATCCCTTGGCGGCTTCCTCAAAGGAAAGAGTCACAGTGGCAGAGGTGTCATTACCGCGCCTTGGAGCATTGGGGTTGGAACGTCCGCCGCCTCCAAAGCCTCCGCCGAAAAAGGAACTAAAAATATCTCCTAAATCGCCAAAATCACCAAATCCGCCGCCGAATCCACCGCCACCGGGACCGCCGGCTCCATAATTGGGGTCAACCCCTGCATGGCCAAACTGGTCGTAACGGGAGCGTTTGCCCGAATCCGATAGAATTTCATACGCCTCGCTGGCTTCTTTAAAATGAGCCTCGGCTTCCTTGTCTCCGGGGTTTAAGTCGGGATGATATTTCTTAGCCGCCTTGCGGTAAGCTTTTTTTATTTCGTCATCACTGGCGCCGCGGTCAACCCCCAGCACCTCGTAATAGTCTTTCTTATCAGCCAAATCTATTTCTCCTCAGTATGTAGTGCAGAGCGAAAATTCGCTCTGCACCAAATAGATCAATTAGTTGTTGTCGTCGGCGTCCTTAAAGTCTGCCTCGTAAACGTTGGAGTCGCCCTGAGGCTGACCCTCCGCACCTGCGGCGCCCTGAGCCTCGGCAGTAGCCTTATAAATCTTTTCGCTAACTGCGTAAACAGCTTTCTGAAGTTCTTCCTGCTTCTGTTTGATAGCCTCAATATCCTCGCCCTTGAGAGCCTCTTTCAGCTCATCGATGGCTTTCTGGATGTTAGCTTTTTCTTCTTCGGTTATCTTGTCACCGAAATCGGCAATGGTCTTTTCAGAGGTGTATACCATCTGGTCTGCGCCGTTTCTGATATCAATTTCCTCGCGACGCTTCTTATCTTCGGCGGCATACTGCTCAGCCTCTTTAACAGCCTTGTCGATATCTTCCTTAGACATGTTGGTGTTGGAGGTGATGGTGATGGACTGTTCCTTACCTGTGCCAAGGTCCTTAGCAGAAACGTGAACGATACCGTTGGCGTCTATATCAAAGGTAACCTCAATCTGGGGGATTCCACGGGGAGCGGGAGCAATTCCGTCGAGATGGAAAACGCCGAGGGTCTTGTTGTCACGGGCAAATTCGCGCTCACCCTGAAGAACGTGTACCTCAACAGAGGTCTGACCGTCTGCTGCAGTGGAGAAAATCTGGCTCTTCTTGGTGGGGATGGTGGTGTTTCTGTCGATAACCTTGGTGCTTACACCGCCCATTGTCTCAATACCGAGTGAAAGGGGAGTAACGTCGAGAAGAAGCAGACCCTTAACGTCGCCACCTAAAACACCGCCCTGAATTGCGGCGCCGATGGCAACACATTCGTCGGGGTTGATGCCCTTGAAAGGATCTCGACCAATAAAGGATTTAACAGCTTCCTGAACAGCAGGAATACGGGACGAACCGCCCACCATAAGCACCTTGTTGATATCATCCTTAGAAAGACCTGAGTCGGAAAGCGCCTGACGAACAGGAGCCATTGTGGCCTCTACAAGGTCGGCAGTAAGCTCGTTGAACTTTGCGCGGGTGATGGTGGTCTCATAGTGCTTAGGACCTGTGTTGTCGGCTGTGATAAAGGGCAGATTGATGTCTGCAGTGGTCATACCGCTAAGGTCAATCTTTGCCTTTTCTGCGGCTTCCTTAATTCTCTGCATAGCCATTTTGTCGGAGCTTAAATCAATGCCGTTTTCAGCCTTGAATCCCGCAACGATCCAATCCATGATTCGCTTATCGAAGTCGTCACCGCCAAGACGGTTGTTACCTGCAGTGGCTAAAACTTCCTGAACGCCGTCGCCCATCTCAATGATGGAAACGTCGAAGGTACCACCGCCAAGGTCGTATACCATAACTTTTTGATCGTCTTCCTTGTCAACGCTGTAGGCAAGGGCGGCGGCTGTAGGCTCGTTGATAATACGCTTAACATCGAGACCTGCGATTTTACCTGCGTCCTTGGTTGCCTGACGCTGAGCGTCGGTGAAGTATGCGGGAACGGTGATAACAGCCTCGGTTACAGGTGAGCCGATATATGCCTCAGCATCAGCCTTTAATTTCTGCAGAATGATTGCGGAAATTTCCTGAGGTGTGTATTTCTTGTCGTCAATTTCAACTGTGTAGTTGGTGCCCATCTCACGCTTGATGGAGCTGATAGTTCTGTCGGGGTTGGTAATCGCCTGACGCTTTGCAACCTGACCAACCATTCTTTCGCCTGTCTTAGAAAAAGCAACAACAGAGGGTGTTGTACGGGCGCCTTCAGCGTTAGCTATAACAACAGGCTCACCGCCCTCAATAACAGATACGCAAGAGTTTGTAGTACCTAAGTCAATACCAATAATTTTTCCCATGATAAATTCCTCCAAATTTTGTATAAATTGATTTGTTGATTAATTGATATACGGATTAGTTAGCAACCTGTACCATTGCAGGTCTTATAACTGTATCGCCTATTTTGTAGCCCTTTTGCAGGGTTTTAACGATTGTGTTTTCACCGACACTGTCGTCGTCGATGTGGAGCACCGCCTGGTGCAGTTGAGGGTCGAATTCCTTGCCCTCGTCGTTGATTTCGGAAAGCCCTAATTTCACACAAACATCGGTGAGTTGTTTGGATATAAGCTCAATGCCCTTTTGGAAATCCTCACCGTTAGGGTCGGCTTCCAAAGCTCTGCCGAAATTATCAAGCACAGGCAAGAAAGTTTTAAGTATGTCCGCTTTCATGAACTCCAGAGAAGCAGCCTTGTCTCTTTCTGTACGCTTTTTGAAGTTGTCGAATTCAGCAGCTGTGCGGAGAGCCAAATCTTTCTGCTTTTCCAATTCTTTTTTTAGCGTATCCAGTTCACTATCTTCGATAGAGACATCCACCTCGGGGGTTTCCACAGTTGATTCAACCGCGTCTTCTATGGGTTGCTCCTCAGCTGTAGTTTTCTTTTCTTCTTTTGCCATTTTTAATCCTCCATATCTCGAAGCGCCTTAGTCATAAGTGTGCCAAGCCGCATTGCAAAATATTCAATGCTGGGTATAAGCTGTTCGTAAGCCATTCTCACAGGGCCTATAACACCTATTCGACCAAGCTCTTTGTCGCCTGTTTTGTATTTTGCCACAACCATGCATGAGGGGGTGGCGGCAATTCCGTGGCCGTAATCGTCTCCGAATACCACGCCGACGGGTGAGTTCATCCGTGATATAACTTCCAGCACGGCTTCCTTTTGGGAAATCAGTTCGCCAAGTCGCATTGCGTCCTCGTGCTGACGATAGCCCGTAAGTAGCTTTGACTCACCACGAAAATGAAGCTGAGGCTCGAACATTTCTCCGATTATCTCAAACATCGTGGAAAGTAGCGGCATCACAGTAAGTCCGAATGTGCCTATTCTCGCAACTATTGATTGCAGATATGCGGTGTTGAGCTCGTATAGCCTGTGACCGATGATACAGGTCTTGCAGATGTTACTGTAGACTGAAAGCAAAGCTTCGTCAACCTCGCAGTCGCTAAGCACTATTCTGCTTCTCGCCATGCCGTCGGTGGAGATGACCACCATTAGCATCGTTTTGCCACCCATGGGGATAAGTCGCACCCTCTTGATTTTCGCATCATCATTTGTCAGAGAGGCTGAAAAGGAGGGCAGACCCGTGAGGTCTGCAAGTATTTGACAAGCAAGAACAGGCATCTGCTCTGGGGTGTGAGAAATTGTTTCTAACGTAGAATCAATCGCCAACTTAATTTCGGGCGTGAGAGTGGCAGGGGTCATAAGACGGTCTACGTAAGTTCTGTACCCCAAGTGGGTAGGTATTCTACCTGCCGAGGTGTGGGGCTGCTCCAGAAATCCCATGGAGCAAAGGTCGCTCATCTCGTTTCGAAGAGTTGCGGAAGAAAGACTGAGGTTCAGCATATCACAAAGTGCCTTTGAGCCAATAGGCTCACCCGCTTCGATATAGCTTTTGACTATCGCCGCAAGTATAGCTTGTTTGCGCTCACTGAGTTCCACTGATAATTCCCACCCTTCTTGTTTTAGCACTCTATAGGCGTGAGTGCTAATCTGATTATAATATACACCCTATCGATGCGTTTGTCAATAGGTAATTTATAAATATTTTGTAAATTCGTTTGACTTTCCCTGACCTTTGACTCTGGCAATACATTCTATATATAATGTACGCGCGTTACATTATATATAATATTATTATGAATCAAATCTACATCCAAAATTTATTTTAGTGAATTTGAATAAAATGGTAATTTTGGTGGTACAATATATCGTACCACTCTGCCTTTTAGATACTATAAATTGAATCCCGAAAAAAGTTTGAAAAAAATTGAAAAAAAGTGTTGACAAGCGGTGGTTTTAGTGGTAATATAATCAAGCTGACCCTTTGCGGGGAGGCAAAATGGACCTTGAAAATTAAACAACGATAAGATTTATTTGGACCCGACAATTCTTGATTAAAGTAATTCAAGACAAACGGAAAAATAACGCAAGCGTTATTAAAAAGTATTGAGCTAACAAGCTTGAATCTAAAGATTTTAACACTTCGGTGTTGAGATACAATTTTTAGAGAGTTTGATCCTGGCTCAGGACGAACGCTGGCGGCGTGCCTAACACATGCAAGTCGAACGGAGCTTAGGAGACAGATCCCTTCGGGGTGAAGATTCCGAAAGCTTAGTGGCGGACGGG
>JAZQKX010000010.1:0-4221 GCA_045542355.1 Acutalibacteraceae bacterium
AAATTATTCTGAAGATGCAAATAAAAAAGAACTAATCAATGAATCTATCCCTACGGATATCGAATTAGTTAGCCGTGGGGAGAAAATTGAAAAATATTATAACGATAATGTCGTAAAATATTGGAACTATTACGTATTGAAAAAAGGTGTTTAATGAAAATATATACACTTGCAGAATTATCAAGATTAAGCGGATTGAGTAAAAAAGAAATTCGGAAACATCTAATAGCTCAAACCCTAAAAAACACACAGGTTACCAATGGATATCTAATAGAAGAAGATGATTTGAATTTTTGGTTAATCGATATCCCTAACATTCAAAGCGATGAACTTGATTCACTATTCAAAGATGTTGATGAGCAAATTGAAGAAGACCAAGGTATAGAAATTAGTATTAGTAGAAAAAAAAGAAGCAATAATTGGAAAAATAAAAAGTTAAATGGTATTAAGTTTGCTGATTTTTTTTGCGGAGCAGGTGGACTTTCTCTTGGATTAGTTATGGCTGGCTATGAGCCTGTTTTAGGGGTGGAAGTCAATCCTTCTGCTTATGAAACATATAAAAACAATATAGGTAATAGATTTAAAAAAATAGAGCAATTTCCTCCGCTTGATATTACTTTGGAGAATAACAAGAAGACGATAATTAATCACCTTAAAAACGAAAGCGTTAAATTGATTTGCGGTGGCTTCCCGTGTCAGGGTTTTAGTTTATCAGGTAGTAGAGTTATTTCCGACCCCAGAAATACTTTATATCGTGATATGTTAGACATTGTGAGCGAGGTTCTTCCAGATTATATTATTATGGAAAATGTAGTTGGGATAACAACCATTTATGGGGGAAAAGTTTTACGTAAAATAATTAAAGATTATCAAAAAATTGGATATAGTATTTCATTTCGAGAATTAAATGCTGCAGATTACGAAGTTGCACAGTCAAGAAAAAGAATTATTTTTATTGGTAATAGAGTAGGAAAAAATAATATTTTTCCCTCTAAAATTATACAAAGTCCTGATAATTACATAACATGTGGTGATGTGATTGAAAAGTATAAAAATTTGCTTGAAAATAAAGAATTTAGCCATATTTTCTCAAGACATAGTAAGGAAATGCAAGAAAGATTGGCAAAAGTTGAAATAGGAAAATGTTTGTATTCTAATTATAATGATGCTTGGAAAAAATGCGCAAAGGATAAACCCTCATGCACAATTAAAGGTAATCATGGCGCAACAAATATTCACTATGAATTACCAAGGGTAATAACCCCGCGAGAAATGGCAGCATTGCAATCTTTTCCTGATGATTATTTGTTTTATGGCACGAAACAATCACAATTAGTTCAAATTGGAAACGCTGTTCCACCTTTTGTCGCTCGTGCTGTTGGTCTTGCGCTACAAGCAGAAATACAAAGGGAGAATTTATAATTGAAATTCCCCTGTACTATGTTGTAACGATTTTCTGAAACTTAAGAAAATCACTAAAGTATGGTATGCATTATGGAAGAAAAGAAAAAAATCGCAGTAAAACAAAGCCTGAGTTAAAGATTACTTTTGAGGGAGAGCCTTCGGTTGAATAATTATCGAAAGCGGAACAAAAAGTCTTTTTTGAAACGCTTTTAAATCGTATAATAGAGTTAAAGCAAAAGAAAGATGAATTGAATCAAAGTAGCGAAAAAGCCGAGGAATAACCTCGGCTTTTCGTATGTCTGCTATAAAATGACTGAACCTAACTCGAAAAATCGAATTAGGTTCAGACTGGTGCACCAGCAAACCCCACGGCGATTACGCTGTGGGGTTTTGCTGTATGTGCGCCGTGGGTTTGTACTCCTATGCAACGAGGAAGGCGTCGAACCGAAAGGAGCGTAGCGACGGAATAGCGATTGTTCGCATTTTGCGCAATCGCGTCAGGCTAGGAGTTCGGGCTTATCGCTTTGCGGAAGCCCCTGACAAAATCTTACGCCACTTCTCGGAAGGTCGCTTGTGTAGTCTTGTACGCACGATTCAAAGGTAAAAAAAAGAAAAAAGATTCGGTTGAACGCCGAATCTTTTTTTGGTAATCTATTTTGTACAAGCACTTTAATTCCCTGCATTAATACTAATTTGGTTACAGTAAATTATGCTATCTCCCAATATAATTTGGGATAATTGTTTTCCGTAAACACCCAAATATTGGAGTCGTTTAACCATAACTCGATTTCATTTGCGAATTCGCAATAACTTAAATTTGTTTGCAACCAAGTTTTATTTTTTAACAATTCGGAGTCTATTGCCTCGCCTGTTTTCT
This sequence comes from Acutalibacteraceae bacterium, assembly GCA_045542355.1. GTDB lineage: Bacteria > Bacillota > Clostridia > Oscillospirales > Acutalibacteraceae > UMGS1532. Next base: position 2,282 of record JAZQKX010000010.1, read on the forward strand.
CAGAATTGGAAGGCATAGACATAGTGTGTGAATAATAACAATTTTTGATTGACAACGAATCAACAACATTGGAAATAGTATACGAGCCACCAAAATGAGAATCACGCGAGTCCCCAATTATTGCATCCACGAAACAATTTTTTATCGAACCTTGCGTTCCGTAATTATAGGTAATACCATATTGATAATAGCCATTTTCAATTACGCCCGTAAAGAAGCAGTTTTCAATTGTCGAATGAGTACCAGCTAAGGAAGATCCATTAGTAGCACAAATGCCTGCTAAAATATTTTGTTGTACAGTATTTGCTATTGCCTTTAATGTCATATCACTATGGCAATTTTGAATTATCCCTCCGTTATAGCCAACAATCCCGCCCGCTGTTGCTTCATTCCCATCTAAAACACCTGAAGACGAACAGTTGGTGATAATGCCTCCATGATTATTATTGTATGCAATAGTACCCCACTTTCCGCCAAGGGTTTTAATATTTGCGCTTATAGAACAATTATGTATCGTTCCATAATTGAAAACGGTTAAAACTGCAAGATAAACAGACGGACCAGCGCCCAAAGACATCGTTGCATCTTTTATGCTTAGATTTTCTATTCTACCTTTATTGTTTAGAATAAGTGCTAATTGCCACCAATTGCTCATTTTTATAATATCATTAGAAGTAAATGTTAATCCCACAAGATTATATCCATTTCCATCTAATATACCATTAAACTCAGAAATAGGCTCCCAGTCAAAACTTGATAAATCAATGTCTTTCGTTAAATAATAGTAGCCAGAAGGATTGTCTTGAATAGCTTGTAATTCTTCAGCCGTTGAAATTGCTTTAAAAGATGAGTTTTTAACCCAGCTTGCGGCAAAAGTTTTCTCTCCTATACTTCCAGAAAGAATACTTGTATTTTTTTCTGCACAATTAGCACCAGTTACAACCCAGCCATTAAAGGTATAACCATTTTTTGTAGGATAGTTGAGGATTATATCATCATCTTCGATGTTATAAGTGGCAGGATTTGTTGAGTAATTAGTTCCTCCATTTAAAATATAATTAATCTTATAGTTAATCACGCTCCATTTAGCGTATAAGGTTATATTATTAGGAATATCCCAAGTAGTTATTGAATTACCAGAATCATCTGTGATTTGCCTATCTGTTCCATTTACTCTTAAATACCAACCATCAAATATGTAGCCTTCCTTGTTTGTTACAGGCAATGAGAAGGAATTATTGAAAATCACATCTTGCGTATTATCCAATAGACCCATTCCACCATTGACATCCATTGTAACGGTATAAGTGTTTGCTTTCCATTTTGCAGTATAAGCAATAGGGGTGTTAGGCATTGTAAATGAATACTCAGCCAAAGAAGAAACAAGCGTTGTTCCGTTATACCAGCCAATAAAGGAAAATCCTGCTTTCGGTTGTGCGGTTATGGTAACATTGCTATCATATTCTTTCATCCCTGCACCTATAACAACACCGCCAACGTCAACATTTTCACTTAAAGAAACTTGGTATTCGTTAATTTTATAGTGCGCATAAAGAGTGGTAACGCTCGCTATATCCCAATTCTTAACACTTGTGCCTTGGTCGTTTGTATATTTATTGTTATCAATATCAAACCAACCCAAAAACACAGCTTCGGTGCGTGTAGGAACAGGTAAAACATAGCTGTCGCCAAATACAAGTTCTTTTGTCGTTTCAGAAATAGCATTACCGCCGTTTACGTTCAAGGAAACATTATATTTGTTCGCTGTCCATTTTGCTATATATTCCTGCCCTTCATCGCCAATAGTCACGGTTAAGGTTTGCGAATTTGTTACCAAAATATTGTCTTTGGTATACCACCCGTTCCAAGTATATCCCGTATTGGTAATCGCAGAAAGGGTTTGCACTGTACCGTAATCAAAAGAACCCGTACCATTTACA
>JAZQKX010000011.1:0-134753 GCA_045542355.1 Acutalibacteraceae bacterium
AGCGTTCGTCCTGAGCCAGGATCAAACTCTCTAAAAATTGTATCTCAACACTTGAAGTGTTAAAATCTTTTAGATCAAGCTTGTTAGCTCAATACTTTTTAATAACGCTTGCGTTATTTTTCCGTTTGTCTTGAATTACTTAATCAAGAATTGTCGGGTCCAAATAAATCTTATCGTTGTTTAATTTTCAAGGTCCATTTTGCCTCCCCGCAAAGGGTCAGCTTGATTATCTTACCACTAAAACCACCGCTTGTCAACACTTTTTTTTGAAAAAAATAAAGAATTTTTCAATTTTAGTGATTTTCGTTAGTTTGTATTCATAAACTATGGTATTTATTATGGCAAAATGTCTAAATACTATAAAATAAAGTTTGCATATACCGCCACGGTCTATGCAAACTTTTGTCTTATATTTCCTAATATTGCTTTTTCTCTACGGGATACCTGCACCTGTGTCATTCCCAATTCACCTGCGGTTTGCTGTTGGGTGTACAGTTTAAAGAACCTCAGGTTGATTAGTTCTCTGTCTTGCTGTGATAGAGTGCTCAGCACCTGACTCAAAGCCACCCTATCGGAAACGGCTTTCTCATGGGATTCCACGGGTAGGTCAAGCTGTGAGACTTCACCATCGTTATCATAGGTGAGTGATAACGTAGGTTGTGCCGCGCAAAGTGCTTCGGTTACTTCCTCTGGTGTGACCTCTAAAGCTTCTGCTAACTCCCCCACTGTTGGCTCTCGGTTTAATTTTAAGGAAAGCTGTGCGCTTATGCGGGTCGTCTTTAACGACAACTCCTTTAAGGAACGGCTTACCTTAACCGTTCCGCCGTCACGGAACAATCTCTTAATTTCTCCCAGTATTACAGGCACGGCATAAGTTGATAAGCGCAACCCCTTAGACTCATCAAATCCGTCTACCGCCTTTACGAGTCCCAAACTTCCAGCCTGAAACAAGTCGTCATATTCTATGCCACGACCTGTAAATCTTTTACAACAAGCATGGACAAGCCCCAGGTTGGATGTGATTTTTTCGTCTCTTGTCACTTTTTCTCGCCAAGCTTCTTCTTCATGATAACCGAGGTGTACTTGTCCTTTTTAGAGGAAACGCGCACCCTATCCATAAAGCTTTCCATAACTGCGAAGCCCAATCCCGCACGTTCGTCACCTGCAGTTGTGAACATAGGCTCTCGAGCCTTGTCGATGTCCTCTATGCCACATCCGTTATCCCTGATTCTTATGCTGATATTTCTATCTTCATAAATGGCAACTGTTATGTATATTTTGCCTATGGTCTCACGATAGGCATGTACTATGCAATTCGTAACTGCCTCGGACACAGCGGTTTTTATATCATTTATTTCCTCAATGGTTGGGTCGAGCTGTGATAGAAAAGATGCCACTGCCACTCTGGAAAAGCTTTCATTAGTGGACTTTGATAAAAGTATAAGTTTCATCTCATTTAACGGTTTCATGTACATCACCTTTATTTCCTATTTTCGCTAATTTTTCTATTCCTGAAATCCTCATAACCTTAGAAATATATAAAGGGGTATTGGTTATGGTAATTTCTCCGTTTATGGTTTGCATTTTTCTGAATCTGCCCATTACTAGTCCAATACCCGAGCTATCCATAAAACTTACCTCACCGAAATCAAGCACAAGCAAAGATGGCTCATGCTCGTCAATAGCACTGTCTATTTCTTCTCTCATCGCTTTTGCCGTGTGGTGGTCAATATCACCGCTTAGATAGGCAAACAGCGTTTTTTCTTTAACATCAATTCTTACCTGCAAAACGATCTGCTCCTTTTAATTTTAAGTAATAAAAAATACGGACAACCCGTATAATAATATACTATGTTGTCCGTAAATAATTTGTTGTATTCAGTTGTCGATATTTAGTTTGTTTTGCCGATGTATCTGCGCATATCCGCAGCAAGATATAGAGAGCCGCAAATGATGGTTGGAGTTCCCTCACATAATTTCAAGGCTTTGGTATAGCTATCGGCCGCTATAACATTATTATTAAATTGTAGGAACAATTCTTTTAGGTTTTGGGCGGATTCGCTACGAGGATTGTCTTCCACAGCGACGGTTATAATACTCAGGGCTTTTGAGCCGAGCATTCGCGCTACCTCGCAGAGCTTCTTGTCTTTCATTCCGCCGAAAATGATATTTCCTTTAAAGTTCACCATATCCATCCATCGGGAAAGCGCTAATGCCCCATCAGGATTATGGGCGCCATCTATAATTATAGGTGGGTTTTGAGAAACCACTTCCAGCCGTGCAGGGTGAACTACATTTGATAATGCAGATTTAATTGTTGGCTGAGATATTTCCGGAATTACGATCTTGACAGCCTCTATTGCCAACAAAGCATTCTCCACCTGATGAACTCCAAGCAAAGAAACTTCGTAATTCTCATTCTTATAAAAAAAGGTCGTTGCGGTGACACCTACATCTACTTTTTGAACTTGATCAGCATCTACCACAAAAAGAGGGGCATCAAGCTTTTGGCAGGTGGTTTCTATAACGGATCCCGCTTTTGGTGACTGAACACAAGTAACGCAAGGTACACCTTTTTTGATTATCCCAGCTTTCTCCCCCGCGATTTGTTCTAAGCTGTTTCCTAATATAGCGGTATGGTCAAAAGAAATTTTGGTGATAACCGTGCAAATAGGGTCTTCGAAAACATTTGTGGCATCGAATCTTCCACCGAGTCCGGTTTCCAGTACCACATAGTCGCAGTTTTGTTCCTTAAAATAAAGCAGCGCCACAGCGGTTATAAACTCGAACTGCCCTAATTCCAGCCCCTGTTCTTTAAGCTTTTGCTGAACAGGAATTACCTTTTCGGCAAGAATGCAGAGGTCAGTTTTAGGTATATACTCGCCGTTAATCTGAATACGCTCACAAAACTCAACTATATAGGGGGATATAAAAAGCCCTGTTTTTTTACCGCTTAACTTCAAAATTTCAGCTATCATGGAAGCCACAGAACCTTTTCCGTTAGTACCCGCGATATGAATCGCCTTTAAGGAATCCAGCGGATTGGAAAGCAACCGTAATGCGGCAGATATTCTTTCAAGACTCGGATTCAGCGAGACTGTTTTTAAGGAAAATATATAATCCAAGGTTTCGTTATAGGTCATAATTATCTCCAAAAAAGGGGTTGTTAGTAGATAACAACCCCTTAATATTATTTAGCCGAGAGAACTGATGCTATCATTAAGCATTTCAATTTTGGAAAGAACCTTGGCTAAGGATTCTCTCTGCTGAGCAACAACAGCCTCAGGGGCTTTAGCAACAAAGCCTGGGTTGTTGAGTTTCTTTTCAAAGAACTCTTTATCCTTGAGAGCTACGTCTAACTCTTTTTGGAGTCTTGCACGTTCGGCTTCAAAATCCACAAGTTCATTCATTGGGATAGATACTACTGCGCAATCGGTAACTACAGTTACAGCTCCGGGGATGTCGAACTCTGCGCCTATCTCAACTTCACTGGCTGAAGCCAACTTCTCAACGAAAATCTCCCCCCCGCGGAAAGGCTTTTCATCGGTAGTTGCGATATAAACCTTAGCCTTTTTAGAGGGAGGTACATTCATTTCTGAACGACGGGCACGAATTGCGCGGATTACCGACATCAGCTTTTCAAAAGCTTCCGCCTCTGTTTCAAAAGAATTATCAGCACTGACTGTGGGCCAAGCGGAGACCATGATGGTCTCGCCATCGTGGGGAAGAGCTTGCCAGATTTCCTCGGTTATGAAAGGCATAAAGGGATGGAGCAATTTGAGCGTCTCAGAAAGCACATACACAAGCACTGCCCTTGCAGTCTTCTTGCCATCTTCATCGTCAGAATTAAGACGGGCTTTGCAGATTTCGATGTACCAGTCACAGTAAATATCCCATATAAAGTCATACAGCTTACTTACCGCAAGTCCTAATTCAAACTTTTCGAGATTATCGGTTACTTCGCCGACGAGGCTATTGAATTTAGAAAGAATCCACTTATCCTCTGTTGCAAGACCTTCGGGAATGTGAGGAGCAGGTTCGTCGTCTCCAAGATTCATGAGGACGAAACGAGCAGCGTTCCAAAGCTTATTGGCAAAGTTACGACTTGCCTCAACTCTTTCTGGAACGTAACGCATATCGTTACCAGGGCTATTTCCTGTTGCTAAGGTGAATCGGAGAGCATCTGCACCATACTTTTCTATTTCCTCCAACGGATCAATACCGTTGCCCAAGGATTTGGACATCTTGCGACCTTGAGCGTCACGAACTATACCGTGGAAGAGAACGGTGTTGAAGGGTGATTCACCTGTATATTCAAGACCAGAAAAAATCATTCTGGCAACCCAGAAGAAAATGATATCATATCCTGTAACCAAGGTGCTGGTAGGATAGAAATACTTAAGTTCAGGAGTCTCATCGGGCCAACCCAAGGTAGAGAAAGGCCAGAGAGCTGAGGAAAACCAAGTATCAAGGGTATCTTCGTCCTGCTTCAAAGCGGTACTATGGCACTTAGGACAGCTATCGGGAGCTTCACGGGCTACGATAACCTCGCCACAATCGGCGCAATACCAAGCGGGAATTCTGTGTCCCCACCAAAGCTGACGGGAAATACACCAGTCCTTGATATTCTCCATCCAATTATAATATGTTTTTTCGAATCTTTGAGGAATAAGCTTAATTTCGCCTGTCTTTACAACGTCTATTGCGGGCTCAGCCAAATCCTTCATTTTAACAAACCACTGCTTGGAAATACGTGGCTCAACAACAGTGTTACAACGGTAGCAGGAGCCTACATTATGCTTCATTGGCTCAACCTTAACAAGATTGCCGCCCTCCTCTAAATCCTTAACCATGAGTTTACGGGCTTCGTAGCGGTCGAGACCTGCATATTTTCCACAGTCTGCGGTCATATGGGCATCGTCGGTCATTATATTTATAATAGGAAGATTGTGGCGAAGTCCAACCTCAAAGTCGTTGGGGTCGTGGGCAGGTGTGATTTTAACAACACCAGTACCAAAATCCTTTTCAACATATTCGTCGGCAATGATGGGGATTTCCCTGTCTGTTAAGGGAAGTTTTACGGTTTTTCCAATCAGAGAGGCATAACGCTCGTCCTCAGGATGCACCGCAACGGCGGTGTCACCTAAGAGAGTTTCAGGGCGGGTAGTGGCGAGTTGAATCTCACCGCTTCCGTCGGAAAGGAAGTAGCGAAGATGCCAGAAAGAGCCGTCGTGCTCTGCGTATTCAACCTCTGCATCGGAAATGGAGGTTAAGCAATGGGGACACCAGTTGATTATCTTTTCACCTTGATATATAAGTCCCTTTTCATAAAGACGGATGAAAACCTCTTTAACCGCCTTGGAACATCCCTCATCCATTGTGAAACGCTCACGCTCCCAATCACAAGAGGTGCCAAGCTTTTTTAACTGAGATACTATTCTTCTGCCAAACTTATCGCGCCAATCCCAAGCTCTTACCAAAAATTCATCTCTGCCGATATCCTCTTTCGAGATGCCCTCCTTACGCATGGCTTCAACTATCTTAGCCTCTGTTGCGATGGAAGCATGGTCGGTGCCTGGAATCCAGAGAGCATCATAGCCCTGCATACGGCGCCAACGGATAAGGATATCCTGGAGAGTGTTATCCAGAGCATGTCCCATGTGGAGCTGACCTGTGATATTTGGTGGGGGGATAACTATAGTATAAGGCTTTTTACTTTCATCAACCTCGGCATGGAAATAGCCGCCGTTTATCCAAAAATCATAAATGCGGTCTTCCACAGCCTGTGGCTCATATTTTTTTGCAAGTTCTTTTTGCATCCTGAAATCCTCCAATACGGACTAATAACTTATTAAATATAAAACAATTTTCCCACAATGTCAAATATTTCTTTTAGCTTTATGAATAAAGTCTTTTAAAAACAACATAATAAAACTGTCGGAAGTAGTTAAATCAAGCGTTTGCATACAGCCGACCGCCGTCTGTCTCTTAGGAGAAGACGGCGTTTTTTACATTAACTTCAGTTGCTCACCTTGGTCTTCACCAGAAGGTAGACTTCCTGCGGCGGGCAGATTCTTGGCTCTATAGCGATGGGGTTTAGCAAGTAAGCCCTCGGTGTAGACCTTGGCGGTTGACACCCTCTGTCCCCTCTTTTGGGTCATAACGGCAACACCTGCTGTGTTCTTAGTGGTCTTCATCTGCAGAGCCGCAGTGTTGAGAAGCAACATTCTTCCTCCTGTTGAAGAAATAAGAATATCTGTTTCCTCTCTGAGATATAATGCGCACACCAAGGGGAATTTGTCAGAATAGGCATTGATAAGCTTTTTACGGTTGGTTTTGGTTTCGTAGGATTTGATATCAACCTTTGCCACTCTGCCGTTATCAAATACAAACAGCATAAAGCCCTCGTATTCATCCAGCACCGTCATATTAACGGGCACCTCTCCCTCCTCCATCTGGAGTTTGGCGGGTACATAATCGCCCAATACACTTGCCTTGGAATCGTCAAAATCAGAAACTCGTGTTTTGTACACCTGAAATTTATTGGTAAAGAACAAAAGCTCCTTAGCATTGGTGGTCTCGACTATAGTCTTGATTTCGTCGCCCTCTTTGAGTTTCTGCTCACCGCTCATTCTCAGAGACAGAGGTGTTATCTTCTTAAAGTAGCCCTCATTGGTGAAGAACAGATGAACAGGATAGTCCGGAATCTCAATAGGAGCATCTGCTGCCTGGCTGATTTCCTCGGCATTGATTATCTTGGTGCGGCGGGGTTTACCGTATTTCTTAATAACACCCTCCAGCTCTTTTATAATGATGGTATAAACCCTTGTGCGGGATTTGAGAATTGCTTCGTAATTGGCAATCTGTGCTTCTAAATCTTCCATATCCTTTAATTGCTTAAGGATATATTCGCGGTTTAGATGGCGCAGTTTGATTTCAGCCACATATTCCGCCTGAACTTCATCAATGCCGAAGCCTATCATAAGGTTTGGAACAACCTCTTTTTCCTCTTCGGTTTCGCGGACAATCTTGATTGCCTTGTCGATATCTAAGAGGATTTTCGAAAGACCTTTAAGCAGGTGCAATCTCTTTTGCGCTTTGTTAAGAGAGAAATACACCCTACGCTTAACACATTCGCTTCTGAATGCAACCCACTCTTCGAGTATCTCTTTGACGCCCATTACTTTTGGGTATCCAGAAATCAAAATATTAAAGTTGCAAGAGAAACTATCCTGGAAAGGGGTCAGCTTGAAAAGCTTTTCCATAAGCTTTTCGGGGTCAACACCTCTCTTAAGGTCTATTGTAACCTTGAGTCCACCCAAGCCTGTTTCGTCGCGGATATCATTGATTTCGGTGATCTTTTTTAATTTAATCAGTTCAATAACTTTTTCAATTATAGCCTCAACAGTGGTTGATGGTGGGATTTCGGTGACGTCTATGCAGTTCTGAGATTTATCATAGGTATAAACAGAACGCACCTTAAAGCTACCGCGGCCTGTTTCGTAAATACCCTGCATTTCTTCCTTGTTATATATAAGCTGACCGCCAACAGGAAAGTCAGGCGCTAACAAGGTTTCAGAAATATCTACATCATTATCGCGGATGTATTCGATTGTGGTACGGCAAACCTCCTCTAAGTTAAAGGGGCAGATATCACTCGCCATACCAACGGCAATGCCCTTGTTTGCATTAACAAGTATTGAGGGATAGGTCACAGGAAAAAGTACAGGCTCTTTCTTGGTGGCATCGTAGTTATCCACAAAGTCTACTGTATCACTTCCGATATCCGAGAAAAGCTCGGCGGCTATTCCCGAAAGACGCGCCTCGGTATAACGGGATGCGGCGCACTGCATATCGCGGGAATATGCCTTACCAAAGTTACCCTTGGAATCCACATAAGGATGCAAGAGGGCTTGGTATCCCTCTGAAAGGCGCACCATTGTGTCGTAAATTGCGGCATCACCGTGGGGGTTAAGCTGCATTGTGCGACCTACAATGTTGGCGGATTTAATTCTGGCGCCGTTCAGAAGGCCCATTTCATACATAGTATAGAGAAGCTTTCGGTGGGAGGGCTTAAAGCCGTCGATTTCAGGAATCGCGCGGGATACGATAACGCTCATAGCATAGGGCATATAGTTGTTTTCAAGCGTTTCGGTGATAGGCTGGTCAATAACCATACCCGCATCGGCTATATATACATTTTCTGCTAAACCGCCCTCAGGGGTTACAGCGGGCAGTTTCTTTTTTCTGGGTGCCATATTTGCCCCTCCTTTCTTATGCTAAATCAAGCTCGTCTAAATAACGATAGCCATTCTCTGCAATATAATCTTTTCTGCCGCTGAGATTGTCGCCAAGCAACAGGTCGAACATTTCCTCGGTGCGCTCGGCATCACGGGCAAGTACCTTAACAAGTCTGCGAGAAACAGGGTTCATGGTGGTCATATTCATCATATCGGGTTGGTTTTCACCAAGACCTTTTGAACGCTGAATTGTGTACTTTTTCCCCCCTATTTCCTTTAGTATCTCCGCTTTTTCACTTTCGTCATAGGCGAAGTAGGTTTTTTCCTTAGTTGTAATTTCATATAGAGGTGTTTCGGCAATATATACCTTACCTGCCTCAATAAGAGAGGGCATGAGTCTATACATCATTGTCAGAATAAGGGTGCGAATCTGGAAACCGTCCACATCGGCATCGGTACAGATTATGACCTTGTTCCAACGGAGTTTGTCCAGATTAAATGTGGAGAGGTCTTTATTGGCTTTGGACTGCACCTCTACACCGCATCCTAAAACCTTGACCAGATTGGTTATGATTTCACTTTTGAAAATCTTATTGTATTCGGCCTTTAAGCAGTTTAGGATTTTACCCCGAACAGCCATGATTGCCTGAAAATTGGGGTCACGCGCCAACTTACATGAGCCAAGAGCCGAATCACCCTCAACTATGAACAGCTCGCGCTCAGCAGTGTCACGGCTACGGCAGTCTACAAATTTGGGGATTCTGTTGAGTGGGTCGTCTCCCTTTTGCAGAGTTTGTTTTAAGTTAAGGCGCTCTTTTTCACTCTTTTCACGGCTACGCTTGTTTATGAGCACCTGCTCGGCAATCTTGTCTGCTTCAGCTTTGTTTTCAATGAAATAAATTTCAAGATTACGGCGGAAGAAATCGGTCATTGCCTCTTGAATGAATTTATTGGTGATTGCCTTTTTGGTCTGGTTTTCGTATGAGGTCTGTGTCGAGAAAGAGGAAACCACCAGAACAAGACATTCTTCAACATCGGTGAAAGAAATCTTGCTTTCGTTTTTCTGGTATTTATTATTCTGCTTGATATAGCTGTCTATCTGGGATACAAAGGCGCTACGCACAGCCTTTTCTGGAGCACCGCCGTATTCAAGCCAACTGGAGTTGTGATAATACTCCTTTAACTGCTTACGGTTTGAGAAGCAAAGAGAAGCGTTGATTTTAACGCGATAAGGCTTTTTATCCTCACGGTCACGGCCCTGCTGCTCGGTCTGCCAGAACTGTACAGAAGAAAGACCATCTTCGGCGATAAACTCATTGAGATAATCCTTTATACCGTCTTTATACTGAAACTCCTCGGTATGGAATCTTCCGCCCTCCTGAGTTTTAAGTTGGAACAAAACGCCGTCGTTAACGATAGCCTGACGGCGGAGAATATCTATAAAATAGCTTGTGGGGATATTGATATCTGTAAATACTTTGATGTCGGGCTTCCAACGGATACGGGTACCTGTATCCTTTTTGTCGTAGGGCTCCTTTTTAAGTCCGCCTACGTTCTCACCATGCTCGAAATGCAGGGTGTAAATAAAGCCGTCACGCTTGATTTCCACATCCATATATTCGGAAGCATACTGTGTTGAGCAAAGTCCCAAGCCGTTTAAGCCGAGGGAAAACTCATAGCTTCCACCCTCGTTGGTCTTGTATTTTCCACCTGCATACATTTCGCAGAACACAAGCTCCCAGTTATATCTGTCCTCAGCCTTGTTGAAATCCACAGGGATGCCTCGACCAAAGTCCTGCACCTCAATGGAATTATCAGAATAATAGGTTATGAGGATTTTTTTGCCGTAACCCTCACGCGCCTCGTCTATTGAGTTTGATATAATTTCAAACACCGCGTGCTGACAGCCGTCGATACCGTCTGAGCCAAAAATAACGGCGGGACGTTTGCGAACTCTATCAGCACCTTTTAATGATGAAATACTGTCGTTGCTGTATTCTTTTGCCTTTGTAGCCATAATACACTTCCTATACATAATATATCAGAATGATTATACACAATATATGGTAGTTTTGTCAAGATATTCTGCTATATTTACCCCATAATATGCTACTATTATGCCAACCCGCCAAGGGGAATTTCAAAATGTGGAATTATTTTTCAAAAAACACTTGCAATTTTACAACGTTTATTATATAATAATCACCGTTGACGAAAGTTAATATACATGCCGGTGTGATGGAATTGGCAGACGTGACGGACTCAAAATCCGTTGATGGCGACATCGTGTGGGTTCGAGTCCCACCACCGGCACCAAAAAACCAAGTTTAACCTTTATGGTTGGACTTGGTTTTTTCTTTGTATAGCAAAGATAGTTAGACTTAAAAACATTATGATAAAAAGGCACCCACTCGATTCTACTCAAGTGGGTGCTATGTTCATTAATTATTCGTGGTCGTGACCTTCGTGGTCTTCCTCGGTTTCTTCGGTGGAGTCGTTGGTTGTGTCTGTTTCTTCTGTCTCGGTTGAAACATCAATCTTTTCAGCCTTGATTCGATTGGTTGCAGACTCAACCATTTCGAGTTCTAAACCTTCGCAGTATTTAGAGAAATCTGCTTCAAACTCGTCGCCTTTGAGCATACGGAGAATATCGGTGCGATAGCTGTCGAAGTAGGTTTCCTCATCGGCGTTGATGTCTTGTTTCTCAACAAGGATTATCTCGGTTTCGTCTTCGGATTTAATAACCTTAACAGCGTCCTTCTTCATTTTGTTGATATCGGTGAAATATTCGGAAGAGTAGCTTGTGTCGTCGGAACCGTATACAGTGGCGGCATCGGCGGCGGAAGCTTCAGACTCAGCATCCTCGCTTGCTACATACTTCTCATTGTATTCTTCGTAGATATCCTCAAAGCTCTCGCCCTTTTCAATTCTTGACTTGTAGTCCTTGAGAAGCTTTTCAGCATCTTTCATAGTGAGACCTTCAGCCTGTTCTTCGCCCTCTTCAGCTTCTTCTACAACCTGAATGCTGATTGCATTGGCAAGAACATAGTTATCCTTGAAGGCTGATTTAACTTCCTTTTCGGGGATGGCATCTGTGCCGTCGGTATCGTAAATTGAGAGGAAGTATTCATTTTCATAATAACTTGCGGTGAACATCTTGGTGTAGGTTTCCTCTCCGACACCGTTCTTCTCGAAGGTGGGCTGATAGTAATACATCCAGTACATCTGAGCGTATGCTTCAACATTGGCAAGGGTAGACTCATCCAGCTCAAGCTTTAAATCTTTCTGCTTAATCATGGCGCCTGCGTATCTGCGAACAAGCTCCTCAGCACGGGCATTAATCCATTTGTAATACTCGGTTTTGGTTTCCTTGTCGTTTTCATCAGTTTCAACAACCTTGTATTTTGAATAATCTTTGATTTCCTTGTCGGGGTTGTTTTCAGAAATGTTGCTCTGAGCTTCTGCAGTAGCGCTGGTAAGGGCATAAAGATACTGAGCAGTTGTAACCGAAACAGATGTATCGCTTTTCTTATCCTTAACATTGATTGCCACCTCATCCTTGGGGTGACAAGCACCGAGGGTGAGTACCATAACTGCGCAAAGCGCAACTGCGAGTATACCTCTGAACTTTTTCATTTTATAAATCCTCCTTGGGTGAACTATGTATAATTACATAAATATAAAAGAATTATACACTATATTTCCCAAAATGTCTATTGCTTTTTTAAAAAATTCGCAATTATTGTTCCATAACTGTTAAAACTTCGTATAAATTTTCGATGACCGATTTGCTTTTATCCAATCTCACAGCGATATAAGGCTTTGTTCCTGCGCTGAGCATCGCCCTACCACGGAGAGTAGAACAGGCTTTGGCCACAGGCTCGGAAGTAATATTGCTTATATAGAGCAGTAGACTTCCCTCGCGCTGTGCAATCTCCTTTATTCCCAGCAAAGCCGCTCTGGCTCTGAGAAGTGAGATATCGCAAAGAGCCAACACCGATTTGGGCGGTTCTCCGAAACGGTCGATAAGCTCGTCTATAACGTCCTCGCGGTCGGCTTCGGTGCGGATATCCGAAATGCGACGATAAACGCCCAATCTCTGGGGTAAAACCTCAATATAGCTTTCGGGGATGTGGGCGGGTATTGAAATATCCACCAAACATTCTTCTTCAATCTCAGGCCTTTTCTCACCCTTTTCTTCGCCTATAGCTTCGGATAAAAGTTTGAGATACATATCGTAGCCAACAGCCTCCATATGCCCGTGCTGTTCGCCACCTAAGATACTACCTGCGCCTCTTATTTCAAGATCGCGCATGGCAATCTTAAAGCCACTTCCGAATTCTGTATATTCTCTCACGGCATTCAGTCGCTTTGTGGCAATATCGCTTAGCGCCTTGCCACGACGGTAGCAGAGATAGGCATAGGCGCGTCTCGACGATCTGCCGACTCTACCTCTTAACTGGTGAAGCTGAGCCAGACCCATTCGGTCGGCATCCTCTATTATAAGGGTGTTGGCGTTGGGAACATCCACACCTGTCTCAATAATGGTGGTGCAAACAAGAATGTCTATATCATGCTCTAAAAGTCTTTGCCAGATTCTCGACAACGTCTCCTCATCCGTTTTGCCGTGGGCAACGCCGATTTTGGTGTTAGGAAACCGTTGCTGAAGTCTTATGGCAACAGCCTCTATACTTTCAACTCTGTTATGGAGATAATAGACCTGACCGCCTCTGCGAATTTCACGGCTTATGGCATCGTTTATAATGCCCTCGTCCTGCTCCAGCACATAGGTCTGGACAGGGTGTCTGTCCTGTGGAGCTTCTTCAATTACCGACATATCCCGAAGTCCTGTCATTGCCATATTTAGAGTGCGCGGAATTGGGGTGGCTGTGAGGGTTAGCACATCAACATATGGGAAGAGTTCTTTTAACTTTTCTTTTTGACCGACCCCAAATCTTTGCTCCTCGTCTACAATAACAAGACCTATATCACGGAATTCCACATCCTTTGAAATAAGTCTGTGGGTGCCTACAAGTATATCAATTTCACCGCTTTTAAGTTTGCGGAGAATCTCTGTTTGTTGCTTTTTTTTGCGGAATCTGGAAATCATTTCCACATTCACAGGCAGAGTTCCCAATCTTGCAATAGCGGTGTTGTAATGTTGCCATGCGAGTATGGTTGTGGGGACAAGTATGGCGCATTGCTTACCCTCTGCCACGCATTTAAATGCGGCGCGGAGAGCCACCTCAGTTTTGCCGAAGCCAACATCACCGCAAAGCAGACGGTCCATTGGCACAGCCCTCTCCATATCACCCTTAATCTCACCTACACAGCGAAGCTGGTCCTCGGTTTCTCTGAACTGAAATCTGCTCTCAAAATCCGATTGTAAATCGGTATCCTCAGAAAAGGCAAAGCCAGGGGTTTGCATACGCTTGGCATATAGCACTGTCAACTGCTTTGCCATGTCCTTTACAGCGCGTTTAACTCGGGCGCGAGTGCGACTCCATTCACTGCCACCCAATTTATGCAACCTTACTCCGCTATCCTCACGAGGACCAATATATTTAGAAACCAAATCAAGCTGGGTAACAGGTACATAAAGCACGTCCGCACCTGCGTATTTAATTTTAATATAATCTTTCTTGATTCCCTGAACACTTATTGAATTAATTCCGTCGAACACACCGATACCGTGGGAAGCGTGAACAACATAGTCACCCATCTGAAGCTCCTCTAAAGAGCCGTAGGGTTTGGCATCCTTGCGCCTTGTGTTTATCCTGCTTTTCTTTGAGGTCACTCTGCCCTGTGTTATAAGGGTAAAATCTATTGACGGCAGATAGAATCCAGCCGAAAGGCCGCCACAGGTGACGGTTACACCCGTGGATATCTTCCCTGGGGCTTCGATGTATTTATTAGGAATACCGCCCTCGGAAAGCTCACGGCTTAAAACCGATGCCGCCTTGTCGGCACCCGCTAAAATAACATGGGTTGAGCCCTTTCTTCTTGAGGTTAGGTCATCTATCAATGTAAATACCGAGCCACCCCAAAACGAAGATTGTTGGAATGCAAAGTTTTCCACCGCTTTAAGCGGTGTTTCATAGCTACTTCTTGCAAAGCTTTCAAAATATATTGTGGGGAACGCTTGAAGATTGGCATAAAACTCCGAGGGCGAAAGGATAAATCTATCCAGCCCCGAGGATATATTACCCTCCTCATAAAGCTGTTTTATATCCTCGCCCATTTGCCAACCTTGAGCCTTTAGGCGCTCATTTACCTTAAGACTCTCGCTGACTATTATCTTGCAATCCCTTATATAATCAAAAATCGTTGCCTCTCTTCCGAAAATCAAAGGCATATAACGGTCAAAGGGAATTGAAACTCCTGCCGATAAATCATCGCAATCTCTTAAAATTCTTTCTTTGGCTTTGTCGCTGAGTTTCTTGGTTTTTGCAGAGTAGTCCCTTAGCTTAACTATGAGCTCCTCGGCGTCTTCACAGAACACTTCAGCCGCGGGACAGATTTTGGCAGTTTGCAAATCCTCCACACTTCTCTGGCTTTCGGTGTCTATAACCGAAAGCTTATCCACTTCGTCACCCCACAAATCAATGCGCAAGGGCGCCGCGAGGTTGGGTGGAAAAATATCGATTATTCCACCGCGGCTCGAAAACTGACCTGCTCCCTCAACAGCATCGCATCGGGTATATCCTGCCGCTACAAGTCTGTTTATCAGCCCATCGGCATCTATGGTATCTCCTACCGAAATATTGAAAGTATGCTTAGTGAGATGTTCGGGTGGAACTGTCATCTGAGCCGCCGCGTCACAGCTTATTAACACAACGTCAAAAGCCCTCTCAAGAAGACAAGAGAGGGTACCTATTCTTTTATGCTCGTACTCACGGGAATAAACGCTGACATTTTTAAGGGTGAAATCCCTTGCGGGAAAGATAATCGGATTCTTACCTAATGATAGCAAATCCTCCGACAACCTTGCACATTCCCCCTCGTCAGATGTTATAACAGCAATGGGACCGCAGTCACAGGACAGAGCAGAAACTGCCACCGCCTTATGAATGTGGGAAAGTCCATTTATTGCTGCAGGGGTTTTTTCCGATTTGAAAATGTCGCAAATCCGTTTGTACTCAGGTGTGGTTTTGAATACTGAATTAATAAAATCCATGTTTCACCTAACGGTTGTATTTTGACATGGCGGAATCCACTCCGCTGCTTACCATTGTTTTAACTGCTGATACGGCATTGTCGGTTACCTTTTTGAGGGTATCGGCATCCTTTTTATCAAACTTACCTAACACCCAAGCGGCTAGGTCATAGTCGGGGTGAGGCTTCTTGCCCACACCGATTTTAACCCTCGGGAAAGCATTGCTACCCGAAAGCTCGATGATGCTCCTGATTCCGTTGTGTCCGCCGTGGCTACCGTCTCTGCGAATTCTGAGACGCCCCACATCCAAGGATACATCATCAAACACAACTATAACCTGGCTCGGCTCTAACTTATAAAACCGCATAATCTCGGCTACCGCCTCACCCGAATTGTTCATATAGGTCTTAGGTTTGCAAAGAAGACAACGGCTGTCACCTATATTACACTCGGCGATAATGGATTTAAACTTCATACGGCTGAAGCTCACACCTAAATCCTCGGCGAGGGTGTCCAAAGCTCTGAAGCCGATGTTGTGGCGGGTGCCGTCGTATTTAGACTCGGGATTGCCTAAGCCCACTATAAGGAAGTCGATGCTTCCAGTTTTAAAAAACTTTTTCTTAAAAAACATATATTTTTCCTCATTATTTATTATGCACATGGTTCGATTTATATTATACTCCCTTGTTAATTTTAAAGCAAGACGAAATTTTTGTTTAATTTCTTTAATATATATGTTAAAATAATTACAACAACATACATTGATTTATGAGGTGGCTTATGAAACAATCTTTTAAAGACATTCTTATTCGTTGCTTAATTCTTATGGTGGGATTGACTATAGCCCATTTCGGGGTTACTCTTTATTTACTTTCCAATCTTGGAAGTGACCCATTTAATGTGTTAGTACAAGGAACTCACAAGGTCTTGAGTGGTGTTTTAAGTTGGGGAATAATAACACACGGAAATATTCACATTGCACTTTGCTTATTGATAGTTCTTATTCTGCTCTTCGTAGACAGGTCGTACATAAAAATCGGCACGATTCTTTGTATGCTTTTCGGTGGGCCGATAATAGACGGCTTTACATATCTTCTTGGAAGCCTGTTTACTATCCCCCATTCGGTTATTATTGATGTGCTTACATGTGTTGTGGCATGTGTTATTCTTGCGTTTGGTATGACCATTGTTATAAAATCCGAAGCGGGTACAGGGCCCAACGATTTGGTTTCCTTGGTTATTAGCGACAAATCAAAGAAAGAATTCGGAGTAGTGAGAATTATGACCGATGGCGCTTTTGTACTGATAGGCTTTCTTCTAGGCGGGGCGGCCGGAATAGGCACTTTAATCTGTGTATTTGTTGTGGGTCCTGTGGCAGGGAGGTTTATGCCGATATGCGAAAAGGCTATTAACGGCATTATGAACAAAATAGCAAAATAAAGAAAAGAGTTTTCGGTAGAACAAATTTCATCGAAAACTCTTTATTTTTACACAATATTAATCTGGCACATTCTCATGGTTGTTAGTGCCGCCTCGTGGCTGTCGGGGGTTACACCCGCACAGGCTGAGGAGTCCACCGTTATTTGTTTTTCGGGGAAATTGGCTTTAAGAATCAGCGCATTTGAAACAACACAGATGTCGGTGCAAAGTCCTATGAGCTCCACCCTGAAGTCATCTTCCCCTGCCCTTTCCTTTATTAGCCTCGGCAAATCCACCGAGCCAAAGGTGAATTTTTCAACGGGGGTATAAGTCTTGTTTTCCAGAGCAACGGAAATTTTACTGTTTAGCTCCCAGCCCTCTGTTTCCTTTATACAGTGGGGCACAGGCAAATTTTTGCCCTCGGAAGTGTCCATATAATCGGAGAAATGAGTATCGTAGGTAACAAATATATCCCCCTTGAAGTTTTCAATTATCTCTGCCGCTTTGTCAACGATTGCCACAGATTCTTTCGTGCCCAATGCACCGTCGACAAAATCCTTTTGGATATCTACCACAACTAAAAACTTTTTCATAACTAATGCCTCTTTACTTGGTTTTTACGGATTTCACTTTTGACCATGAGGAGTAAATTTTCTTCCCTTTTACGGTTTTGTAGGTGCGTATCTTTACGTAGTATTTCTTCTTGTTTTTTAGTTCTTTTACGGTTTTTGAGGTGGTACCCTTCTTGACCTGAATATCTTTATAAGAAGAAAACTTAGAGCTGGTGCTGTATCTGATCTCATATCCCGTAACCTGAGTGGTGCGTTTGCTCCACTTAAGCTTAAATCCGTCGTTTTGACCCTTAAGACTGGTGATTGAGGTTGATTTAGGCTTGATTGTGAAGGTCTTTCTAACCATGCCTGTGCCGGAATCGAAATTCACCCAAACATTGTATTCACCAACGTTTTTTCTACCGCTGTCATAGGAGAGCTCGTAGTCATACAAGTATCCGTTGGTATTGCTGAGGGAGACGGTTGGTTTCTGTTTCTTGCCGTTGTAGGTATAGCTTGTTTTTGAGAGTTTTACAGTCGGGACTGTCAAACCAGCCGTCACGCCGTAGGACTTGCTGTCCCACTTAAAATATTTCGATTTGCTGTTGTTATCTTTATAGTGAATAACAAAGTTCTTATACAGCTTCTTCAGCTTGGAGTTGCCCTTTTTCAAAATTACGGCGTACATATCTCCGTTCACGGCGCCGCTAAGCTTATTATACTCAGCCACAAGGGCTTGATAGGCTGTGCAGTCGGTGAGGGTCATGGATTGCTTGTGCTTACCCTTCTTTATGCTTTTCTTACAAAGCTTCCAGTATTTTGCATTGGTATTGACTATGCTTTTTGCTGCATCCTTAACAGTTTTTCCGATTTGAAAAACGTTGGCATACTGTGAGTCAACGTTGTATTTTTCAAATTCTTCGTAATCCCATTCATCCATTTGGATGCCGCCGTAGTCGAACTGGGAAGTGAGCATGTAGTCAGTGAAGGAATGATATACGTTAAAGAAACCGGTATTTGAAGTCTGGCAGTTTGTTCCGAAATCTATAAGTGAAAAAGTCTGACCGAATATTTCAACACCTTTTTTCAGAGTAGCTTTTGTATCATCAACATCCATACATCCGCAAAAGCCAAGGTTCCCGTGACCCGAATATTTGAGTATTACGTTGGTTGAGGGAGAACTTTTCTTTACGATTTTGAAAAACTCTATGTAGGCATTTTTCATAGTACCGCTACACTTTGAAATGATGTCAGTATTTTTACATTTCACACTTTTTAAGCAGAAGGACTCGCGCCATTTTATATACTTTTCCGTGCCACCTTTTTCGGTAAGAAGTCCGGTGTCAAAGCCCTGATCCTCGTTCTTTTCCAAGTTATTGGGGAATTTATACAGATTGATGCGGTCTTCCCATATAATAATATCATAAAGGATAAATCCCTCTTTGTCCTTAGTTTGTACAGCTTCGAACACACCACCCCAGCCTTCACTGTATTTACCAGTGGCAAAAGAAGTGCGAATCACAACTGCAGGATTTTTCTTGGATATAACATTGCTGTCTGCTGCAACTGCAACCTGAGGTGCAGTCAAAAGCATACCAAATGTCAACACAAGAGACATTATAACGCTGATTATTCTTTTCATCTTAACCTCTCCTCGAACTTTTATATTTATATTTTATCACCCATGAAGTACGGTGTCAACACAAAGAAAAAAACACCCCACAGCGGAATGCTGTGGGGTGAAGCTATACTTTTAGAACTGCTAATTAAAATTAGTTGAGCTCTGCGAAGTACTTAATGGTGCGAACCATCTGGCTGGTGTAGCTGTTCTCGTTGTCGTACCAAGAAACAACCTGTACCTGATAGGTGTCGTCATCAACCTTAGTTACCATTGTCTGGGTAGCATCGAAGAGTGAGCCGTAGGTGATACCAACGATATCAGAAGAAACGAGCTCTTCCTCAGTGTAGCCGAAGGAAGCAGAAGAAGCAGCCTTCATAGCAGCATTGATGCCTTCCTTAGTAACGTCCTTGCCCTTAACAACTGCTACGAGGAGAGTTGTGGAGCCGGTAGGAACGGGAACACGCTGAGCAGAACCTATGAGCTTACCATTGAGCTCAGGGATAACAAGGCCGATAGCCTTAGCAGCGCCGGTAGAGTTAGGAACGATGTTCACAGCAGCTGCACGAGCGCGGCGGAGGTCACCCTTTCTGTGAGGACCAGCGAGTACCATCTGGCCACCTGTGTAAGCGTGAACAGTTGTCATGATGCCGCTCTGGATAGGAGCATAATCATTGAGAGCCTTAGCCATAGGAGCGAGGCAGTTGGTGGTGCAGGAAGCGGCAGAGATGATGGTGTCGTCTGCGGTGAGGGTGTTCTCATTAACGCTGTATACAACTGTGGGTAGGTCATTGCCTGCGGGAGCAGATATAACTACCTTCTTAGCGCCAGCGTCGATGTGAGCCTGAGACTTAGCCTTAGAGGTGTAGAAACCAGTACACTCAAGAACTACGTCTACGCCGATTTCACCCCAAGGAAGATTTGCAGCGTCTTTTTCTGCATAGATTTTGATGGTCTTGCCATCTACAGTGATGCTGTCTTCACCAGCAACAACTTCGTGCTCGTAACGACCCTGAGCAGAATCGTACTTAAGAAGATGTGCAAGCATTTTTGCGTCGGTAAGATCGTTGATAGCAACAATCTCATAACCTTCAGCACCAAACATCTGTCTGAATGCGAGACGGCCGATGCGGCCGAAACCGTTAATAGCTACTTTTACCATGTTAGTAACCTCCAAATAAATTTTTACTTCCCTATTTTAACCAATTTTTTTGAAAATTGCAAGATGTAATAGTGTTTTTTGATAGATTTTTTTATTATTTCTACAAATAACACAAAAAATCCCACATATTTCACACTCAAATAGTTAATTTTTTAACGATTTTCCTCTCAGCTTTGCAAAAATATTTAAGCTTACAGCCGATATTATACCGATGGCAGTTACTATTAGGACTGTTTTAACATCAATATTCGCTATGGCGGTGATGTCAAACCCATCTTCGGTCTGAATTGAGAAGAACACCATAACCGCATCGTAAACAACTGTGGCTACAACAAGCAATAGTGACACAGCGCCCAGTGCTCCCACGGTCTTATTATCTTGCCTTTTAAGCCTTGTGGGCATTTGAGTTTTCAGATTGAGAATCCTTGCAAGATACCATACGGCGGCAGCAGTTACTACTGTCTCAGGAACCATATAGGCGGCGTTGTAGCCCAATGAATAGACGAGTCCGTCGCTTGTAGGAATCGACACACCCGCCCAGACGGTACAGCCAGTTATGACATGGCAGATGTAACGAATTATGCAAACCGCCACAGTACCAACAGTTAATTCACCCGTCTGACCTCCAAATTCATCTCGCAAAAGTCCGCTGAAACCCAATATTGTAAAAGCCACTATATAGTCCAGCAGGACTATAGCCACAGCGGCGCCGAATGAAGTAGCATAAGACAGATTACTGACACCCAGCATAAGCTGAATAACTGCATATACCAAACCGACTGTAAGACCCTTGCCCACCCCATAGCGATAGGCAAAGATAATTATGGGAAGCATTGATACGGCGGTCACCGAGCCTCCGTAAGGCATGTTTATAATTGGAATCATGCTGAGCACGGTTGCGATTGCCACCATAATAGCTCCCTCGCAAAGCCACATTACTTTAGAATTTTTCATTTTGTTTTCCCCTTTTACATTATTTTGCCCCGCACTTCCCTGCAGTAGAAACACGGGGTAAACAAATTAACATAAATAGATACAAACAAAAAAGCCTTGCAAATAATGCAAGGCAAGATGTAAATTAAGTATTTCTAACATCCCTACGCCGGCATTATCCGTATCAGGTTTATAGGGTTGGAACAATCCTCTCAGCCGAATTCTCAGCACCCCTTGTTAATTTGTTGAGTAAATAATATCACCCTGCAGAGAATTTGTCAAGATTTTTGTAAAAATTTTGGTAATACTAAATACAAAAAAAGAAAGGATGTTGTTAAAATGAAATTGGAAATAGCTGAAATTAGGGGCTACGAGCTGATGGATTCCAGAGGCAATCCAACGGTAGGAGCAAAAGTTATTCTAACCTCAGGCGCCGAGGGTTTGGCTTTAGCTCCCTCGGGAGCATCCTGTGGAGTTTTTGAAGCCCATGAGCTTCGCGATGACGACCCTGATAGATATGGCGGAAAGGGTGTGAAAAACGCAGTAATTAATATCGAGGAGTTGATTGCCCCTAAGCTTCGTGGAATGCACCCTGACCCGAGAAGGCTGGATAAAATTATGGTTGAGTTAGACGGCACCGACAACAAATCCAACCTTGGCGCCAACGCAATGCTTGCGGTATCCTTAGCAGCGGCAAGAGCGGCGGCGAACGCTATGCACATTCCTCTGTTCAGATATCTTGGTGGTTGTGGTGCCATCCGTACTCCTATCCCGATGATGAATGTACTCAACGGCGGGGCTCACGCGGCAAATAATGTGGATATTCAGGAATTCATGATTATGCCTGTTGGCGCTAAAAGTTTTTCAGAAGCTCTTAAGATGGGCGCGGAGACTTACCATGCTTTAGGTAAGATTCTCAAAAGCCGTAAGCTCCTTTCGGGTGTGGGAGATGAGGGCGGTTATGCTCCCAACCTCACCGACGACACCGAGGCTCTGGACCTGTTGGTAGAGGCAATAGATGCCGCGGGGTATACACAAAAGGAAATAGGAATAGCCTTGGATATCGCCTCCAGCGAATGGTACAAAAATGGAGAATATCATTTACCCAAGCGCAAGGAAACCTTGTCATCTGCTCAGTTAATTGACTATATTGAGGGTATTTGCAATAAATACCCAATAATATCCGTCGAAGACGGACAGGCAGAAGAAGATTACGAGGGCTGGAAACAGCTTACGGGAAGATTGGGAAGCAAAATTCAGTTGGTTGGTGACGACCTTTTCGTTACCAACACAAGGCGATTACAGGACGGTATAGACGGCGGATATGCCAATGCAATATTGATAAAGCCCAACCAGATAGGAACACTCAGCGAAACTCTTGAGGTGATAGATACCGCCAAACAAAACGGCTACAACACAGTAATTTCTCACCGTTCGGGAGATACGGAAGACAGCTTTATTGCAGACCTATCGGTGGCGGTCAACAGCGGACAGATTAAGACAGGCGCACCCGCACGAAGTGAGCGTGTTGCTAAATACAATAGACTACTTTTAATCGAAAGCGAAATTAAAAATTGTTTATAAATCTTCGTTTATTATAAAATTATTTGCTTTATTTTGGTTTACAATGCCTCTTTTTTATGGTAAATTAATATTAGAAAAGAGGTATTTACATAATAATCTGCAAATGCTTACTTGACTTATTTCTAATTTGTGGTAAAGTAATACTTTAGAGTATACCAGTTACTCAAAGAGTGTTTATTTACATGGAGGTAATAAAATGATTGAAAGAAGAAACAAAAGGAATGCTAGAGTTGGTATTTTCGCCGTTGCTCACGACACCTACTGGGCTCAGTTTGAGGGACTTCGTGAAAACATTATGGGATACCATGGCGATGCAATTAAGCTGGTAGAAGCCAACGAGGTTGAGGTTATCGACTACGGAATGGTAGATTCCAGCATTGGAGCCTACGAAGTGCTTCCCAAAATGAAGGGTGATAATCTTGATATCATCATCTGCAACATGGTTACATACGCAACATCCTCGGTTTTCGCTCCTATTGTGCGCGACCTGGATGTTCCTATGATTCTCCTTGCTGTACAGCCTTTATCAGAAATGGACTATTCAAAGGCTTGTACCTTTATGCAGTTGGAAAACGACGCTATCTGCTCCGTTCCCGAATTCATCGGCGTTGCCAACCGTCTTAACCGTAAAATTCACGATGTGGTTATCGGCTCTCTCTATGGCGACGAATATGTGAAAAACGGTCTGCATGAGTGGTGCGAAATCGCCAAGGTTCTCCACGACCTCAAGGGCGCGAGAATGGGTCTTATGGGTCATGTTATGGAGGCTATGTACGACATGCACTCCGACCCCACAGCCATCTCCTCAGCCTTTGGTTGCCATGTTCCCCTATTGGAAATTGAGGATGCAGTTGAGGCTTACGAGGCTGTAACCGAGGAAGAAATCGCCGCTAAGACAGAGGTTATCCGCAAAGAATTCGATATGCCCAACCCTGTCAGCGACCCTGTAACCGTAAAGCTCACCGACGAAGACCTTTATCAGGCGGCAAAAACCGCAGCTGCTTTGGATAGACTGGTTGATAAATTCCAGCTCACCGGTCTTGCTTACTACTACGAGGGCAGAGAGAACACCATTCAAAGACTTGTTGCTTCCTCATTCATTCTCGGCAACTCGTTGCTCAACGGCGAAGGTATTCCCATGTGCGGTGAATATGACATCAAGACCTGTATTGCAATGCTGATTATGGATAGATTGGATATCGGCGGTTCCTTTGCCGAATTCCATCCCTTTGGCTTTAGCGGCAACTATATCCTTGTTGGACACGACGGTCCTCACCACATCCGCGTAGCAGAAGGTAAACCTGTTGTTCGTAGTCTTCTGAAATACCACGGCAAACCGGGTCACGGCGCTTCCATTGAATTTAAACTGAAAGAGGGCCCCATCACTATTTTAGGTATTACCCAGAAGGGCGACGGTTCCTTTAAGTTTGTTATCGGCGAGGGTGAATCCCAGAAGGGCGCAATTCCCCCAACAGGTAACACCAATACCCGCGGTGTATTCGGCAACGATACCCGTGAGTTTATAAAGCATTGGGTTATGGAAGGTCCTACCCATCACTATGCATTAGGTGTAGGTCACCACGCAAAGACTATTAAGAAGATTGCTGACGTTCTTGGCATCGAGGCTGTAATAGTTAAGTAATATAAACGGCACAACCCCCTCGTCTGAGGGGGTTGTTTTTGTTTAATTATTTGGTTAGTGCTGAATTTTAGCGGTATTTTCGGTTATTGCCTCAAAGACATAGCCGTTGTTGTTTCCGTAGTCTATGATTTTTTGAAGCGCTTTTGCGGTTGTCTTTTTTGCTCCGCTATCGTGCATTAAAACTATATTGGTACGCTTCTTGGAGAGTCCGTCAATAGTATTATTGACAATCTTTGTTTTGCTAACATTATAGCCCGATGCATCACCGCTATCTATATTCCAGTCAAAATATGTAAAGTCCTTTTTCGTCAGCTTTTTGGAAAGCTTTTTCATTATGCCGTAGGAATAATTACGGCTTACCGTGTTGCTGGTGCCACCCGGAAAACGCATAAACTTTGCATCATAGCCAAAATCTTTTTTGATTTTCTTATAAAGCTTATTGTGATACTCCATATAAGCAGATGTAGACTTATATATCTTGCTGTAATCGTGGGAATAATTATGTATTGCCAGAGTGTGTCCCTCGTCGATTATACGCTGTATTATAGGCTTTTGTTCTTTCTTATAATTCACTATAAAAAATGTGGCTTTGATATTGTTTTGCTTTAAAGTATTAAGCACATTTGAGGTTACATCGCTGGGACCGTCGTCAAAGGTAAGATAAATCTTGTTTTTCTTTGAGGCTTTATATTTCGGACTCTTAATCTTTACGCTCTTAACCTTGGAATAATCGCTGTATACCCTGCCGTTTTTTGTTTCCTTAAAGGCGCGGATACGGACATAATACCTCTCCTCCGCCTCGAGACCTCTTACTGTTTTAGAAAGCTTTTTGTTATTCTTTATGGTTTTATATTTGAAACTCGCGAAATCTTTGCCTATGCTGTATTCCAAACGGTAGCCGTCGGCTTTTTTATTCCTTTTCCACTTAGCACAAAAGCGCATTGTGAAATCCGATTTTGGTTTTTCCAACTGAACAGTCTTGGGACAAATTATGAATTCAGAAGTTCTGCTGCCTATAAAGGCATTTATGCCTTTAATAGTTATTTTTGCCTTTCCATATTTCCTGTTGTCGGTATATTTCAGGGTATAGTCCTTGCCCTCTCGCAGTTTTTCACCCTCGTATTCCAAAGTTACTTTGGGTTTAAGCTTTTCGCCTGTATATACAACGCTTTCCTTATGGGAGATATTGCAATCCTTTATGGATATTTTTACAGGCTCGGTTTCACCGCCCGATGCAAAAACAGGATGATGGCACATCAATACCATCAGCACCGACATTAATACCGCCGCAATTCGCTTAATTCTCACGCAAATCATCCTATGAAAAAATTTCAAGGCAGACAAGCGTAAAACCTGTCTGCCTTTTTATGATACCAAAAACTGTTTGATATTTCAACATAAAACCATGAAATACTTATTAATATTGATAGTTTTCTAAAAGCTTCTGAGCATTCTCGTCCGAGACTTTAAAATATGCCGTGTAGTTATAGTTCTTATTGTTGGACTCATCGTAATAGCTTATGTGGAATTTGACTATGTTATCTCCCGCTTTAAAGCCTTCGGTATCTGAGTTTTTCAAAAGCTCCAATCTATCGGTATTCATCTCGATATGAGCTCTGGCGCTGTCGGTCCAGACCTCGGTTTCGGTGTATATCTCCTTTTCGTTCATTTCGCCCATGCGCTCTGTTGCAAGTTCCAATGCCCTTTTTGAATTAAAGGCATTATCCACCTCTAGTATTTCATAGAGCTTAGTTAGGGTTTCGGTGCACTTACTTGTTACGGGAAGATAGAAGTCATAGTTTTCCAAACCGACTATGGTGCTTATGTTAAATTCGAAATACAGATTTGAAGCCTCACCAAGATTGATATAGTTATATATCTCCTCAAAGCTCATATTACCGTTTTTGAGGTCCTTGAGATAAGCGCTGTAAAGAGCCTTTAGCTTCTCTTGCTCGTCGTCGCCAAGATTGAAATCCCAGATGTTGACTGTAGTTGATTTATCATCCGCAGAGGGGAATTCGGTGTATATCTTTTTATATTCGGGAATGGATTCAAGAATTTCAACCAAGCGCTGACTGTTTTCACCGTCGATAGATATATAACGGTTATGCTTTATACCGCCCGATACAATGGTTACCGACCACTGAGTATAGCTGCTATTGTCATCGTTATAATACTTGCTGTAGTAAGCGTGGGGATCACCTGTATTGCAATACTTAAGGTTTTCTTCCAGCGCTTCGGCAACTATCACCTTAGCCTCGGTGTTCTCTATAAATACATCTTCACTCATTGCAGTCCAATAATCCTTATACGCATTGGAGCTGAGATAAATGCCGTCGATTTCCTGAGGCTTTGGACTGTAGCTGACGGTGACACCGCGTACTCCGTACATGATTCCAAATGTTGCTAATTCTATAAGTATGACCGCTATAAATCCAGGCATAGCCTTCACCATTGCTTTGGCACTCCTGGTGAAAATCAACTCGTAGCAACAGTATACAACAAAGGATAAAATGCTGAGAGCCACTGCCGCAATAAGTATATAGAATATATCTTCATTACTATAAACCGCTGCAAAAATTATGGCAGGTACCGCCAGTCCTACGCCGCCCGAAAGGCAAATTCTAAATATAGCGCGAAGCTTGGGGGTTGCCGCCGCCTTACCTGCGGCTTCACTATCTCGTTTTTTAAATAGAGCATAACCTAAAATCAGGTATATGATGCCAACTGCCGCGGTGTAGATAAAAGCGCTGACCGAAGGTTTCGTATAAAATCCCTCGATAAATATGGATACCACAAAGCCAAAGGGAATCTGCGTCTTATAGGAAAGCATGGGAATTGCAGTGATGGCATCTCCCACTATAGGCAGGTTGCTGAGGGAAACATTGCTTACCACCATAAGGAAAATGCGGGGTAAGAAAATTATCATGAGAGCTACAAGCACTGTGGAAACAGCTGTACCTGTTACACTGACTGCAACCGTAACAGCCGCGGCAATAAAGAATGCACTGACTAAGCACTCCAGGAAAAAGGCCAAGGATGCCAGATAGTTAACCACAACAAACTTAGTGCAGAATAGGGATATAATCAAAGGTAACGCTGTGCTGATTACAGCCGCGAAAACCACCCAGCTCATAACCGCCGCAAAGAAGCTGAAAAAGAGGCAACCGCGGGTTTTGGGGATTGAGAAGTAGTAGTCACTGGCGGCGCGGCTAGAGGTAAAACTAAACACAACAACCGTCATTAAAGGTGCTACCAAGCAGAAAAGTAAGACAAGCAATGGATTGATTTGTGTAAGGCTTATATACTGTACATAATTTTCATCGTACCCTCCATAATAGGTTGTTTCAAGTACTGTTGCAAGGATTGATATTACCGAGTAAAGCGACATAACCACTGTGGTAATAAGTCCGAAAATTCTAAGGCTTCTGAGACCTTCAGCATAAACCTTTAAATCAAAATGTTTCTTCATGTTTTATACCTCCTCCATTGCGAAATCATAGCCAAGGGCACTCATCTCATAGGTGAATACCTCCTCTAAAGAAAGGGGTAAAACATCGAGAATAATGGGCATGTGTGCCTTCAGCTTTGCCACGGTTTCTTCCTTGTCCCCTCTGATTATCATATTGGATACAGAGCCTTTTTTGGAGAAATGAAGCATATCGATGCCCTCAAAGGTTTCTTTATCGTATTCCTGACTGAGGGCAATCTGAATTTTGAAAAGAGAGGTTTTAAGGTCGGTGATTTCCCGTTCAAAAACAAGTCCACCCTTATGAAGCAGAGCCAACTGGTCGCAGGTATCCTCAAGCTCACGCAGAGAGTGAGAAGTAATTATAGCGGTTGCTTTACGCTCAACTATCTGCTCATAGATTATGCCCTTTACAACGTTTCGGATAACGGGGTCGAGACCGTCAAAGGTCTCATCGAAAAATATATACTTAGGCTTCACGGCGAGTGCCAGAATAATAGCCGCCTGTCTTTTCATACCCTTTGAAAATCCGTTGATACTCTTTCTTGTGTTAAGCTTCAGTCTTGCGGCAAGATTTCTGAAAACCTCGTAGTCAAAGCTCTTATAGATTGAGGCATACAGCCTAGCCATACGTTCCATATCCGCGCCGTTGATGAAGTGTAAATCATCGGGCACAAACATGAACAGCTCTTTAGCTCGTGGATTTTCCCATACGGGCATACCGTCTATAAAGATACTGCCGCTGTCGGGTTTATAAATACCGCATAAAAGTCTTAAAAAGGTGGATTTACCTGCGCCGTTTGAGCCTACCATACCGTATATACTTCCCTCGGGAATTGTACAGCTGATGCCACCAAGCGCCGTAAAACCATCGAAGCTTTTGGTTAGATTTTGCACGGTAATCATCGAATTTACCTCCTATTTGTTTTCGGTGTAACTTTCTTTCACTGCGGAAATTATTTCATCGATGTAAACACCTGCGAGTCTTAGTTCTCCCGCAAGTTTCTTTATATCGCTGAGCAGAACTCGTTTGTTATTGCCGATTATCTCCACTGCATTTTCCGCAACGTAACAGCCTTTTCCAGGAACGGAAACCAGAACTCCTCTACCCGTCATTTCGGAATAGGCTTTACCCACTGTGTTTGGGTTGACCGATGCATCCAACGAGAGCTTACGAACCGAGGGCATTGCATCACCGGCACCTATGATACCCATAAGTATGTACCTCTCTGTCTGCTCAATCAACTGCTCATACACAGGCTTTTGAGACATGTTGTCTATCTTAAACATAAGACACCTCCGGAATGGTGCGTATTAACCGTACTATGCCGATTAGTACAGTTGTAATATACCACGGTTTTTACACTTTGTCAATACTTTCTTCAAAATAATTTTATTGACAGCAAATTTTTGGGAATGTATAATATTAGCAAAGCTTGAAAGGGCGTATGTTTATGAACATTAAAAACAATGTTGCCGAGCTTGTGGGAAACACCCCGCTTATGGCTCTGAATAACTACAAAAAGCACTTAAATGTAAACGCTGAAATACTTGTTAAATTAGAATATTTTAATCCTGCGGGAAGTGTTAAGGACAGGGTGGCTCTTAATATGATTGAGGAAGCCGAAAAGCGAGGAATCCTTCAAAAAGGCTCGGTTATTATCGAGCCAACCAGTGGAAACACAGGTATCGGTCTTGCGGCGATTGCCAACGCTAAGGGATACAAGCTCATCCTCACCATGCCCGACAGCATGAGCATTGAGAGAAGAAAACTGCTTAAAGCCTACGGCGCGGAAATTGTGCTAACCGAGGGGAAGCTCGGTATGCAGGGCGCTGTGGACAAAGCCACCGAATTAAAGGCTCAATATGAAAACAGCTTCATTGCGGGACAATTCTACAACCCCGACAATCCCGAGGCGCATTACAAAACCACAGGTCCCGAAATCTGGAGAGATACCGAGGGCAAGGTGGACATATTAGTGGCGGCTTTCGGTACAGGCGGAGCGGTTTCGGGCACAGGCAAATATCTGAAAGAGAAAAATCCCGATATCAAAGTCATCGGTGTTGAGCCTGACGACTCTCCATTGGTTACAAAGGGTACGGCGGGACCCCACAAAATTCAGGGTATCGGCGCGAATTTTATACCCGACAACTTAGACTTAAAGGTTATAGACGAGTTTGTGACTGCGACCACAGAAGAAGCCTACTCAGCCCTACGCGACTTGGCGAAGCTGGAGGGTGTGCTTGTAGGAATCAGTTCGGGAGCCGCACTCAGCGCTGCGAAAAAAATAGCCAATCGTCCCGAAAATACAGGTAAAACAATAGTTGTCATACTTCCCGATACAGGAGAAAGATATCTATCTTGCGAGGTGTTCGAATAAAAAATATAAGGGTGTCCCGACAGTCTAAACAGTTGAGACACCCTTTTTAAACTTTAAATTATAGCTTATAAACACCCGAATCAAGGCGGACTAAGGCAACACCGCCTATTTTGATGAACTGGTGCACAGGCTCGTCGAAGCTCAGATACTCAGAAACCGAGAAGTTATTAGTGTTAACCTCCCAGATTTTCCCATTGCCTGAGTTGCAGACAAAGAGTCTGTCGTCCTCTAAGAACATACCTGTTGGGTTGAGGAACGCGGAATTTTCTCCACCGATACGAAGCTCCTCGCGCATGGTTTTTATGTTTATTCGGCTGATGCATCCGCTCTCGGGGAAGCTTGCCCAGATTGAGCCGCCCTGAAGCACCACCTCTGCGGCGCCCTTGCCATCGTACATAATCGTTCCCTCCCACTTTATGCGGGCTTCGGAATCGAAAATTTTGGCGCTTCCATCGGGATAGTAGCAAAAGAGCATATCGCCCTGCAAAAAGATGGTTTTCCAGTAAAAAGGATTTTCCAACTGATTTTCTATGAGCTTATAGCACTGTCCGAACTTTGCCAACTGGTATACACTTCTTGTAACAGGGCTTACAGTCTCGTTGCGGAAAGAAACGAGACTATACGCCACAACCATTTTTCCGTCGTCACCATCGTCGTTTTTACAAAAAGCAACAATGAATCCGCTGGGCAGAGGCAGTATATTCAAGGCATTGTTATCAAAAATTTTAGTCATCTGAATCATCATTTCTCTACATTATTCTACAAATATATTAAACCAAAGCAAGGCTTCCGTCAAGTACTGATTTTTATACAATCTCTCCCAACATATACTCGCCCTTGGTTTCTAAAAGTCTCACGCAACGGGTCTCCCCCTCTAAAGCTAAATCAGTCTCCACCCGCACTCGGGTATAGTTTTTGGTGTAGCCCTCTATATATCCCTGCTTCAGCGTTTCAAAGATAACCTCTTGGCATGAGCCTATCTGGGAATTTAAGAATTCAATTCCGCTTTCCTCCGCCGCCTTTATCATTTCGGCGCTTCTTCTTTGTTTTACGCTGTTTTCGATATGTCCCGACAGCTTAGCGGCGGCTGTCCCCTCTCTTTTGGAATATGCAAAAACATGGCACTTTGAAAATCTACATTTTTTAACAAACTCTAATGAAGCTTTGAATTCCTCCTCTGTCTCCCCTGCAAATCCCACCATTACATCGGTTGTAAAGGCGGCATCGGGGAATGCGGCGCGGATTCTGGTTATAAGGTCAAAATAGAAAGCGGAATCATAGTGCCTGTTCATACGCTTCAAGGTCTCATCACAGCCCGACTGCAAGGACAGGTGAAAATGAGGACAGAATTTTTCTACACCCTTTAGTCTCTCAAGCATTTCATCGTTTATATGGTCTGGCTCAAGAGATCCTAAACGGACGCGACTGATGGACGGCACCTCCGCTACCGCTTCCACAGCATCGCATATATTACCGACCGAATCACTTCCATAAGCCGAAAGGTTTATGCCAACAAGCACAACTTCGGAATATCCGTTTTCACCGAGAGTCTTAGCCTCGTTGCGAATTCTTTCCAAAGGTTTGGAACGCACTCTGCCTCTGGCATATGGAATAGCGCAATAGGAACAGAAACGATTGCAACCGTCCTCGATTTTCATATAGGCGCGGGTGCGCTCGTTGAACTCACAAATATCGGGGGTTTTGTAATTTTCTCCAGTTTCATGGGGTTCCACGGCAATTATTCTTTTACGGTTTTGGAGAAATTCTTTAACCAAAAGCGGAATTTTGCTGTGGTCAGTATTGCCGAACACAATGTCCGCCTCATCTAAATCCTCGGCGGATTTCGGGAAAGCCTGAGCCATACATCCGCAAAGCACAGTGACGGCATCGGGATACTTTCTTCTAAGATGACGGAGGGTCTGTCTGGTCTTACGGTCGCTCTCAGCGGTTACTGTGCAGGAATTAAGCACCAGTACATCGGGAGATTCCTCTGTAGACACAGACTCATATCCTTGTGCTTTGAACAATCGGCGCATTGCCTCTGTTTCATATTGATTCACTTTACAGCCTAAAGTGGTAAATGCTATTTTCAATCAAATCACCATTTTGTACATTTTCTAAAAATAATTATACAATTACTTCTCCTAATAATCAATCCAAAAAAATTTACAAACAAAAATTTCCTCGTTTTGCTTGACTTTTTTTCTAAAATAAAAGATAATATTTAATGTAATTTTTCGAAAGGAAATGGTTACAGATGAGCAAACCATATATTTCCGCTTACGTTATAAAACGACTGCCCAGATACTACCGCCATCTCGCAGAATTAAAGGCTGAGGGTAAGGTGCGGATCTCCTCAGTGCAGTTGGCAAAACGATTGGGGCTTACCGC
The DNA here is from genome assembly GCA_045542355.1 of Acutalibacteraceae bacterium. Classification (GTDB taxonomy): domain Bacteria; phylum Bacillota; class Clostridia; order Oscillospirales; family Acutalibacteraceae; genus UMGS1532. The sequence goes on from JAZQKX010000011.1 coordinate 32,547, forward strand.
CAGTCAGATAAGGCAAGACCTTAACTGTTTCGGTGGTTTCGGTCAGCAGGGTTACGGTTATAATATAGAGCAACTACATTATGAAATAGGAAACATTTTAGGCTTTCAAAACAGCAAAAAAACCATCCTTATCGGTGCTGGTAACCTTGCCCGTGCTGTGGCGTTACATATGGGTTTCGAGGCTAAAGGCTTCAGCCTTATAGGTATTTTTGATAAGAAACAGTCCATCATAGGCGACGTTGTAAAGGGCCTTCCTATACGGCATATAGACACCATCGACGATTTCTGCCGTGAAAACAAGCCCACTACTGCCATTCTCTGCATACCCAAGGATCAGGTTAAAGAGGTTGCCGACCAGCTCATCCGCTTGGGGGTAAACAGCTTTTGGAATTTCAGCCACTATGATTTATCCATCGACTATCCCAACTTAGCGGTTGAAAACGTACATCTTGGCGACAGTCTTATGACACTTAGCTATAAAATCGCCAATCTTGAAACGGATTAATATTTTTTATATTGCCAACAAAAAAGAGTTTTCGAAAGGTAAACCCCATCGAAAACTCTTTTCAATTTATAATGAATCAATATAAATCATCATGCAAGTAAAGAGTGCTTGACGACTTATGCATATAAACGCTGAGCACAAGCCCTATGCCACAGAAAAGACACAGCAATGAAGTACCACCCGCCGAAAAGAAGGGCAAGGTAACACCGATAACAGGAAGCCATGAAACGCACATTCCAACATTTATGATAATTTGAGCCAACAGCATTGCAAAAACTCCAACACAGATATAGCTCCCCATTTTATCTCGGGAACGATTGCTTACAAAAAGCACTCTGAGTCCGATTGCAAGTAGAAGTCCCAACACAGCCATGCAACCGAAAAAGCCCAGCTCCTCGCCGATGGACGTAATAATAAAATCGTTATACCCCTCGGGTATACTGCCCGACTGCACAAGGTCACCCTCGAAAAGCCCCTTGCCCCAGAATCCTCCATTGGCAAAAGCTATTCTGCCTCTCCATTGTTGCCAACCGCTACCGAGCAGGTCTGCCTCTAAATCAAACAGCGAAAGAATTCTTGTGCGCTGGTCGTCGTTGAGAAGATAAAAATAAGCAACGGGAATAATTGCAATAACAGCAACAAAAGCCATTATAAAATAGCGGATTTTAAGCCCTGCGGCAAACATCATAGCCAAAAACATTGAGAAGAACACAATAGCTGTACCATCGTCACCCTGCAAATGTATCAGCACCACGGGAAAGGCACCGTGGAGACACAGGAGTATAACATTGTAAAATTTATTCAGCTTGTCCTGTACAGCCGAAAGATGGAGGCTGAATGTAATTATAAAAATAATCTTTAGAAATTCAGAAGGCTGAAAGGAAACATTACCTGGAAGCAAGAGCCACGCCTTATCGTCGGTGCCATCAGGAGCATAGCCTATAAAAAAAGTGAGAATTACAGGCACCAAGCCCACCAACACAGCAAGAGGCCAGAGCTTTTTATATATCTTATAATCGAATTTTGAAATGATTATAGCCACAATAACGCCCATAACAAAGCCCAACATCTGCATTATAAACTGACGGAGAGATCCAGCAGAAAGCACCGCCACCCCTCCGTATAGCGAAGCAAAGCAACAAAGAGCAACCAGCACCTTGTCACATTCGCGTATATAGTCAGCTATACTCGAAAGCATTCTGTTCATAAAATCAATTCCTTTAAAGCTTTGTCAAAGATATTATATATTATTTATTGCTACACTGCAAGTATACTTTTTGTTAATTTTGTTCTTTAATTCCTGAAATGTTTGTGGTATACTTATATTCGGTGAGTAATATGGTATATATTTCCGAAAGTACAAACGACACATTAAATATAGGAAAAAAACTGGCAGAGAGACTAACAGGCGGCGAGGTAATTGCGCTGTATGGTGATTTAGGTGTCGGTAAGACCCATTTGATTTCGGGTCTGGCTCAGGGGTTGGGCTTCCAAGGTGAAACCTCCTCCCCAACCTTTTCCATTGTGAATGAATATCGCGGAGGTCGGTTCCCCCTTTTCCATTTCGATATGTACAGAATCTCAGGTTGGGAGGATTTGGAGACCACAGGCTTCTTCGACTACTCCGAGGAGGGCGGTGTTATCGCCACCGAATGGAGCGAGAATATTGAGGCGGCTCTGCCCGAAAACCACATTAAAATCACTATTTCTAGAATCGACGACAACACCCGAAAGATCACCGTGGAGGGAATTTAATATATGAAAATATTGGCTTTTGAATGCTCCGCGAAGCAGGCCTCTGTTGCAATAGCAGAGAACGAGAAAATCCTTGCCGAGTTCTACAACAATGTTGGGCTTACCCATTCCCAAACCCTTATGCCAATGGCTGAGGCGGCGCTGAGCGCCTGTGGACTGGGAATTGAGGATATCGACGGCTTCTGCGTTGCCCACGGTCCAGGCTCCTTTACGGGCTTAAGAATAGGCATGAGCGCAGTTAAGGGTTTGACCATTGCCAACGCCAAGCCTTGCGTTGGGGTATCCACCCTTTTTGCCATGGCGCATTGCAACATTTCTTATAAGGGCGTTATTGCCGCATGTATGGATGCCAGATGTAATCAATGCTACTGTGGGCTCTTTTTAAGTGACGGCGAAAAAATCACAAGACTCAGTCAAGACATGGCAATACCCCTTGAGGATTTTTGCAATAAGATAAACGAGACAACCGAGAAAATGGGTCTGTCTGCCCTTATTATGGGTGACGGCTCTCCCCTGCTTTATAAAAACTTCGGTGAGAACCTGCAAAACGCTATGTTGGCTCCGGATTCCAGCCGTTATCAATCGGCTCGTGGGGTCGCCGCCGCGGCGCTCCACGACTTTATCTCGGGGAAAACGGTAAACTCTCAGGAGCTTTTGCCGATATATCTCCGTCTGCCTCAGGCTGAACGGGAACTAAAAAAGAAAATGGAGGAACAAAAATGATTGCTATTGGATGTGACCACGGCGCGTTCGACCTTAAAAACCGCATAGTGGAATATTTTGAGGAAAAAGGAATACCCTATAAGGATTTTGGAATTTATGAGGAGAAGTCGGTGAACTATCCCGAAATCGCAAAGGTTGTTTGCGACTCTGTTGTTAGTGGTGAAAGCCGTCTTGGCATTCTCTGCTGTGGCACAGGTATTGGCATGTCGATAGCGGCAAACAAAATTAAAGGCATCCGTGCCGCCGCATGTAGCGAAACGTTTTCCGCAAAATACACAAGGCTTCACAACGATGCCAACGTTCTCTGTATAGGTGGCAGAGTAATAGGCCCAGGTGTAGCTCTCGAAATGGTTGACCTCTTTATCAACACCGAGTTTGAGGGCGGCCGCCATGGGACCCGAGTAAATATGATTAAGGACCTGGAAAAGTGATATGTGGTTTTTGATTATTATTGCCGTAATTTTACTGCTTTATATTTTTCTTATCTCCCCCAGTCTTCGTAAGCACGACAACTGCGGTATGTTCCGCGGCAGTTACATTGCCCACCGAGGACTCCACAACACCCAAAAAGGCATTGCCGAAAACTCTTTCTCGGCTTACGGAGAGGCAATTAAATCCAAACTACCCATAGAAATCGACATTCGTCTAAGTAGGGAGGGCGAAGTTGTGGTCTTCCACGACAACGACCTTAAAAGGGTTTGCGGTGTAGACAAACCTGTTATAGACCTTAGTCTCAGAGAGTTGAGAGAGCTTCGACTTTCGGGAACTGAGGATACTATCCCCACATTCCGCGAGGTGTTGGATCTTGTGGACGGATGCGTTCCTCTGCTTATAGAAATCAAAACTGTTGGCAAACGGGACCGTGAGCTTTGCGAAAAGGCTTGGGAAATCTTAAAAGACTATGAGGGCAAATATGCAGTGCAATCCTTCTATCCCCCAATTATCAGATGGTTTAAGAAGAATGCGCCAAAGGTATGCCGCGGTCAGTTAGCAACCAATTTCTTTAAGATAAAACCCCACACAACTTTAGAAGTAATTGCGGGTGTTTTGCTATTTAACTTCCTCAGCCGACCAGACTTTATTTCCTACGAATACAAATACCCCTGCGCCCTGCCCCTTATGGTTTGTAGGCTCTTGGGCGCCAACACAATCGCCTGGACATACACAAGCGAGGAGCAAATTGAGGAAACTCAGGATAACTTTTCAGCATATATTTTTGAAAACTTTGTACCGTAATATCGGCAATGACACAAACCCAAACAATAACAAAACCAACACCTATCTGGTGTTGGTTTTGTGTTTATACAGTTATTAAATAGTTGCCTTCGGGCAAGATTTCGGGCTGTTTGTCAGGAAGCTGCAATTCGGCAAATCCTCCTTGCGGTACGGTTATTTCAACATTAATTCTATTGCCGTTTCTTTGCCAATACACTTCATATCCATTATTGGAAACTCGACAATAATCTATTCCCTCTAAGAATTGGGGCGCGATTATTAGATTCTCGCAAGGCGCCGAGCCAACGTTTGTGTTAATTCCTCCCAATGTCTGCATGAGCCACGCCATGAAGAAGGAGTACATGTGGTGATTATAGGAAGAATCCTTACGCCAACTTTCGCAAAGGGAGGTGGCATCTCGCTCGTCTATCCACTCCATAAACGAGGGGAAGCCCTCTGAGGTAAGGATTTTTAAAGCGTAGTCACTTCTGCCTGTTTTGGAAAGGGCATAGTAAAGATGTCTGAGGCCTAACATTCCGCAGTAGTGGTGGAAATCGTGCTTTTCCACCTCGGCTTTCAGTTGCTCTGCCAATGGAGATAGATTATCATAAATACCAAAGTCGATTATAAGCGCCAAAGCCGACTGCTCACTCACAGTACATCTACCATCTTCACCTATGAATTCCCTTTTGAAATTATCTGCTATTCTCTCTCTCCGCGATGTGATATCCTTTTCACGGCTATCGTCCGAAAGCCTTAGCGCCAAAGCGGTGATATCAAGAAAGTTTATGTAAAGAGCTGTATCGCTTAGGGTGAGCGGAACAGGAGACGACTCAAAGGTTTCGTAGGGTCCAGCCCAGTCACAAAGTCCGATACCAACCAGGCCTTTTTCGTCTTCTTTACTTTCAAGATAATGCAAATATCTGAGGAAGTATTCGGTGTTTTCCTTAAGCCACTGTGGGTTGCCGTTTATAAGATATTCCCTATATGGCAGTTCAAAAAGAATGCCGTTGGATATAGGACCGCTTCCCCACTCATATCCCCAGCCAGGGGTGGGGATTATTCCTGGCATTGAGCCATCGTCTCGCATAGAATCGCGAATATCCTGCATCCACTTCTCCATTATATTTTCAACCGAGAAGTTCAGAAGCATCTGCTCTGCCGATGCTCTGGCATCGTTGGTCCAGCCGTATTTTTCGCGGGTGGGACAATCTGTGGGCATATAGTAAAGGTTGGAAAGAACACTTCTGACGCCCATGTTCCAGAGTCGGTTGATTTTTTCATTTGAACATTGGAACTGAGATTTAACCGAAATTATATGCCGTAAGAACACACCCTCCAGCATGTCGGGAGTTGGCTCCTCGGTCAGTCCATCTATTTCCACAAACCTGAATCCATAGTATGTAAACCTTGGTGACCATACCAGTTCCTCGCCCGAAAGAATAAGCTTGTCAACCTGAAAAGGAGCTTCGAAATTAAGCATATCCAATTCGAGATAATTAAGCTCACCATCCTCAAAACGCTCAGCATAACGAAGCGTCAACTGTTGTCCGCTTTCGCCCTTGACCTTGAGACGAACATATCCGCTGATATTTTCGCCGATATCGAAAACGTACTTGTTTTCTTCTATCTTGGTGATACTCTTTGTGGGGAAAATCTCACATTCCCGCATGGGCTCAGCAAGACATTCTCTGAACACACCCACGGGCGGACGATCGTCAACTACTGCACTATCCCAGTCGCTGTCGTCGTAGTCGGGAGAAGTCCAATCCTCCAACAATCTTAAATCCACGTATTCACCGCTTCGAATCTGGGAGAAGCGGATGTAGCCATCGTCGGAGCATTTCCAATTATCGTCGGATAAAATACACTCGGTCTTATCGGGGTAGATAAGTTCCAGCTTGAAGGCAAATTTGGGGTTGTCTCGCCAAGGGGCTTCATTATGGTCCCAAGCGGTTTTATGGTTTTCATTGAAGAATGCGAAACCCAAATACACTGCGGCGGTGTTGTCACCATCAGCAATCAGCTCAGTAACATCGTAGGTATTATACCACAAGGTCTTATTATAGTCGCTGAAAGGGGCAATAAATTTGTCCTGTGTAACAATTTTTCCGTTGAGGTAATATTCTCCGCAACCCAGTCCGCAAACCGAAAGCAGAGCTTTGGTAAATCCCTTGTCGGCGGTGAAATGCCTACGGAAACGAGGACAGGGCTCTTCCAAATGGAAACCCTTATCAAAAATTTTAGGGGTCTTTATAAAATTTGCGTTTTTCATTTTCTTCATTCCTATCTATTGCAATTATTCTGTATTTATGAGGGTGTAAACCCTGTTTGTTTTTTCTATATTCTATCGCCTATCTTTTAAATTGTGTAGTTCTTATCAATAAGCAATCTACAGACAACAGGCACTGCTCTGTGAAACTCTTACCACCTCATTTTATACTTTTTAATATATTACTTTTTAATTATACCACAAACTATTATAAATTTCTATTATAAAGTTGCACAATAATGTCAAAAAAAGCTCAAATTGCCGTATGTCATATTTCCTATTACCCGATTCATATACTTGAATGACAATAAAGTTTTAGGAAAGAAGAGGTTTAGGAATGAAAAACTATTTCCCCGAGGGATGGAGCATTGAGTCAAGTCAAAATAAGTACATGATATCCACCCCGTCCACAGTTTACGAAGCCATGAACAGAGGTGATATTTTAGAGGCACGTGCCACCATGTGCGACTTTGACCATAATCTCATTGTTGAGCTTGGATGCATGAAAGGTATAATTCCACGCGAGGAGGGTGCCCTCGGCATAAGAGAGGGAAAGGTCAAGGATATCGCTTTGATTTCAAGGGTTGGAAAACCTGTTTCATTTGTTGTTGATACCATAAAACCCGATTCAAACGGAAGACTTTGCGCATGGCTTTCCCGCCGTCGCGCACAGGAGAGGTGCATGAGAGAATATGTGAACAATCTTTCCAAAGGAGATGTTATCGGGGCTCGTGTCACTCACCTTGAAGCCTTTGGCGCATTTTGTGATATCGGATGCGGTATAATCGCCCTTATGCCTATAGATGCCATATCGGTATCCCGTATATCCCACCCCTCCGACAGATTCCATACAGGCATGGATATAAAGGCAGTAGTGCGTAATATTGACAGCAGTTCCAGAGTTACCCTTTCCCAAAAGGAGCTTCTCGGCACATGGGCTGAAAATGCTTCAGAGTTCATGCAGGGGCAAACCGTTACAGGTACGGTGCGCTCTGTGGAGGAGTACGGAATATTTATAGAGCTTACACCCAATCTTGCTGGTTTAGCAGAGCTACGCTCGGGAGTAAAGGTTGGGCAAAAAGCCAGTGTTTACATAAAAAGCCTTATTCCCGAAAAAATGAAGGTTAAGCTCATTATTATTGATACTTTTGATGAAAAATGCCTAAACAGTTACGAATACTATTTCCACGGTGAGCACATGGATTACTGGAAATACTCCCCCGACTGCAGCAGGAAGATTATCGAAACCGATTTCACAGTAGTATAATGCGGCACTTGAAAATTGATTAATGTTGCTGTATAATAAATAGGCTTTTGTAAGCAATAATTCATTTCAAGGATATGATAAAATGCAAGAAGAAAAGAAAACCTGTAGCGGTAAATCCCAGGGTTGTACCGGTGACTGCAGTTCCTGTTCGGGACATAAAGAGCCGCAAAATCTCTTAGAGCCTCTTAACCAATTCAGTACAGTTAAAAAGGTTATCGGAGTAGTTTCGGGCAAGGGCGGTGTCGGTAAGTCTCTCGTTACGGCAATGAGCGCGGTTATGATGGCGCGAAAGGGCTACAAGGTGGGTATACTCGACGCAGATATAACAGGTCCGTCTATCCCCAAAATGTTTGGTGTAGGCGGCAGAGCTATGCAAAACGAAATGGGAATAATTCCCTTAGAAACAAAGGGCGGAATAAAAATAATGTCGGTTAATCTGCTCCTGGACAATCCCGAGTCCCCTGTTGTCTGGAGAGGTCCTGTTATTGCTGGTGCTGTCAAGCAATTTTGGACCGAGGTTTTCTGGGGAGAGCTGGATTATTTGTTCATAGATATGCCTCCAGGCACAGGTGATGTTCCCCTTACTGTTTTCCAATCAATCCCTGTTAACGGTATTGAGATTGTTACCTCCCCTCAGGATTTGGTATCTCTCATTGTTAAAAAGGCATACAACATGGCAAAACTTATGGAGATTCCCGTTATAGGCATTGTTGAAAACATGAGTTATATAAGATGTCCCGATTGCGGAAAGGATCTTCGCATTTTCGGAAATGGTAAATCCGAAAGTGTTGCCCAGGAATTAGGTCTACCCTTACTTGCAAAAATTCCTCTTGATGCGGAGTTGGCAAGTCTCGCCGACGCAGGTGATTTCGAAAGATTTTCCGCAGATTACATGGTTGGCGCCGCAGACTCAATTGAAAATCTTGTATGATTATGCAAAATAAATAAAAATATTTTAAAATAATGACCGTCTTTATGGGCGGTCATTATTGATTTTTGCTTATTTTAGGAGTATAATAATAGCATACTTTTATCGAAATGGGTGTTGTAAATGAAAATAAGGGTAGCTATTGCGGGATATGGTAATTTAGGAAAGGGCGTCGAGTGCGCAATAGAAAAATGTCCAGACATGGAATTAGTTGCACTATTCACTAGGCGCAATCCCTCAACTCTTAAGACAAATTCAGGTGTTCCTGTATATTCAATGAACGATGCCCCGAAATTTAAGGATAAAATAGACGTTATGATTCTCTGTGGTGGCAGTGCCAACGACCTGCCAACCCAGACTCCCCAGATGGCAAAATACTTTAATGTTATTGACAGCTTCGATACCCATGCCAAAATTCCTCAGCATTTTGATAATGTGGCTAAGGAAGCATTGGTTTCCAATAAAGTTGCAGTTATTTCGGTTGGTTGGGACCCCGGTATGTTCTCCCTCAATCGTCTTTTAGGTGAAGCCATACTCCCCAACGGAGTTGACTATACTTTCTGGGGCAAAGGCGTGAGCCAGGGCCACTCCGATGCTATCCGCAGAATTGAGGGTGTTCGCGATGCCCGTCAGTATACCGTTCCTGTTGAAAGCGCTGTAGAGAGCGTGAGAAAGGGCGAAAACCCCGAACTCACAACCCGCGACAAGCATTTGAGAGAATGCTATGTTGTAGCAGAGGATGGCGCCGACTTAGAGGCAATCCGCCAAGCTATTGTCACCATGCCTAACTATTTCGCAGATTACAACACCACCGTTAATTTCATAAGTCAGGAAGAGTTGGACCGAGACCACAGCGGTATCCCCCACGGCGGTGTAGTTATCCGCAGCGGTAAGACAGGTGTTAATCAGCAGAACAACCACATAATTGAATATAAACTGACCCTTGACTCCAATCCTGAATTCACGTCAAGTGTTTTGGTGGCTTACGCCCGTGCGGCATACCGCTTAAATCAGGAGGGCGCGAAAGGCTGCAAAACTGTCTTCGACATTGCTCCCGCATATCTCCACCCCCAAAACGGTGAAGAATTGCGCAAAAGACTTCTTTAAGCACAAGAGTTTTAACAACTGTGCAAATCCAAAATCAATATACGGATTTGCACTTTTTATAATTTCCCCGAATTGTATTAAATGGAATTGTTGAAAATTTCTCAGATGTATGTTATACTTTTTCAATAAAATGGTAAACTTTAGATAGGAGGACCTATTATGAATATTGTTTGTTTGGATATGGAGGGCGTGTTGGTTCCCGAAATATGGATTGCATTTGCAGAGGCAAGTGGGATTCCTGAATTAAAGCGTACCACCCGCGACGAGCCCGACTACGACAAGCTGATGAAATACCGCATCAACATATTGAATGAGCACGGTTTAGGACTCAAGGAAATCCAAGATACGATTGCTAAAATTGAGCCTTTAGAGGGCGCAAGGGAGTTCCTGGACGAGCTCCGCACCCTCACTCAGGTTATTATTCTGAGCGATACATTCACCCAATTTGGTATGCCTTTAATGGCAAAGCTTAATTGGCCGACCCTTTTCTGCAACACCTTAGAGGTTGACGAAAATGGCAAGATAGTCGGCTATAAAATGCGAGTGGAGAAATCAAAATACACCACCGTCAAGGCTCTTCAGTCCATTGGCTACGATACAATCTGCGCAGGTGACAGCTATAATGACCTTGGAATGATTAAAGCAAGTAAGGCTGGTTTCCTGTTTAAGAGCACCGAGCAGATTAAGAAAGACAATCCCGAGCTCCCCGCTTTCGATGAGTTTGACGATTTACTTAATGCTATTAAGTCAGTTTTAGATTAAAATATACGGAGGAATTTACATGCAGAACGAAAAAAGACCCGAATCCATGGCTCGTATCACCACACCCGAACTTGCCAAGGATTTTATAGAAAAACAGATTGCAGATGTCAGAGCACAGGTTGGCGACAAAAAAGTATTGCTCGCTTTGTCGGGCGGTGTTGATAGCTCGGTTGTTGCTGCGTTGCTTATTAAGGCTATCGGCAAACAGCTTGTTTGCGTTCACGTAAACCACGGACTTATGCGTAAAGATGAGTCCGAGAATGTTATAAAGATTTTCAAGGACGAGCTCGACGCTAACCTTATTTATGTTGATGCTACCGACAGATTCTTGGATTTATTGGCAGGTGTCAGCGACCCAGAAAAGAAAAGAAAAATCATTGGCGCTGAGTTTATAAATGTATTTGCAGATGAAGCTCGTAAGCTTGAGGGTGTTTCTTACCTTGCTCAAGGAACAATTTACCCAGATATTTTGGAAAGCTTCAAACAGGCAGAAGGTAAGAAGGCTGTTAAGTCCCACCACAATGTTGGCGGTCTGCCTGAGGATTTGAAATTTGAGCTTGTAGAACCTATCAAACTCCTCTTTAAAGATGAAGTTCGCGTTGTCGGAGAGGCATTGGGTCTCCCCCACGCCATGGTTTACCGTCAACCCTTCCCAGGCCCCGGTTTGGGTGTTCGTTGTCTCGGTGCTATCACCCGCGACAGACTCCACGCTCTCCGTGAGGCAGATGCAATCCTCCGAGAGGAATTCGATAAAAATGGTCTTGCAGAGAAGGTTTGGCAGTATTTCATCGCTGTTCCCGATATTAAGAGTGTAGGCGTTAAGGATGAGAGCCGTTACGAGGGTTGGCCCGCAATCATCCGCGCTGTGAACACTACTGATGCTATGAGCGCAACCATAGAGGAAATACCCTATGCCCTACTTCACCACATAACCTACAGAATTACCCATGAAGTTGATGGAATTAACCGCGTACTTCTTGATCTCACTCCCAAGCCTATAGGCACCATAGAGTGGGAGTAATTGGCAAAGCTTAAAAACCTCTGCTACATTGTTTTGATATCAAGTTTAAAAAAATAGGTAAAGGTGATAAAAATGAAACGTGTTATAACCTATGGAACTTTCGATTTATTGCACTACGGACATATTAATCTTTTGAAACGCGCAAAGGAACACGGCGACTATCTGGTTGTTGTTCTTTCTACCGATGAGTTCAACTGGAACGAAAAGCAAAAGAAATGCTATTTCACTTACGAGCAAAGAAAAATGCTTTTGGAATCAATAAGATACGTTGACCTTGTTATTCCTGAGGAAAATTGGGACCAAAAAAGAAATGACGTTAAGGAATATCACATTGATACCTTTGTTATGGGTGATGACTGGAAAGGCAAATTTGATTTTCTGAGTGACCTTTGCGAAGTGGTTTACCTGCCCAGAACTCCCGAAATCTCAACCACAAGAATCAAAAAAGACCTTAAATAATTATAATCCACAAATTTTATCATATCTCTTTTATATCAAAAACAGACTCAAACTCCAATTGGGGGATGAGTCTGTTTTTTTGTTTGTTTTTTGCGAATGTTACAGAGGAAAAATTTTTCAATCCTCTGTGGATGTTCGCTGATTTGCAACTGCCTTATTTGAATTATTAATCTTAACTGTTGACGATTCGAAAATATGCTGATATAATTACATTGGTTATAATCCAACACATAAGCTTGAGGATGATTATATGGAAATTTCCCAATCGGTAACTGATCTTCTTAATGATGTGACAGAGTGGAGACAACATCTTCACACCATTCCAGAAATTGGTTTCGAGCTCTATAAAACTCAGAAATTTGTCATGGAAAAGTTGGCTGAATTCCAGCCAGATTCTATGCGCAAAATTGCTTCAACGGGCGTTAAAGTGGTGTTCCTCACCGAGGGTGCAACAGAGACTATTGCGTTTCGCGCCGATATGGACGCGCTCAATCACACCGAGGTGTCTGATGTTCCCTACTGCTCCAAAACAATTGGCAAGATGCATGGTTGCGGTCACGACGGCCACACTGCTATTTTGCTGGGACTAGCAAAGCTGATTTCTCAAAACAGGGATCGCTTAGATTGCAATGTTGTTTTGTTGTTTCAACCAGGTGAGGAAGGCTTTGCTGGAGCCAAACGAATGATTGAGGAGGGAGCGCTACAGTTCCCCGATATCGACCGAATTTACGGACTCCATTTATGGCCCACCGTTCCTAAGGGTAAGGTGGGTATCCGCTGGGATTACCTAATGGCGCAGGCGAGCGATTTTAAGATTCAAGTTAAGGGGAAAAGCACCCATGCATCAACACCTCAGTTGGGTGTTGATGCCATAGTTGCCGCGGCTGAGCTAATCAACATGTTACAAAGTGTTATCACCCGAAATGTCGACCCCCATCAGGATGCGCTTCTAACTCTGGGAAGAATCTCAGGAGGCACTTCCCACAATGTTATTGCAGACAAGGTTGAAATTGAGGGTACCCTAAGGGTATTTAACAGCGAACTTTACGACAGTCTTACCACCCGTATCCGCAATGTTGCTGAGGGCTTACATCTGGCAACAGGCGCCGAATTCCAAATTGAGGAAAACTCCCATTATCCCTGCGTTTCAAATCCAAGGTCTATGGTTGAACAATTTTACATCCTGCTTGACTCAATGGATGACAACGTATTGGTAGAGCCTGTAATGGCGGCTGAGGATTTTGCTGAATACCAGACAAGAGTACCAGGGTTATTTTTCTTCCTTGGCATAGAGGGTGGCAAGGGTGGAATCCCCCTCCACAGCAATAAGTTTGATTTCGATGAGGACGCACTTTTATACGGTATTGAAATCTTTAAAAGGATTTTAAAAATATAGTTTTGAGGAGAGAAAAAATGGAAAGAGAAAAACTTGGCTCACGTCTCGGATTTATTCTTTTGTCTGCAGGCTGCGCCATAGGATGCGGAAACGTGTGGAAATTCCCTTATATGACAGGACAGTACGGCGGCGCAATATTTGTGCTTATATATCTGTTCTTCATTATTGCCATGGGAATCCCCCTTATGACGGCAGAATTTGCGGTTGGTCGTGCAAGTAGAAAGAGTCCTGCGCTTTCTTTCAATGTGTTGGAGAAACCAGGTCAAAAATGGCATTTCCATGGCGTATCTGCTATTATAGGTAACTATCTGCTTATGATGTTCTACACAGTAGTAACCGGTTGGATTCTCCACTACTGCTATCTCACCGCGGCAGGAAAACTCACAACTGCTACCACCGAATCTGTTAAGGATACCTTCAGTGGTATGGTTTCCGACCCTGCTACATTGCTTATCTGGACCTTGATAGTTGTTGCCCTCGGTTTCGCCATCTGTGCAATTGGTCTTAAAAACGGTGTTGAGCGTGTTACCAAGGTTATGATGATTGCTCTACTTGCTCTTATTGTAATTCTTGCTGTAAATAGTATAACCCTCAAAGGAGCTTCCGAAGGACTTAAATTTTATCTTGTGCCTGATGTAAGTAAGATAACCGAACACGGCTTAGGCACAGTTCTGGTTGCCGCCATGAATCAGGCGTTCTTTACACTTAGCATCGGTATCGGCTCTATGGCTATTTTCGGTAGCTACATCGACAAAAAGCGTTCGCTCCCGGGTGAATCTATAAGAATTGCCGCTCTGGATACCTTTGTTGCTTTTACTGCAGGTCTTATTATATTCCCCGCCTGCTCGGCATACGGTGTTGATGCGGGAGCAGGTCCCAGCCTTATATTTGAAACCCTGCCCGTTATTTTCAGCAATATGTCAGGTGGTAGAATCTGGGGAAGCCTCTTCTTCGTATTCATGGCATTTGCCGCTATGTCCACAGTTATCGCGGTGTTTGAAAACATTATCGCATGTGTCTGTGATTTCACAGGCTGGTCAAGAAAACGCTCCTCCCTTATTAACGGAATCGCAATGGCAGTGCTTACACTTCCTTGTATTCTCGGCTTCAATGTTCTTTCGAATATCACTCCTTTCGGAGCAGGCTCCAACCTGATGGATCTTGAGGACTTTACAGTTTCCAATGTAATACTCCCCTTGGGCGCTTTGATTTATCTTCTGTTCTGCGTTTCCAAATGGGGCTGGGGTTGGAAAAACTTCCAGGAAGAAGCTAACACAGGTAAGGGCACCAAATTTGGAAATTGGCTTCGACCCTATCTTACCTACATCCTACCCGTTGTTATTTTAATCGTTTTCATCGTGGGTGTGGTTGATAAATTCTTTTAAAGTGAAATGATAAATTAAAACGGCTGTTGAACTCTTAAATTCAACAGCTGTTTTTTAGCTAAAATATGGTGAAATATATTGGAAAGTTTAACGAAAATTTTGTATAATGAGTAAATTATCAAAATTTTTGAAAAAAATATAGTTGTAAGTCTTGAAAATTTTATTGTTATTAGGTATAATATTTTGATGTGAAAGGGTCAGGCTGATTTCTTCGGTCACCCTGCAGAAAGGATTAACAAATATGGAAAACAAAGAACGCAGAGTTGGTACAGTATCCAGAGGTATTCGTTGCCCAATTTTCAGAGAGGGAGACGATCTCGCTCAGTTGGTTACTGACAGCGTACTTGAAGCGGCAGAGTTCGAGAATTTCGAAATACGTGACCGCGATGTTATCGCTCTCACAGAGTCAATAGTTGCAAGAGTTCAGGGTAACTACTGTAGCGTTGATGATATTGCGGCCGATGTAAAGGCTAAACTTGGCGGGGGCACTATTGGTGTTATATTCCCTATTCTTTCCCGTAACCGTTTTGCTATCTGCCTTCGCGGTATAGCAAAGGGCGCTAAGAAAATCGTTCTTATGTTAAGCTACCCCTCAGACGAAGTTGGTAACTCACTCGCTACCTATGACCTCATCGATGAGGCAGGTATTAATCCTTATTCAGATGTGCTTACTTTAGAGCGTTATCGCGAAGTGTTCGGCGTACAGAAACTAGAATTTACAGGCGTGGACTATGTTCAGTATTACGCTGACCTTATTCGTGAAATGGGCGCCGAGGTTGAGGTTGTTTTTGCCAACCAGCCTAAGGCTATTTTGGACTACACCGATTGCGTACTCACCTGTGATATCCACACCCGCGAACGCACAAAGCGTTTGCTTAAAGCCGCGGGTGCAAAGGTAGTTTGCGGTCTCGATGACATTATGAATGCTCCTGTAAACGGAAGTGGTTGCAATGAGCAGTATGGTCTTCTTGGCTCCAACAAATCCACCGAGGATAAAATCAAGCTGTTCCCCCGCGAATGTAAAGATTTAGTTCTGGACATCCAGAAGAAAGTTTTAGATAGAACAGGCAAACATGTTGAAGTTATGGTATACGGCGACGGCGCGTTTAAAGACCCCAAGGGCAAGATTTGGGAACTTGCCGACCCCGTTGTTTCTCCTGCTTTCACAGATGGACTCATCGGTACACCCAACGAATTAAAGCTTAAATATCTTGCAGACAACGACTTCAAGGACCTTAGCGGTGATGAGCTTAAAAAGGCTATCTCAGAAAGCATTAAGGCTAAGGGCGGAAGCCTTGTTGGTAACATGGCATCTCAGGGTACTACCCCCCGTCAGCTCACCGACCTTATAGGTTCCCTTTGCGACCTGACCAGCGGCTCGGGAGACAAGGGCACACCGGTTATTCTCGTTCAGGGTTACTTTGATAACTACACAAGCTAATAGCACTTGACAATTTGCTATTTTAGGTTTAAAATTAACTAAAGCGTTGAAGAAGGACACTTTTCTGCATAACAATCCTTTAGAGAGTTGCGGTCGAAGGCTGAAAGCCGCGGCAGGATTAAGCCAGAATAAGCCACCACCTTCCGAGTGCCTGAGGGTAGCAACTCAGGTCGTAGCTCCTGCGTTAAGGGAATGATGAGGCTGTGGAAACACAGCGCACTATGGGTGGAACCGTAGAGCTTTTGTATTTTAAGCTTTGCCCCAAGTTTTTGGGGCAAGGCTTTTTGTTTTGTTAAATCAATTGTTCATGGAGGAAACAAAATTATGAAAATTACACTTAAAGGCGGCACAATCAAGGAGTATGACGCTCCTATATCTGTTGCCGACATTGCGAGAGATATTGGCATGGGGCTCTATAAATCAGCCTGTGCCGGTAAAATCAACGACGAGGTTTGCGACCTGAGAACTGTTGTAGATTCCGATTGCGATTTAGAAATTTTAACCTTTAGCGACAAGGACGGCGCCTACGTTTTCCGTCACACCGCATCCCATATTCTGGCTCAGGCTGTGAAAAAGCTTTATCCCGAGGTTAAGCTCACAATAGGTCCTGCTATAGACAACGGATTTTATTATGACTTTGACGCCCCTGAGGCTTTTTCTCCCGAAGACCTTCTGAAGCTTGAAGCCGAGATGAAAAATATTGTTAAAGAAAATCTGGAACTTGAGCGTATCACCATGTCCGCCGACGAGGCTATCAAGCTTATGGAGGAAAAGGGTGAGCCATATAAAGTTGAGTTGATTAAAGAACATTCTGCCAAGGGTGAGGATATTAGTTTCTATAAACAAGGTGAATTTATAGAGCTTTGCGCAGGTCCGCATCTTATCTCCACAGGAAGCGTTAAGGCATTCAAGTTGACCCAGTGCACCGGTGCTTATTGGAGAGGCGATGCCAACAACAAAATGCTCCAAAGAATTTATGGTACCGCTTTCCCAAAAGCATCCGAGCTTGAGAAACACCTCACGATGCTTGAAGAAGCAAAGAAACGCGACCATAATAAATTAGGTCGTGAGTTAGAATACTTCACCACCTCAGATGTAATCGGTCAGGGCTTACCCATTCTTTTGCCCAAGGGCGCTAAGGTTATTCAGATTTTACAGCGCTGGATTGAGGATGAAGAAGCCAAGCGTGGCTATCTTCTTACCAAAACCCCTTTAATGGCAAAAAGCGACCTTTACAAAATCTCAGGACATTGGGACCATTATTTAGACGGTATGTTCGTCCTTGGTGACCCCACCGACGACTCTAAGGAATGCTTTGCAATGCGTCCTATGACCTGTCCTTTCCAATATCAGGTTTATCTTAACCGTATGCGTTCCTACCGCGACCTACCTATGAGATTGGGCGAAACCTCTACCCTGTTCCGAAATGAGGACAGCGGTGAGATGCATGGTCTTATCCGTGTTCGTCAGTTCACCATTTCAGAAGGCCACTTAATTCTCCGTCCCGACCAGCTGGAGGAAGAATTTAAGGGTTGTCTCGAACTTGCTAAATATGTTCTAGATACTGTTGGTATGCTTGAGGATTGTACATTCCGTTTCTCTCAGTGGGACCCCAGCAACACCGAAAAATACATCGGTACTCCCGAGCAGTGGGATGAAGCACAGAGCATCATGGGTAAAATCCTTGATGATTTAGGCGTTGACTACTCTATAGGAATCGGCGAGGCCGCTTTCTACGGACCCAAGCTCGACATTCAATATCGCAATGTATTTGGCAAAGAAGACACCATTGTTACCATTCAAGTCGACCAACTCCTTGCTGAGCAATTCGATATGGAATACACCGACCAAAACGGGCAGAAAGTTCGTCCCTACATCATCCACCGCACCTCTTTGGGTTGCTACGAGAGAACACTTGCTTACTTAATAGAAAAATATGCAGGTGCTCTGCCCACATGGATGTCACCCCTGCAGGTTAAGATTCTCCCCATTGCCGACCGTCATCATGAGGCAGCGAAGGCTGTTAAGGAAAAACTTGAAGCCGCAGGAATCCGAGTTGAGCTTGACGACAGAAGCGAAAAGATCGGCTATAAGATTCGTGAAGCACAGCTCCAAAAGACTCCTTACATGCTCATTATGGGTGATAAAGAAGTGGAGGAAGGCGCAGTTTCGGTTCGTTCCCGCAAGGATGGCGACAAGGGCTCACTCCCCGTTGACGAGTTCATAAAGGATATACTCTTGGAGATTGCCGAAAAGAGAAGATAAATCCAATATTTAATCCCCGACCTACAAAGTCGGGGATTGTATTATTGTGAATACAACAAGGTTTCGGGGTACCCGCCCGCAATTTCTAATTGCGTGTGAAGGATCGGGTTCTTATTATAAGCAACCACACAATCTACCCAAAACGGCGTAAATTTGTGCTTTTAGGTTTTGTCGTTATTTTCTTAACTGGATAAAGTAAAAAGGAACAACTAACAAAAAATCATTTAAGGGAAATAAAGGCACACAGATTCCCCCTCTCTCCCTTTGTTGCGCGGTGAGAATGAAGATATTTACTATTACAGCAGGTGCAAATATCACTAACTAAAATGTTGTGGGGCTTTACTCCACTAAACAAGATTTCCTGTCTGCAAATTTCTTTCAAATCTAAAAGATAATGGCCCTCACCGTGTGGCTTCGCGGCAGTTTTCAAATCAAGATATTTAATTTTTTTAAGCTCATTTATAACGTTATCGTCCACCTCGTAGCAACTCTGACAAATAGCAGGACCTATAGCCACAAGGATATCTTCTGTGTCACAACTGTAGTCCGACACCATTCTTTCCACAGTAAGTCTACCTATTTCACCTGCCGTACCTTTCCATCCTGAGTGAGACGACGCCACCACTCTTTTTTTAGGGTCGTAAAAAAGCAAAGGTACACAATCGGCATATGACGAGCACAGGGTAATTCCCTCTTTATCTGTGATAAGTCCGTCGGTGCCCTCGGGTACAATCTGACCAGCACTTGTGATATTAACTATATTGACGGTATGAGTCTGGTGGGATCTTACAACAGATTCAGTTGATATGTCAATGCAACTGCATATTCTTTTGAAATTTTCGTCTACAGCTTCTTTATCATCACCGTTGGAATAACTGAGATTCATGGTAGAATAACGGCCCTTGCTCACTCCGCCTAAGCGAGTAGAAAAGCATTGCTTCACTCCACCGACATTTTCAAAAATTGGAAAACTGATATACATTATTTCGCCTTTGTAATTAACGTTGCAATTTTTACTAGTCAACATGTAAAATCACCTCTAAAAGTTCCTTATATTCATTTTACCACAAAAAGTTTTTATTACAATAGAATTTATTAGTAATGTTTTGTCCTTGACAATCTCCTCCAATATATGTATAATTATATTCGGATATTTATGTTGTTAATTTGCTTTTTCAGGCAATACTAATTTCACAGAAAATTAAGAGGTGCCTTGTATTGGATAAATATGTTGTAAGCGGCGGTAATCCGCTGCGCGGAGAAATCACTATCAGCGGCGCTAAAAATGCTGCTGTTGCAATAATTCCTGCTGTTCTGCTTTGCGACGGAGTATGCAGACTTGAAAACGTTCCCGAAATTTCAGACGTTTCGGTTATGATTCGTATTCTCTATGAACTGGGTGCCAGTGTTAAGGTTATAAATAAGGATACAATAGAAATTGATGCAACCACAGTTAAGTCTTACACCGTATCTTCCGACATGAGCAACCGCATGCGCGCCAGCAGCTATTTTATGGGCGCGATGTTAGGACGCTTCAACCGAGCAAAGGTTGCCCCTCCAGGTGGCTGTGACTTCGGTGTGCGACCCATAGACCAACACATTAAAGGCTTTGAGGCTTTGGGCGCTAAGGTTTCCATTGACAATGGTATGGTTGATGCAAAGGCAGATTTTCTTGTTGGCGGTCCTGTGTATCTTGACAAGGTATCAGTTGGTGCAACCGTGAACATAATGTTAGCTTCGGTTAAAGCACGCGGAATGACTGTTATTGAAAACGCAGCTAAGGAGCCCCACATAGTCGACCTTGCCAACTTTCTCAACTCCATGGGTGCAAACATCATGGGCGCGGGAACTAACGTTATAAAAATTCGCGGTGTGGAATCTCTGCACGGCACAACATACAGCATTATTCCTGACCAGATTGAAGCGGGTACCTACATGGTTGCTGCGGCGGCAACAGGTGGTGATGTGCTGATTAAGAATGTAATCCCCAAGCACCTTGAGTCCATCATAGCAAAGTTGGTTGAAACCGGCTGTACCGTGGAACAATATGACGACAGTCTTCGCGTTATTTCAAACGGCAGACCTAAAAAGTGCAATGTTATAACTCTCCCCCATCCCGGATTCCCCACCGACATGCAACCCCAGATGGCGGTTTATCTTACCATTGCGGACGGCACCAGCATCGTTACCGACAACGTATGGGACAACCGTTTCAGATATGTTGACCAGCTCACCAAAATGGGCGCTGAGGTGCAGGTAGATGGACGAGTAGCTGTTATAACAGGTGTTGAAAAACTCAAGGGAGCGCCTGTTATGGCAACCGACCTGAGAGCAGGAGCCGCCATGATTATTGCGGGTCTTTGCGCTGAGGGTATCACCGAAGTTGAAAACATTGAATATATAGACCGCGGTTACTCAGGCGTTGTTGAAAAGCTCACCGCTTGTGGCGCCGACATAAAAAGGGTTGAAATTATTAACCCCAGCAAAATCAAGGAAGCTCTTTAAGGAAGTATTTGCCGGTGTGGTTATTCCACACCGGTTTTGAATTTACATAATCTGTTAAATATTATGTGCAAGAAAGTCCGTATTAACTCTGGGAAAGGAAGATTATGATGTCACGTTTTTGCCCCCTTTTTAGCGGAAGCAGCGGCAACAGCATCTACATAGGTGAAGGCAACACTCATATTCTTATAGACGTGGGCGTATCGGCAAAACGAATCACCGACCGCCTCGGTACTATAGGCATAGACCCCCGTCAATTATCTGCAATATTTATAACCCATGAACATAACGACCACATCAACGGTCTCAGTGTATTTGCGAAGAAGCACCGCATACCTATATATATGTCTCGTGGCACCGCAGAGGCCATCGCCAACATGGAACAATTCTCCCCCCAGCATAACATTAATATAATAGATAAGCCGATTGCCGTAGGTGATATGGAAATTCATCGTTTCCCCACCAGCCACGACTGTGCCGACTCCAGCGGATACAGAATCAAGCTTGGGTACAGAGACTTTGCGGTCTGCACCGACACAGGTGTGGTAACTGACGAAATCAGACAAGGTCTTGAGGGTTGCGAATTAGTGCTATTGGAATCCAACCACGATATAAACATGTTGAGCCGCGGTCCTTACCCTATACATTTAAAAAGAAGAATTCTCTCCGAGACGGGACATCTTTCCAACTCTTCTTGTGCCGAGGAGTTGCCAAAATTATTAAGTACGGGTACAACGAGGTTTGTTCTCGGACATCTGAGTCAGCAAAACAATACTCCTGACGCAGCCATGACGAGTGCAAACAGCGCTCTCACCATGGCAGGTTTCACAGAGGGAATGGACTATATGTTATATGTTGCGCCACCTGAGGGCGGTAAATTGATTTCACTTTAGGAGATTAAAATTGAAGATTACACTTATAACAATCGGCAGACTAAAGGATAAGTTCTTTATCGATGCTTCTGCAGAATACGAAAAGCGCCTATCAAAATACTGCAAATTGGAAATCAAAACGATAGATGCCGCCCGACTCCCCTCTGCTCCCACCAAGTCGGAAATCCAGGAAGCGCTGAAAGAGGAAGCCACCAAAATTATTAAGGCTATACCATCGGGATGTGATATTATCCCACTCTGTATTGAGGGTAAACAGCTCTCAAGCGAAGAACTAAGCGGTCAACTTGAAAACATGAAGCTCTATGGCACAAGCCATCTTTGTTTTATAATAGGCGGCTCGTATGGTATTGATGATGAAATAAAATCCCTTTCGAGGCTGCGTCTTTCCATGTCTAAGATGACCTTTCCACATCGACTGGCAAGAATAATGCTGTTGGAACAGCTATACAGAGCTTTTAAAATAAGTGAGGGCGGAAGCTACCATAAGTAATTCTATTCGCATTTTGCACATAAATCCTCAGATATAATTCATGATATTTTCTAAAAAAGGACTTGACCTCAACCGATTTTTATGGTACAATGAGGTCACCTCTTTAAAGGTCTTCATTCTTGAAGGCTTTTTTTCTGTGTGTTATTTTTAAAGCAAATGCGAGAACTGTTTTGAAAATTTCCCATAGTGAGAGGGAGGCCGACCGGACCTTGTTCCGGTAAATATTTTCCGTAAAACGGAGGTGCCGTCATGAGAGTTAAAATTACCCTCGCTTGCACAGAGTGTAAGCAACGCAATTACAACACAATGAAAAACAAGAAAAATGACCCTGACAGACTTGAAATGAATAAGTATTGCAGATTTTGCAAGAAGCACACTCTCCACAAAGAGACAAAGTAAGGAGGATTTGCTACAATGAAAGTAATTAATCAGATTTGTCGCATCCTTACCGCTGCGCTCAGCTTGTGTGCTCTGGTTCTGTATTTCTTCCCATTTGTAAGTCTTACCGTTGGCTCTGACGCTATTTCTATCACAGGCGCTAACATGGCTTTCGGTACTGCTGTTGCGAACTACGATTTAGAGGTTTCCTCCTATATCGTATTCACCTTTGTTCTTGCCGCCTTCTCCACCATCATGGCAATCGTGGCTATCTTCTCTAAGAAGGGCACTGGTGCTCGCATCGCATCATTTATAAGCTCAGGTATATCAGGCGTTCTGATGCTGGTCATCGGATTAAGCAAGGTTCTTAAGTATTCAGACTTGCGTCCTATCGTTACAAAGGCAACCGCTTCTGAATTCTCCCTCGCTTACCAGCCCATCGTTTTGATTACTGCTCTTGTTATTCTCGCTTCCTTTGTAATCGGAGTAGTCGCATGGCTCGTTAACGATTACATCTTAGTTCTCGCATCAAAAGGACAGAGAATTTCTATCTTTGGAAAGGTTGTTAACTTCTTCAGAGAGAATGTTGCAGAAATCAAGAAAATTGTTTGGCCTAACGGCAAAACAGTTCTCAGAAACTCCATCATCGTTCTCATTCTTTGCGCTATACTCGGCGCATTTATATGGATTGTGGATTTCGCTCTGGGCTCACTTCTCAATTTCATTACAAACCTTTAATCAGGAGGCTGTGTAATGGCAGATTTTAATGATGCAAAATGGTACGTAGTACACACATATTCTGGCTACGAAAATAAGGTTGCTACCGACCTTGAAACCATCGTTGAAAATCGCGGTATGCAGGATCTTATACTTGATATAAGCATCCCCACCGAAAAGGTTACCGAGATTAAAGACGACAAAACCCGCGAGGTTGAACGCAAAATCTTCCCCGGCTATGTGCTTGTGAAGATGATTGTTACCGATGAATCTTGGTATGTCGTACGTAATGTACGCGGTGTTACAGGATTCGTTGGACCGGGTTCTAAGCCTGTTCCCCTCACCGACGCTGAGGTTGAATCACTGGGTGTTGAGAAGCGCTCGGTTGAAATCAACTACTCTGTTGGCGATAACGTTAAGGTTATTGACAGTCCTCTGGAGGGCTACACAGGTGTTGTTGAGGAAATTGACATTGAAAACAATAGTGTTAAGATTGTCATTTCCCTTTTCGGCAGAGAAACTCCTGCCGAGCTTGGTCTCGATCAGGTTGCTTTGATTGAAGACTAAAATTTCAGATTAATAAGGCAATATCGCCTATTAATGAATGGCTGTAATCAGCCGCGATGCCGCAAGGCATCTGTGGGAGGTGTGTAAATATGATACACACCGAAGTTACCACGTATTTTTGGAGGTGCAAAAAATGGCTCAGAAAATTACGGGCTATATCAAACTGCAAATCCCTGCTGGCAAGGCCACTCCGGCTCCGCCTGTAGGTCCCGCGCTCGGTCAGCATGGTGTTAACATCATGGCTTTCACTAAGGAATTCAACGAGCGCACAAAGAATGACGCCGGCTTACTTATCCCGGTTGTTATTACTGTTTACGCTGACCGTTCCTTCAGCTTTATAACCAAGACTCCCCCTGCTGCAGTTCTTATCAAAAAGGCTTGCAACATCGAGAGCGGTTCCGGTGTTCCTAACAAGACTAAGGTTGCTAAGATCACCAAGGAGCAAATCAAGACAATCGCTGAATCTAAGATGCCCGACCTCAATGCAGCTTCCATCGAAGCTGCCATGAGCATGATTGCAGGTACTGCAAGAAGCATGGGCGTTGAAGTAGTAGATTAATGCTCCCCCGTGGGAGGAAATTTCCGATTTAACCACTTATTGGGAGGTAACTAATAATGAAACACGGTAAAAAATATAATGAGAGCGTAAAGCTCGTTGAAACCGGTAAGCTCTATGACTCACCGGAGGCTATGAAATTAGCCGTTGACACTAAAACTGCTAAATTTGATGAAACAGTTGAAGTGCATGTTCGCTTGGGTGTTGACTCTCGTCACGCTGACCAGCAGGTTCGTGGCGCAGTTGTTCTCCCCAACGGTACAGGTAAAACCATTCGTACACTTGTTATCACTAAGGGTGACAAGATTAAGGACGCTGAGGCTGCCGGCTCTGACTATGTTGGTGCAGAAGAGATGGTTGAAAAGATCCAGAAAGAAAACTGGCTCGATTTCGACGTTGTAATCGCTTCTCCCGACATGATGGGTCTCGTTGGTCGTCTCGGTAAGGTGCTTGGTCCTCGTGGCTTAATGCCCACACCTAAGGCAGGTACCGTTACTCCTGACGTTGCTAAGGCTGTTACCGAAGCTAAGGCTGGTAAGATTGAATACCGCTTAGACAAGGCTAACATCATCCACTGCCCCATCGGCAAGGTTTCCTTCGGTCCCGAAAAGCTTCTCGAGAACCTCGAGACTCTTATGGGTGCTATCGTTAAGGCTAAGCCTGCTGCTGCTAAGGGTCAGTACATCAAGTCCTGTGTTGTTGCTACAACCATGGGCCCTGGCATCAAAATCAACCCTGCTAAGTACGGTTCGTAATTTTTAATAAAATTATTGTTGACAAACCGTCAAAACTCGTGTATAATACTTTTGTTGCATAACCGAAGACAGTAGGTTTCGTTCTCAGAACGGATTAAATTCCTACCGAGGAAATGTATAGATTTATAGTTTGTACTGTATTTTTATGCCCGTTTCCTCTCTTCGGAAACGGGCTTTAATTTTGCCCAGCTCAATCTCGGAGGTGAATTAATTTGCCAAGTCAAAAAGTTTTAGAAGCCAAGAAAGAACAGGTTGCTAAAATCAAGGAGTTAGTATCCAACAGTGTTGCTGGTGTTTTGGTTGATTACCGCGGAATCAACGCAGGTGATGATACCAAGCTTCGTAAGGAGCTTCGTGAAGCAAACGTTGAATACATGGTTGTTAAGAACACAATTCTTCACCGTGCATTTGAAGGTACTGACCTCGCTGAGTTAGACAGTCTTTTAGAGGGAACAACTGCTCTCGCAGTAAGTCCCGAGGACCACACAGCAGCCGCTCGTATCCTCGGTAAGTTTGCCGAAGACAACGACTATTTCAATCTTAAGGGTGGTTACCTTGATGGTAAGGCTATCGACCTTGCTACAGTTAACGCTCTTGCAAAGCTTCCTACCAGAGAAGTTCTTCTTGCTACCGTTTGCAGCGCCCTCAATGCTCCTATCGCAGCATTAGCTCGCGCTCTCAACGAAGTTGTTAAGGTTGGCGGAGCACCTGCTACCGCTGAAGCAGAAGTAACTGCAGAAGCTCCCGCTGAGGAAGCACCCGCAGCAGAAGCTGCACCCGCTGAAGAAACAGCAGCTGAATAATTCAGCAACTAAAATTAAAAGAAATTAAATTAAAATTGGAGGTACCTATCATGGCATCTGAGAAAATCACTGCTCTTGTTGAAGAGGTAAAAAATCTTACTGTTCTCGAGCTTTCTGAGCTCGTATCCGCAATCGAAGAAGAATTCGGCGTATCCGCTGCAGCAGCAGTTGCAGTAGCAGCTCCCGCAGCAGGCGGCGCAGCAGCTGAAGAGAAGACCGAGTTCGACGTAGTTCTTGCTGACGCAGGTTCTGAGAAGATCAAGGTTATCAAGGTTGTTCGCGAGATCACCGGTCTTGGTCTTGCTGACGCTAAGGCAGCTGTTGAAGCAGCTCCTAAAGCTCTTAAAGAAGGCGTTTCTAAGGACGAAGCTGAAGAGCTCAAGAAGAAGCTCGAAGAAGTTGGCGCTAAGGTTGAGCTTAAGTAATTTAAAGTTAACCTGTAAAACTTCATACAAATTGCTACCAGCTGTAAGCTGAGCAAAATAAAGCCCCCGATTCAATAGAGTCGGGGGTTTATTTTGCATATTCAAAAGCGACGGATTAGAACATTCCGTCGCTTTTGGATTGATTAAGTTAAGTTCTCTGCAAATATCAAGAAACCAATTCTATGCACTTTTTAGGGCATTTTTCGGCACATTTACCACACATTGTACATTTTGCAGGGTCGATTTGAGCAAGGTTATTTTCAACCTTGATGGCATCAAATTCGCATTGCTTGACACAAAGACCGCAACCTATACAGGCAACCTTACAGGCTTTGTTTGCCGCTACACCCTTATCGGTGTTGCTACAGTTGACTTCCATGTGGCGAGAGGCTTTAGGGATAAGGTAGATTATACCACGTGGACAAGCTGAAACACAGCTTCCGCACCCGTTACAAAGCTCAGGGTTGGCAACAGCCACACCGTTGGCACCAATGTTTATAGCATTATTTGTACACACTTTAGTGCAATCTCCCAATCCGAGACAGCCAAAGGAGCATGAATTATCTCCGCCCATAAAACCAGCTACCGCCGCACAGCTATTTACTCCGCGATACTGGAAAAGTTTGGTGGTGTTTTCGCAACCGCCGTTACAACGAACATAGGCGGCTTTTTCAACGAACTTCCCTGCCTCAACACCCATGATATTGGAAATTGCGGCAACAGTATCCGCACCACCGGGAGCGCAAAGATTGGTGGATGCTTCGCCCTTAGCCACGGCATCGGCATAAGCATCACAGCCTGAATATCCACAACCGCCACAGTTGGCACCGGGAAGCGCTTCGCGTACGGCGATCATCTTTTCATCCTGAGGCACTTCCATTACAACAGAGGCAATGGAAAGTCCAATACCGGCTATCACACCGATGATGGAAACAATTATTACTGCTAAAATAATACCGTTCATTTCGCCACCTCCTTATACTATTCCTGCAAAGCCCAGGAAAGAAAGGGCTACTATTGCGGCGGAAATAAGGGTTATTGGAAGTCCCTTTAAGGATTCGGGGATATCGCTGTTTTCGATTCTGCCTCGAACACCTGCGAAAATTACCATTGCGACAAGGAATCCAAGTCCTGCACCGAGAGCGTTAAATAACGCTTCTCCATAATTCGAAACTCTGGGGCTTGTGAAGTTAAGTATTGTTATACCTAGCACAGCGCAGTTTGTTGTAATGAGTGGCAGATAGATTCCCAAAGCCTTATAAAGAGGCGGAATAAAGCGCTTTAATACAATCTCTACCAACTGTACCAGCGCTGCAATTATGAGAATAAATACGATGGTCTGCAGATAGCCTAAGTCGTTAGGCTCGAGAATATTCGCATGGATTGGATAGGTTACTGCAGTTGCCATAACCATAACGAAGATAACCGCAAGGCTCATAGAAACGGCAGTATTTGTTTTCTTAGATACACCCAAGAAGGGGCAGATACCGAGGAACTTGGCAAGTACCATATTTTCGGTGAGGATACCTGCAAGGAGAATTGTGACGATATTAGTAAGGTTCATTTAATTCTCCTCCTTTTCGCCGCCACAGTTGGCGCAATCGCCGTGACAACCATCACAGCCTAACTTTTTCACAGGCTTTTTACCCAGCTTTACTGCAACCTTATTTGCCAGTGCCACAAGTACACCGAACACAAAGAATCCGCCTGGAGGCAGTAGCATAACAACCATCGGAGTGGTGGTAACTGTGAGTTCCAAGGGGGTACCTGCAAAAATAGTACCTCCGCCGATTAGCTCACGGATGAAGCCCATGAGAAATAGCGCCAAGGTGAAACCGAGACCCATACCTATACCATCTAAGACAGAATCAAAGACGGTGTTTTTACTGGCAAACATCTCAGCACGGGCGAGAATTATACAGTTGACAACTATCAAGGGCAGATATATACCCAAGGAGCTATCCAATGCTGGAGCAAATGCCTTAACAAGCATCTGCACGATTGTAACAAATCCTGCGATAACTGTGATATATGCAGGAATTCTAACCCTATCAGGTATCACCTTTCGGAGTAATGAAATGGTAAGATTTGAGCATACAAGCACCAAGGTCGCCGCAACGCCCATACCTATACCATTTAATGCAGAAGTAGATACCGCCAAAGTAGGACAAGTACCCAACACCAATCTCAGAACGGGGTTTTCTTTAATTATACCGTTTGTTAAAACAGAGGTTCTTTTTCCCATTATTTATTACCTCCTTTAACAAGTTCAAATAGCTTCAAAGCTGTATTTACATCGTTTATAACGGCTTTAGTGGTTACGGTAGCACCTGTAAGGGCGTCTATATCCTTATTCTTCGCGGTGGATATTTCACCACTTTTTCCACTAAATTGTGCGGTAAATTCTTCATTTGCCGCGGACTGACCCAGACCGGGTGTTTCATCTGCAACTGATAAAATCTTAATTGCTTCAACTGTACCATCCATGTTAACGCCCGTCATTACCTTAACCTCTCCGCCATAGCCGGAGGTGGAGGTTATAAAGACGTAGCCACACACCTCTCCATCCATAAAAGCGGTGTTATATTCATATTCGGAATTTTCGAAGACTATGGTGTATGTACCCGAAAATTCGGTGCCTTTCTCAGTAAAAATTTCTGCCATTGCAGCGATGGAATTCTGTGTATCGATTTTTTCAATTCTATCTTTGGTTATATCATTGGTGAAAGCGAGAGCCGCGGAAATTACCAAGCATATAACTGTCAGAACGATAGTGGGAATTACAACATTTTTTCCGTTTAGCTTAGCCATTTTTCTGCGCCTCCCATCCAAAGGGTTTTCTGCGGGTAAGCTTCTCAATATGAGGCACCAGCAGATTCATGAGAAGAATTGAATAGGATACACCCTCGGGCAAAGCACCGAATTCGCGGATTACAACGGTGAGCAGACCGCAGCCAATACCAAATACGATTTTACCCAAGGTATTGTGGGGGCTTGTTACATAGTCGGTTGCCATGAAGATAGCGCCTAACATCACACCACCAGAAAGAATAGCAACGAGAGGGTCTATCCCAAGAATAGCGCTAAATGCTGCCACAGTGCCTATAAAAGCCACAGGAATGGCTGGGGTAATTACTTTCCTTGCGACCAGATAAACACCGCCTAAAACCAGGGCTAAAGCACAGGTTTCACCGATACAGCCACCATGCTGACCTAAAACTAACTGCAAATAGGTGTATGTGCCATCTGCAGATGCCAAAGGGGTGGCGGTTGTTACTGCATCCACTGGGTTTAGCCACGAGAAGGGTTCTTCCCAAATTGTCATGGCATTTGCAAAGGACATCATAAGAACTATTCTACCAACCATGGCTGGGTTTGCGAAGTTATGACCTAATCCGCCGAACATCATTTTTACAACTACGATAGCCACCGCGCTACCTAATATCGCCATCCATACAGGAAGGGTTGGCGGAAGATTGAGCGCCAGTAAAAGACCTGTAACAACTGCTGAAAGATTGCCTAGGGAATTGGGCTTTTTAAGAATTTTACAGCAGACGTACTCCGCAACCAATGCCGAGAGAATAGACGCGGCAATCAAAATGATGGCGCGGGGACCGAAATAAACTATACCAACCAAGGTGGCAGGTAAAAGCGCGAATATAACATCCAACATTATGCCCGAGGTGGTGGTTTTAGCCAACACATGGGGGGAATGCTGTACCATTTTCAATTCCATTTTTACTGCCTCCTTTACTTATTTCTTAATGCTTGTTTTGTTGCGCGCATAACCTGAACTATAGGTCTCTTTGAGGGACAAGTATAGGCACAGCTTCCGCATTCCATACAGTAGTTAGCACCTAAATTTTGGGCTGTTTCTAAATCGTTGCGGTTTAAGGCGCCTGCAATATGGAACGGAACAAGTCCCATAGGACAGGCATCGGCACATTTGCCACAGCGAATACAATTTTCAATCGGGGGGAGCTTCGCCTGACTCTCAGTGAAACAGAGAATAGCATTGTTCTGCTTGAGCACTGGCAGGTCAGTATCGGGAACGGAAAAGCCCATCATAGGTCCGCCAACGATTATCTTTGAAGCGGTATCCTTAAAGCCACCGCAGAAATCTATAACCTCTCTAATAGAAGTGCCTATGGTTACCATGACATTTTGAGAGTTAGCAACAGCATCACCGTCTACAGTAAGACGCTTGGTTGTAAGTGGCATACCCGTCTTTAAATATCTGCCGATGGCGGCAACACTGGTGATATTCATAACTACACAGCCTATGTCGGCAGGGAGCTTACCTAAGGGCAGTTTTCTGCCTGTTGTTGTATAGATAAGCACCTTTTCAGCACCCTGTGGGTAACGACTTTTGAGTTTCATCAGTCGGACTCGATTTTCGGTATCGCGCCCATCGGCGGCAATATCATAGAGTATGCTGATTGCTTCGGGTTTATTGTCTTCAATGGCGATTATGACCTGCTTAAAGTCCATTATCTCCAGAAGCTTATATACACCCTCCATTATATCTTCGGGGTGCTCTATGCACTCACGATAGTCGGCGGTGATATGGGGCTCACACTCAGCGCCATTAATTATGAGGGTATCCAACGGCTTGTCGGGTTGCTTCATCAGTTTTACATGGGTTGGGAACCCAGCGCCTCCCAGACCTACAAGGCCCATTTCACGCACAGCGGAAATCAACTGCTTCTCGTCCTCCACTATGGGAACAGCAAGGTTGGGATCAAGAGTTCCCTCGCCGTTGTTTTCAATCTGTACAGCCTCGCACTTAACACCGTTGGTAAGGGTGGCTGTTGTGATAGCGGTAACCTTGCCCGAAACACCAGAATGGATAGGTGCTGAAACAAACTTATCACTATCGCCGATTTTGGTGCCAACATACACGGTATCTCCAACTGCAACGCAAGGGGTACAGGGAGCGCCAATGTGCTGTTGCATTGGCACTGTGATAACCGAAGGAGCAGGCATATTGGCGGTCTTGTAGTCTGCCGTATTCTTATTATGGCGTGGTTTAGCCCCGCCACGAATGTTTTTTACAGGAGACATAATTTCTCGGTCTTTCATAAAAAAACTCCAAATCTAAAATTTATACGTCTACAGTATATCATAAAATGATTATTCATTTCAACAAAATAACCGTATTTTCGAATGTATAAATTTTAACAAAGGGAAGAAAAAGGTAAAATCCATTTATTTGTCAAATAAATGGATAAGCAAATGAAAAATAATTCAAAAATCAGCAAAGGCTCGGAGGTTTCTTAACCTAACCGAGCCTTGTGATTTATATTCGTAACAAAAATTCCTGCTTGAGATTGCCTATTATTCGCTTTTCCAATCGGGATATGTAGGATTGAGATATGCCCAGCATGTCTGCAACCTGACTCTGGGTATGCTCCTCCTGTCCGTTAAGTCCAAACCTGAGTTCCATTATCCGTTTCTCCCGCGATGACAAAGAGTTTACGAGAGAAATCAAAAGTTTATTCTCGGCCTCCTGTTCCACTCCCCTGCCGATTTCGTCGGCTTCACTTCCCAAAATATCCGAAAGCAACAGTTCGTTTCCGTCCCAATCTACATTAAGCGGTTCGTCGATAGATATTTCACTCCTTAAGGATGAAGACTTCCTGAGATACATCAATATTTCATTTTCTATACATCTTGAAGCATAGGTGGCGAGTTTTATGTTTTTTTCAGGTCTGAATGTATTCACAGCCTTTATAAGCCCTATTGTGCCTATAGAGATTAAATCCTCAACCCCCGCACCTGCGGCATCGAATTTCTTTGCAATATAGACCACCAGCCTGAGATTATGTACAATCAGTTTTTGCCTTACCTCATCTCCATCGGAATCAAGACGGCTGAGCAGTTCGCCTTCCTCTTGTGAGCTATAGGGGGGCGGTAGGGTTTCGGGACCATGAATATAGTGGCATCCTATCCCCCTTAAAAGCCAACTTTTAAACTTATACCATAGTCTCATGAATATACCCATATTTATCAAAACCTTTCTTAAAACTTACAAAGCATCGGTGCCGATTATTGCGCCGAATTCACCCAATGGAGAGGGGCTCACTGCAAGATATACATCCAAGCTTTCGGGGTTCCCTTTATCCAACAGATACACCGCTTTAGGCGGAATTCCAGAAATCACTCCGCTTCCCGACACGGTATTATAGGGTATTACCCTTGTCTTTTGCGCAGTACCCTCTAGCATGAATTTATACTTGGGATCAAGAAGTATCACAGGCTTTTCTGAAAAGGGCTCTCTCAATTTATTACCTGAATCTACAAGGGCGGTTAGCTCGGCGCAGGACCTGTCGGTTTCAACTTTAAGTCTACAGATTGCGGCGGTTTTTCTGCCGACAAATCGGCTTATAAGGGTTATCAAACAATAGGTGAATATTGCCGAAACAACCAGCACCACAGAGGACAGATTATAGTATACTATTCCGTTATGTACGAGAAGTCCCACAGGTTTTATAAAAAACCACACCGCAAACATTGAGCCTGAAAAAACAAATGAGATAATAAGAAAACAGGAGAGTCTTCGAAGAAGTAAGGGAAATCCACCAAACCCGAAGCTGGTGAGCACCACTAACAGTGCGGTGACTGTTCTTATCAGCATAGATTGTAAAATACCGCCATCGGGTAAAAGAATAAATAAGGCGCACAAACCACCCACTACCCCTCCTACCAACTGTCTTTTAAAGCTACAGGCTGTTTTCAGTAATTTAGCCGTTAGTCCTATTATGAGATAATCTATTATCAAATTAATGCATATAAGAACATCGGCATAAACCGTCATGGCACAGTCCCCTTTAATTCTTTTATTTTATTCTACCACCCCTCAAGTGCGAATATAAGGGAAAAGGATAGGCGGTTTTTGTCGGATACAATAAAAAAAGAACTGTCACGCTTCATTGGGCGTTGGGTAGCATTTGCTCCAACATAATGCCAATGTTACTATGTGACAGTTCTGAATTTAATTTTATTATTCGGTGCTTTCCTCGTTCTCCTCTTTTGATGAGGTTTCCTCGGTATCTTCCTTTTTAGAAGATGTTGATTCGGTGGATGAAGCATCCTCTGTAGACTCATCAGCCTTGGAAGATTCGGATTTATCTTCCTTATCCTCTTTATCTTCTTTGTCTTTATCTTTTTTGGATTTTTTACAACTACAGGACTCAGGGATATTCTCGGACCTGTACCAACCCTTAGCGGTCTTCTTACAGCCTGAGGTGGCTATAAGACCGGTTTTAGTGCAGTATTTCAGCTTTTCGGCGTACTCACTGTCCTCAAATTCCTTTTCGGGTAAATCCTTATGAATTTCTTCCATAACATCATGCCAGATATTGAGAGCCGATGCACTGACACCAGAACCGCTCATACCGTCAGGAGAATATTTTGCCGGTTCATCGAAGCCGTACCAACAAGCGGCTACATAGTGGGGTGTGCCACCTGCAAACCAAAGGTCCTGAGAGTCGGTGGTGGTACCTGTTTTTGCATATACATCGAAGCCTTTAATCTGTGCGCCGTTACCAGTTCCCTTTTTAACAACCTGTCGCAACAGATGATTCATAACAGTTGCGGTGTCTTCGCTGATTGCAGAGGTGGGCTTATCCTTGGTGGCATCATGAACAACATTGTCAAACTGGTCGTATATTATGGTATAGGTGGTGGGCTCATAATAGTATCCTAAATTGCCGAATACTGCATAAGCCGCCGCCAATTCCATACTTGTGGCTCCTCGGGCACAACCGCCGAGACAAAGGGACGAAAAGTTTTTATCGTCGTTTGAGAAGTGCTTAAAGCCCAGCTTACTGGTTAAGAAATCGTAGCTGATTTCTATGCCGTTATTGGCCTTTGAATAGTTATCCGCTTCATTTCCGATAAGGTTTCTGAGAATATAAACAGGTGTACAGTTTACAGAATGATAAATTGCATATTCAACAGTACATTTGCCAGTATAAGAAAAATCGTAGTTATTTGGCCATCTGCCACCTTCAATTGCGGGGTCAGACCAGGACATCTGGTAGTCGGCTACCATTGAAGAATAGGTGATTTCGTTATATTCCATCGCCAAGGAATAAACACCCAAGGGCTTCATACAGGAACCTATCTGCCGAGGAAGAGTTGCACGGTTTATAGTACGAGCGCCCTGCTTTTCTCCCTTACCACCCACGATTCCTACGATATGTCCTTCATAATCCATTACGGTCATGCTGGACTGAGGGGTGGTTTTTCCATCTACAGAGCTTACTGGATAGTCAAAATAAGACTCATCTTTATATACCTTATCAAGAGCTTTCTGAACATCTAAATCAATGGTGGAATAGATTTTATAACCGCCGTTATAAACCTCCTCAGCCGCAACGTCAGTGTCGTAGCCCTTTTCCTTTACCAACATATCAATAACGTCTTCAATCAAGGTGTCGGTAAAGTAAGAATTGCTATTGTCCTCAATGTTTAGGGCGGTTTCGTCTGCCACTACCTTGAGCTTGGTATCCAAAGCCTTTTCATATTCGGAGTCAGTTATATACTTCTGATCGTACATTTCCTTGAGAATAAGGTTGCGACGCTCAAGATGGTTTTCCTCATTCTCCTCCAGGTCGGGACGATAGGCTTCGGGGATGTTGGTTATGGTGGCCAGAGAGGCACATTCAGCGATGGTAAGGTCGTTAACCGATTTGCCGAAATAATAGTTAGATGCTACCTCAACACCGTAGATGCCTGTGCCCATAGGTATTGTATTGAGATACCATTCAAGAATGGAATCCTTAGAATAGTTATCCTCAAGATAGCGGGCACGCATGATTTCGCGCACCTTACGCATGGCGCTGACATCGTTGTCCATGGTGATGTTCTTAACCAACTGCTGGGTTATTGTGGAACCACCCTGTCTGCCACCGTAAATATTCACAAAGGAGTTGATAAATGCTGAAACGGTACGCTTCCAGTCAACACCTGCATGAGTTCTAAAACGCTTATCTTCAATAGCGATAAAGGCATTTTCCAACATATCAGGAATATCCTCGCCCGAAACCCAGATACGGTTATACTTACCATGGAGTCGGTCGTATTCCACATATTCGCCATCGGAGTTTTTAGCATAGATAGTTGTGGTGAAATCCAGGGTGCTGTTAAGGTCGTATTCTTCCATGTCGAAGGAGCCCTTTGCTTCCTCAGCCGAAAGCCAGGCAACAACACCGCCCACACCTATACCGCAGACTATAACACCAATTAGAATCAAAGAAAGTATAATCCTCACAGAGGCTCTAAGTACAGTTCTATATTTAGGCTCATTTTCCTCCGATTCGTTTGAGGGCTTTCCAAACTTTTTAAGGAAATCAATTCTTGACTTAGGTGGATTTGGCTCATTCAGAAAGCTACTGAGACTTACTCCCTCTTGCTGGGATTCACCTGTGTAAAGATTAACATCGTCCATCGGCTTACCGCTGGCAGAGGAAATGTCCTCGAACTCAAATCCGTCGTTCTTTTTATTCAGATTATCATTATCCATTTAAACACCTCCGCGTGTCTTTTGGAAATATTTACAACCATACATACTAAGTATACCACAATTACAGCTAAATGTAACCCGTAATTCATGAATTTTTTTGAAATTCTAAAACTTCGGTATAGATTATGTCATATTTGGGCATTTTAAAACCGAAGATAATAAGAAAAGTAGTGATTAATTTGAGAAAATTATTTATTATATCTGCCGCCGCTGTTACCCTTGCTGCTGTATTGATGTCGGCCGCCATATCCAACGATACGAACGAAACGGCAGAAAGCACCTCACAGTCTGCGAGATACACCGAGAGCAGAGAGGCGCTTTATGTTATGAAAACCTATGAGGGTAAAATAGGAGTTTTCACTCCCGACGATGATGAGCCTCTGTACACATTAGAGGACGTGCATCTAAAAAGCCTGCCGCAATACGACCAGAGTATGCTAAAGACAGGGATTAAAATCTACAGCGAAAAGGAGCTACAGTCCCTGATTGAAGATTACGACAGCTGACCCATATATTCAATGGCGGACTGCAAAACCTTATCGTCTGCCTCGCACAAGAAATAATAGTCATGGGAGCTTGAAAGTCCTGCATCTACCTGTATATCGGGAGTGATGCCGATTCCGTTATAGCTCTCTCCGTTTTCGGGCACAAACTCGCCTATAGTGAATTTAACCTTACTACCGTCGCTAAGGTTGTAGCTCCGCTGAATCAAGGATTTCCCATAGGTCTTGCTTCCCATTATCACAGCCTTCCCTTGCTGACGCATAACGCTGACAAAGATTTCAGATGAACTGGCTGTGTTACCGTCGGTTAATATGATACACGGCAGGTCTAAGCTATCCTTATCAGATTTGTTTCTCACCTTCACCTTGCCGTCTTTATATTTCACATGCACTGTATTACACTCTGGAAGCAGATAATCCAGCATTTTTGCGGCTGTTTCCACAGTACCGCCTGTATTGTGTCGCAGGTCAAGAATGAGCCCTGTAACATTTTCCTTTATTAAAGAATCTACCTCTGCCTTGAATTGGGGGTAGGTTTTTTTATTGAAACCGATTATCTGCACCACTCCAAACGAAGTGGCGTTTGCAACATAAGAGTAAACGCTTTGCATATCGGTATCGGCACATTTAACTGTGGCTTTATACTCCTTATCTCCACGTCGGAGAGTGAGCTTGATTTTCTTGCCTACAGAGCCCTGAATACTTTCCACAGCTTTTTTGAAGCCGATTTTGGAAACCTTTCTATCGCCAACCGCAACAATATAATCCCCCGATTTGATTCCAGCCTCAGCGGCGGGGCTATCTCTATACACCTTATATACATAGATTTCTCTCTCTTTGCTTTCCACTGCGATTATGCCTATTCCGTGGGTATCGCCATTGAGAGCGTCGGTCTGCTGAGCGGAGGTGTCGAGATTATAATACGCCGCGTATTTATCTCCCAAACCATCTACATATCCCGAAATCATCCCGTCTGTGACGGCATCGGAGTCCACATCGAAATAATAGTCCTGTTCCACTAAACGGTTGATTTCAGAGATCTTTTTAGCCGTGGCTAAATCCACTGCCGAAAACTGGCCTTTGAAAAGCGATATGCTTATAACCGAAACCGAGACAGTAAAGATAAGAAACAGAGCTACAAAGCCTCTGAAAGGCAGATTAATTTTCAATCTATATTCCCTCATTTCAAACAAAAAGACTGCAGATAGAGTGATAGCACCCAGCCGCAGTCCTTGTTTATTCAATTAATAGCTTACATATCCAAAGGGGTCAACGGGTGTGTTGTTATTACGAACCTCAAAGTGCAAATGGTAGCCAGTGGATGCACCAGTTGTGCCAACATAACCAATAACATCACCCTGGTTTACTGTCTGACCCACCGATACGGCGTAAGACATCAGGTGGGCATAGTGGGTGGTTACAAGGGTGCCGTTAATGTCACCGTGGCTGATAACCACATAGTTTCCGTAACCGCCGTTGTTGAACTCAGCCATGGTAACAGTACCGTTGGCAGAAGCAATTACAGGCTTACCTGCAATACCTCCGCCTGAAACGTCGATGCCGTTATGACCTCTGTAGCAGAGGTAGTAGGGGTCGTAACGCATACCAAAAGGAGAGGTCAGGGTTGTATACCCAGGGATAGGCCAAGCAAAGCCTTTTCCGTCGTATTTCACAGCATTTCCTGCGAGAGCCTGTTGACGCGCCGCTTCATAAGCCGCATCTACACGTGCCTCTAAGGTTGCCTTGGCAGATTCAGCCGCCGCTAATTCCGCCTTAAGCTGGTCCTGAGACTTAACTATGGTGTTTTTGATTTCGTTTGCAGAGCTTTGCTTCTCCTGTAAATCTGCACGTTCGGAAGCCAATTCCTGCTTAACAGCCTTTTGCTGTTCGATAGCGTCATTTTTCTTATCAATCTTCTTATTGATATCCTTCATTGCAAGATTGATTTTCTTCATGAGCGCGTTGTCGTAATTCGCGAGACTTTCAGAAACCTGAGCAGTTGAAAGATAGTCTGCGAAATAGTCAGAGCCTAAGAGAATAAGCAGGTCGTTACTGCTTCCGCCAGACATATAGATAGAGCGAATTCTGCGCTTAAACAGCTCCTTGTTCTCCTCCAGCTCCTCTTCCTTATCGGCAATCTCGCCATTGAGCTCATCTATCTCAGAAGCATAGGTGGAAAGGAGATTTTCGCTGGTCATAATCTTGCTTTCTACTGTGGAAATATAGGAATTTATTGTATCAAGATATTCCTGTTGCTCGTCTATATCTCCCTGCAGAGCGTCGATTTTATTCTGCAGACCGTCCATTTTGGAATCCAGAGCGTTGATTTCGTCCTGCATCTGGCTGATTGAAGCCGCACGGGCATCGAAATCTACCTTAAGATTTCCAAAACTTCCGAAGCTTAATACCGCAATTATCAGAAAACAAACTAATATTTTTGCTGACTTACGATAATGCACTGAATTCACTGCCTTCCTTTTTTAGATATCTGTTAATCATAAACACACTGCCTATAAGACCCGAAACAACACCAACTGCCGCGAATATTCCGCCAAAGAGGGCAACATGCTCCGAGAAAGCAACGGGGTTGGTAAGGGTATCGGCCATGGCTCTGAGCACCGCGGCGTAGCCGAGATACAGAAGACCCAATGTGATTACAGCCGAGATTAAGCCAATAACCATTCCCTCTACAACAAAGGGGAGTCTTATGAATGCATCGGTGGCTCCCACAGCCTTCATAATGCTGATTTCCAGCTTACGGTTGAACATGGTAACTCTTATGGTATTGCAAACGATAACCAATGCAATAAGCATGAGCACAGCAATTATAATATAACTTGCAGTGTTTATAGCGTTGTTTATAGAGGTTATACGTTTGGCAAGGTCTTGCTGACTCTTAATTGAGTAGACTCCATCTACCTGCTCAATTTTGGAGATGGTTTCATCAAATCGGGAAATATCTTCGAGAATGATTTTTGCGGCACCGGGGAGCGGATTCTCGCCGTTTTCTTCCAGCTGCATAATATATTCCGCCTGTTCCTCAGACATGGTACCTGCGAAACGGATAATTCCCTCCTCGGGAGAAATAAACTCAACCTCTGCAACATTGTCCAATCTTGCTATTTCGTCGCAAACCGCAAGAGCCTCTTCCTCGTTATGCACCAGATAATCATCATAAGGCACATCCGAGGGAGCTTTCTCCTCACCATCTGCATCCGAAGAAGTCTCGGAGGAGGTATCCTTCTTGGTTTCGCTAACGATATAGTCCTCAGAATATCTAACAGAATTATAGTCGTTAAGATATGCCATGATAACATTTTCTTTTTCCAATGCCATCATAGCCTTGTCGATATTAAAGGTCACCAGCATTGCGGCGCCGATAAGGGACATACAACAAATAAGAACACCTACCGATGCCAAAGACATAAGACGGTTGTCCCATACATTTTTGAAGCCTTCATAGGTAAGATGACGAACACTGCTTAATTTCATTTCATACCTCCGTCGGCATTATCTGCAACCACTCTGCCGTTTTCCAGCATAATAACTCTGCGCTTGAAGTCGCGCACAAGCTGATGCTCGTGGGTAACCATAAGAATTGTGGTACCCATTTTATTGATTTCGGTTAGCATTTCTACGATTTCGTAAGACATATTAGGGTCAACGTTGCCTGTAGGCTCGTCGGCGATAATCAATGAGGGATTATTTACCAATGCACGGGCAAGACCCACTCTCTGCTGTTCACCGCCCGAAAGCTCGGCAGGCTTGGAACGAGCCTTTCCGCTTAGTCCCACAACCGAAAGCACATGGGAAACCTTTTTACGGATTTGCTGCTTTGAAGCGCCTACAACATGCATGGAGAAAGCAACGTTGTCGTATACATTCATATTGGGTATCAGACGGAAATCCTGGAAAACAATACCCATGGTTCTTCTGAGCATTGGAATTTGTCTATGCTTTAATTTGTTGAGCTTGAAGCCGTTTACGGTTATTTCACCTGCAGAGGGCTTTTCTTCCCTCATTAACAGCTTCATAAAGGTACTTTTACCCGCACCCGAAGAGCCTACAACAAAAACAAACTCTCCCTTTTTAACCGTAAGGTTGACGTCATTTAGTGCGTGAGTACCTGTAGGATATGTTTTTGAAACACCCTTTAACTCAATTATGGTGTTATTTTCTTGTGTGAATTCCATAAAAGAACTACCTCATTAATATTTAATAGGGTTGGCTTTAAGATACTTCTTAACCATAAGAGCGATTTTAAACACGATAGCGTGGTCAAACTCGCGGAGGTCAAGCCCTGTGATTTTCTTGATTTTCTCCAGACGGTAAACCAGAGTGTTTCTATGAACAAACAGCTTTCTGGAGGTTTCCGAAACGTTAAGATTGTTTTCGAAGAATTTTTGAATAGTGAAAAGTGTCTCCTGATCCAGGCTCTCTATGGAACCGCGCTTGAACACCTCGCGAAGGAAGGTTTCGCAAAGGGTTGTGGGAAGCTGATAGATAAGTCTGGCAATGCCGAGATTATCGTAACTGATTATAGTTTTTTCGTTGTCGAACACCTTGCCTACTTCAAGAGCAATCTGGGACTCTTTGAAAGAACGGGCAAGTTCCTTTAATGTATCAACGGTGGAGCCAATACCTACAACTGCATGAATATAGAACTCGCTGGAGAGTGTGTCCACGATTGAACGGGCAAGATTCTCAAGGTCTTTAGAATCGATGGGGTGGGTGGTTTCCTTGACAATAGCAATATCAGATTCGCTGATGTTAATAACGAAATCCTTGGATTTGTTGGGGAACAAATTCTGGATGATGTCGAAAATCGGCACTTCGTTTTTGGACACTATGCGGATAAGGATGACAGCACGGGAAACTTCACCGTTGAAGTGAAGCTCACGAGCCTTGAGATAAATATCACCGGGGAGAATATTATCAAGGATTATATTCTTAATAAAGTTACCGCGGTCGTACTTCTCATCGTAGTAGTGCTTGATGTTGGTGAGCGCTACCGCAAGTAAGGAGGCATATCTTGCCGCCTGAGAGTCGCTACCCTCAACGAAAAGTATGTATTCAGAGTTCTGTGCACCGCCGAAGGGTTTGTATGTATACTGTCCCTTAACAAAAGCATCACTGCCTGCGGCGATATTAGAGAATTTCAGGTCATGAACATCCCCTACCTTGCTTAACTCACTACATGCGATGACTGTGGATTTTTCGTCGATAACACCAATCATTCTATCGACTGCATCCTTCATCTGATGAACTACGCCCTGAAACAATCTGTTGGACATACTACCTTCCTACCTTCCTTTTGGGTTGAATTTTTGTAAAGGTTACACATAAATTTTCTATTCTACTCGTATATAATACACAATTTCGGAGCATTTTTCAAGGTCTTTTTGCAAAAAAGAATAAAAAAGTTACAAATAAGTTACAGTTTTTGGTTTACTCCTACTATATTTTTATATTTCTTCCTTAATTTGTATATTTTATTACCAAATCAACCCAAAGAGTTGCTATTGACTTTAAGAGCATTAATGCTTAAAATATAAGTATCAGATTTAAATTTATGGTGATAGATTATAATGAATAATAAAAAGGCTATAATTGCCATGAGCGGCGGAGTGGACAGCTCGGTTGCGGCGCTTCTAACAAAGGAACAGGGTTTGGAATGCATGGGTATCACCATGCGGCTCTACAGCAATGAGGATGTTTTTATAGACACCTCAAAAACCTGTTGCAGTCTCGACGATGTTGAGGACGCAAGGGGCGTGGCAAACCGACTGGATATCCCCTATTATGTCTTTAATTTCAGCGATGCTTTTAATGAACAGGTAATCGACCGCTTTGTGAATGCTTATGAAAATGGTTTTACACCTAATCCATGTATTGATTGCAACAGATACATTAAATGGAAAAAACTTTTTCAGCGGATGAAGGAGCTGGATTATGACTATGTTGTAACGGGGCATTACGCAAGGATCGACTACGATTCAGAGTCTGGAATGTACCTATTGAAAAAGGGTGTTGACGAATCTAAAGACCAGAGCTATGTGTTATACAACATGACTCAGGAACAGCTGTCCCACACCTTGCTTCCCATAGGTGCTTTAAGCAAACCCGAGGTGCGCGAAATTGCCGAGGAAAACGGATTTATAAATGCAGAAAAGCCAGACAGTCAGGATATATGCTTCATTCCCGACGGAGACTATGCGGAATTTATCGAAAAGCGCACAGGCAAAACCTATGAAAAAGGAAACTTTGTGGACAAAGATGGCAATATTTTAGGAGAACACAAGGGTCTTATTCGATATACCATAGGGCAGAGAAAAGGACTTGGGTTAGCCCTTAAAAAGCCAGGGTACGTTTGCAGAAAATGCTACGACACAAACACAGTCATCATCGGTGACAACGAGGACTTGTTTACAAAACGGCTCATAGCCGATGATTTTAACTGGATTTTGGGTGAGCCTGAGAATGCTATCAAAATAAAAGCCAAAACCAGATACAAGCACAAGGAACAACCTGCCACCGCGACCCCTTTAGGAAATGGCAAAGTCGAAGTTGTGTTCGACGAGCCTCAAAGAGCAATCACAGAGGGACAGGCCGTGGTGCTTTACGACGGTGACACAGTGCTCGGTGGCGGCACTATAACTGAGACGGAATATAATATATAAGATAAGGGACTTGACAGCTAATCAAGTCCCTTTAATTTATTCATATTCGTAGTATTTTTTGGTTGCTCTGATTTTTGTGAGGTCATATTTTATGCTATGGCTATCAATAACCGAGCAGGTTTCCGGGTCGGCGGTGTTCAGCGAGAATTCCAGAGTGTTCTTTTTTCTTAAATCTGCTAATGGGGTTGAGCTATCGTCTGTCTCATTTTCTTCATAATCATAGAGATTATCAAAGTTAAACCTAAGCTCCACCAAATGGCTCTTGCCCGATTTGATTATAATACTGCCATCATCGGCATAGTAGGAGTCATAGTCCCACATAATTTCGTCATCCTCATAGGAAAAGTCGCCGTATGCCATAGCTTTCTCTCCATCTAACAAAGCTTTTGTGGGATAGAAGCTAACGTCTTCTTTTCCTTTGTTTTCCACCTCAATGGTTAAAATTATTTCATAATCTTCTCGATAGCTTTGGTCCTCGACCAATCCCACCTGAATATCCCCAACGATGCAGAGAGGCTGACTATCGTAGCTTGAAGTCACGCTTGAGTCGGAGGAGGAAAGGAATATGGCGCAACTGGCGGCACCGATTATAATTGCAAAGGCAACAGCCACCGATATCAGCCAGAACCACCACTTGCTGAAAATCCCCGTTTTGGCTTTCTTGTTTCCAACATACGGAGAAAAACCGCATTTAGGACAAACATAGGTATACTCTGTTCCGCAAATGGGACAGGGTCTTATTGGAGCGGTGTTATAGTTTGGGTTGTATGCACCCTGAGGGTTTACGGGTGGAGTCTGAGATTCTGGAGCAGAAGCAGTTTTTGGGGCTTCTTCCCTAGGTTTGCCATTCAGAATAACCTTATTATCGTTGTTTTCCATAGATACTACCCCTTTCCAGGATACAGATTAATCTGCCATGAATTGTTTATACCATACAAGGAAGGTATATATAGTCCAGATTTTACGGCTGTTGTCCGCCTTATCGGCTCGGTGATCGTCCATTAATTTAACGAGGAGCTTTGTGTTGAAATATTTTTCGGCGGTATCACTAAGGAACTCCTGCTTTACGATGTTATAATATTTATCCTCTTTAAGCCACACGCGAATAGGCACAGGGAAGCCAAGTTTGGGCTTCTCTGATGTTTTTGAGGGCAAGGTCTTGGAAGCGGCTTTTCTTAAAGCCAACTTGGT
The DNA here is from genome assembly GCA_045542355.1 of Acutalibacteraceae bacterium. Classification (GTDB taxonomy): domain Bacteria; phylum Bacillota; class Clostridia; order Oscillospirales; family Acutalibacteraceae; genus UMGS1532. The sequence goes on from JAZQKX010000011.1 coordinate 77,037, forward strand.
GTTGCTCAAATTCACCCGTTTATCAAGGGGAATTGTTTGAGCAAGTGACATAATCTCCTTATCGAGAAAGGGTACGCGAAGCTCTAAGGAATGAGCCATTGACATCTTATCGGCTTTTAGGAGAATATCACCCATCATCCACATATTGATGTCGAGATACTGCATACGGGTAACTTCATCCTTATCGCTGACCTCACTATAGAACTTCTTACAAATCTCGCGAGGAGCGGGAGCTTTATCGTTCTTGAGAAGTTTTGCTCTCTCCTTTTTGGAGAAGATGTTGGCATTGCCTATAAACCAATCCTCAACAGGTCTGCCACGTCGGATAAGAAAGTTTATGCCGTGGATTTTAGGAAGATGCATAGCAACAAATCCTAAGAAACGACGGATGGGCGTGGGGATTAAATTAAATTTAGGACAAGCTAAGGGTGCGGCATAGATTTTATAACCGCCAAAAAGCTCATCGGCACCCTCGCCTGAAAGAACAACCTTAACATGCTCGGCGGCAAGTTTCGAAACAAAATAAAGAGGCACTGCGGCAGGGTCTGCCAAGGGCTCGTCCATCTGATATTGAATCTTAGGGAATTCCCCCCAATACTCCTCGGGGGTAATAACCTTGCTGATATTTACGGTGTTGATGAAATCGGCAAATTCCTTGGCGTAGCTGATTTCATTGTATTTTTCGTCGGTGCCGAAGCCAACGGTGAAAGTCTTGTCAACATTGGCTGTAGCGGCAATATAACTGGAATCTATACCGCTGGAGAGGAAGGAGCCAACCTCAACGTCACTGATTTTATGAGCCTCAACCGACTCCTTAATAGCATCGTCAACAATGTCGGCATATTCGGAAATAGTTTTGCCGTCGGTATCGGCGTTGAACTCAGGCTTCCAATAGCGGGTTTTATACATTTCGCCGTTTTTATAGGTGAAATAATGAGCGGGGGGAAGCTTATATACATTCTTAAAAAAGGTTTCCTCGGTGGGAGAATACTGGAAAGAGAGATAGTTAGCCAGTGCCTCCTCGTTGAGAGAAGCAGTGAAAGCGGGGTGAGGAACGAAGCCCTTTATTTCCGAGCCGAAAAGGAAAGCATTGCCGAAACGGGCATAGTAAAGAGGCTTTATGCCGAAATAGTCTCGGGCGCCGAAAAGGGTCTTGGTCTTCATATCCCATATAACAAAGGAGAACATGCCTCTGAGCATGGGGACCAAATCCTCACCGTATTCCTCGTAGCCATGGATGAGCACCTCGCTGTCGCTATTGGTCTTAAAGGTGTGACCAGCGGCAACCAAACCCTCGCGAATTTGACGGTAGTTATAAATCTCACCATTGAAAACAAGGGCTAAGGTGTTATCCTCGTTATATAAAGGCTGATGTCCTGCCTCTAAATCTATGATGCTAAGACGACGAAAGCCGAGAGCTATATCGTCGTTGATAAACTGTCCGTGGGAATCAGGTCCCCTATGGACAATCTTGTCCATCATACCAGTGAGTACCTCAGCGGCGATATCACCTATTGTATTAGTAAAACCAACATATCCGCACATGTGGTATACCTCCAAAAGTTTAATTGCATTATTATACATTTTTATTATACTTCATTTTTGCGAGAACTTAAAGACCTTTTTTTGAATTTTTTTGAAAAATATATAAAATGCCCGTGCCAAACGGCACGGACTTGAATTTACCAATATTAGTTGGTGATGGTGATTTCGGTGTCCTTATCGAAGATGTGGATGCGGGTGGTGTCGAAGGTAACCTTAATTTCGTCCTGAGGACGTGCGGTTGATTTAGGATCAACACGTGCAATGATGTTCTGACCTGCGCAATCCATGTAGAGGTAGGTTTCAGCACCCATAAGCTCAGTAACTTCAACCTTAGCATCTACGATGCCCTCGGGCATGGAGGATAAGTACATTTGCTCATCGTGGATGTGCTCGGGACGAATACCGATAACAACTTCCTTGTCGATGTAGGGCTTGAGACAGTCTCTGTAGTTCTTCTCGTCGGGAATGGGAAGAAGGAACTTAACTTCCTTTTCAGTCTTGGTTGCTTCCTTGCCGAACTCAACAAAATACTTGCCTTCCTTCTCGCGGATGAGTGCATTGAGGAAGTTCATCTGAGGAGAGCCCAAGAAACCGGCAACGAACTCGTTACAGGGCTTGTCGTAAAGATTCTGAGGAGTATCAACCTGCTGAACGACACCGTCTTTCATAACAACGATTCTGGAGCCCATTGTCATAGCTTCAGTCTGGTCATGAGTAACGTAGATGAAGGTTGTACCTAATCTCTGGTGGAGTTTGGAAAGCTCGGTGCGCATCTGTGCACGAAGCTTAGCATCAAGGTTTGAAAGAGGTTCGTCAAGCAAGAATACCTTAGGCTCACGAACGATAGCACGGCCCAAAGCAACACGCTGGCGCTGACCACCTGAAAGAGCCTTAGGCTTTCTTTCGAGAAGATGCTCGATATCGAGAACACGGGCAGCCTCTTCAACACGGCGCTTGATTTCATCCTTCGGAGTCTTGCGGAGTTTAAGACCAAAAGCCATGTTGTCGAAAACGGTCATGTGAGGATAGAGAGCGTAGTTCTGGAAAACCATTGCAATGTCTCTGTCTTTAGGTGCTACGTCATTAACCAGACGGTCGCCGATGTAGAGCTCACCCTCGGTGATTTCCTCGAGACCTGCTACCATACGCAATGTTGTAGATTTACCGCAACCGGAAGGTCCAACAAGAATAACGAATTCCTTGTCTTTGATTTCCATGTTGAAATCGGAAACAGCTACAACACCGCCTGCATATTTCTTATATATACCTTTAAGTGTTACGCTTGCCATAATTGTCCTCCTAATTTATATTTGTGCATAGTTACACTTATTTACGAAATACATTATATCAAATCTAAACAAAAATATCTATGCTTTATCTGTATAAATATTAGCCTCAGATTTTGTTGAAAATGCATATATCCCACAAAGGGTCATGTTACTTTTTACCAAAAGTTTTAGGTCGATGTTGACTTTTATTGTAATTGCTATATAGCATGTCCAATTCCCCGAGAGTGAGCGGTCGACATTCGCCAGGCTCCAAAGTTTCGTCTAAAACAACCTCTCCGATGGACTCTCTTTCCAGCTCGTTAACTCCTAAATCTACCACTCCAAACATACGCTTGATTTGATGGTATTTACCCTCGTTAATGATTATGGTAGCTTTAGTTGGAGCGGATTTATCATAGCTCAAATAGGCGGGAAGGCATTTTGTTCCGTCTGCCAAAATGATCCCTTCTTTGAATGCTTTTACCGTTTCGTCTGTGACCTGTCCATCCAGCGTAACATTGTATTTTTTGCCAAGTCCGCTTTTAGGAGAAATCACATAATGGGCGAAATTTCCGTCGTCGGTTATAAGCAAAAGCCCTGTGGTATCCTTATCCAGTCTGCCTACAGGGAAAAGGTCTTTTCTGAATAGCCCACGAGGAACTAAATCCACAACCGTCTTCCTCGACGAATCTCTTGAGGCAGAAAGCACACCTTTAGGTTTATTCATCATTATATAGACAAATTTACTATATGCTATAGCCTCTCCGTTTAAGGTGACGGTAACACAGCATGGGTCGATTTTAGCATCGCCTTTTTTGACCGTAGCGCCATCTATCTCTACCCTGCCCTGTGCAATCAGCTTTCGTACCTCACTGCGGGGCAATCCTTTTTGGGTTGCTATAAATTTATCCAACCGTTCAGTCATTTTGTTTTTCCTTTAAATCTTTTATATTTTCCTCGGCAGCTATTAAAGGCAGACACAGTCCGCCTTTCTCAAGGGTGGTGATATCACCGCCGATGATTTTATCCCGATATACAATCAGGTTTACTTTGGCTTCCTTTATGTCTCCAAACTTATCAAGCTTATATGTATACAACTGGGCGCCACAGCCTCTGTATCGGCTTAGATCAAAATTAGCCGAAATTTGAATTTCATTGTAGGCGGTATAGACGCTGTTAAACTCTTTAGGTATAAGAATGGTTTTTTGGGTTTCGGAATCGGTCACAGCCGTATATCCCTGCTTTTTGACATATTCCACGCGGTCCCCAACGGTCTCACCTTTGGGTAATATATTGGAAAAGAACATAAAATGCCACGCCAAGGACATAACCGCAAGTAAAACGCATATAACAATCAATACGCGATCGCGGGAAAGCTTCAGCTTGAAAACGAACATATAAAAACCTCCGAAACATACTTAATTAATAAATATGCTCGGGGTAGGTTTTTATTCTATAATACAAACAGCGTGAGCGGATATTCCCTCTTTTCTGCCTGTGAACCCAAGGTGTTCCTCGGTTGTTGCCTTAACATTTACGCAATCAGGAGAGATTTCACAAACATCTGCAATATTATGCTTCATTTGTTCTATATATTCAGCCAACTTCGGAGACTGGGCAATTACCGTTGCATCGATATTTCCAACAGAATATCCTTTCTTGGAAATCAATTCTACAACCCGTCTTAAAAGCACTCTGGAATCAGCATCCTTAAAGCTCTCGTCGTTGTCGGGAAAATGCTTTCCGATATCACCCAACGCCGCGGCACCAAGCAGGGCATCAGATATCGCGTGGAGAAGAACATCAGCATCGGAATGACCTAACAGACCTTTGTCATAAGAAATATTAACTCCGCCTAAAATAAGGCGTCTGCCCTCAACAAGCTTATGAACATCGTAACCATGTCCTATTCTCATGCTTTTTCTCCCCTTTTCCTTAAAATTCCCTCAGCGATCTCCACATCCTCGGGGGTTGTAATTTTAATATTCTCATAGCTTCCATCAACTACATATACCGTCTTGCCCGTTCTTTCAAGAAGCTGACAGTCATCGGTGATAGAACTATCTGTATTTTCATCCAAGGCGGTCTTATACGAAGACATCAGGAACCCCTGCGGAGTTTGTATAGCCACAAGTGAGCTACGGTTGGGGGTTTCGATTATCTTACCCGAGGAGTCCACAATCTTAACCGTATCCTTAAGAGGCACAGCTGGGGCGGCGGCTCCGTAAAGCTCAACCGCTTCCTTAACGGATTCTATTATTTCTTGGGATACCAACGGTCTTGCGCCGTCATGAATAAGTACAATATCTGTATCTGTGCCACAAGCGGTAATTCCACGCTTTACAGATTCAGCGCGGGTGTCTCCGCCCTCAACCAAGTCGGTAACCTTTTTAAAGCCATTCTGAGCCACGAGATTCTGCACTTCGTTGACGATATCCTGCCTTAAAACCAGCACGATGTTGTCTATACATTCACTTTTCTCGAAAGCGGAAATACTACGTCCTATAACAGGAACACCTGCTATAGGACAGGTTATCTTGTCGATTTCGCCCATACGGGTCGCATTGCCTGCAGCAACGATTACAGCGGTGGTTTTACCGCTGTTTTCCACCGACGAGAAGCTTAATTTGAATTCGGGTTTTAAATCTACTGGCATAATAAAATCCTCTACTTAACAAATGGACTGCCAACGAGGACAGTCCATTTAGTGTTACTCAAATAAGAATTATTCTTCTTCGCAGCCTTCGCAATCCTCACAGTTGCACTCGAAATCAAATTCAAGCTCTTCACCGCAGTTAGGACAGTCGATACCGCCGTCGAGCAAGGTCTCCTCATCTAAATAGATGGTATCGTTGCACTTAGGACAGGTAACCTCATAAAGTTCCTCATCCTCGTCATCGTCGTCTTCTTCGTCTTCATCGTAGAAATCTTCTTCGATGCTGGAGAGATCCTCGTCGATTTCGTCAACCTGCTGAGCAAGTTCGTAAACATCGTCTTCTACCTCTGCGATGTTCTCGGAAATGTCGTCGAGACATTCGATGATTGCCTTAATGAGTTTAGCTTCCTTGCTATCTGCTAAATCAAGACCCTCAGCGAGGCCCTTGATATATGCTACCTTTTCAGAAACGGTCATGTTTAAAACTCCTTTCTAATATACATGCTGGATAATTTCTGCTAAAAATCTGCGAAATTATGCTCTTTCCATGTATTCGCCTGTACGGGTGTCGATACGAATCATGTCGCCCTCGTTGATGAAGAGAGGAACTCTGATTTCGGCACCTGTTTCAAGTGTTGCAGGCTTGGTTGCGTTTGTCGCGGTGTCACCCTTGAAGCCAGGCTCGGTTTCGGTTACCTGAAGTTCAACAAAGGTGGGGGGTTCGAGACCGAACACATTGCCCTTGTAGAAAAGAACCTTACAAATCATATCCTCTTTAACGAACTTGAAGTTGTCGCCAAGGTCGGATTCGTTAACAGGAACCATATCATAGGTCTCGGGGTCCATGAAATAGTAAAGACCGCCGTCGTTATAAGAATACTGCATTTCCTTGCGCTCAATAAAAGCGGTGGGGAATTTTTCGGTAGGGTTGAAGGTTTTTTCAACAACTGAGCCACCGATTACATCTCTTATCTTTGTGCGAACAAAAGCCGCGCCCTTGCCAGGTTTAACGTGCTGGAACTCGATGATCTGGTATACGTTACCATCCATTTCAAAAGTTACACCGTTACGAAAATCTCCGGCTGTTACCATAAGTAAATACCTCCAATATTTTAATACATGTTAATTCTATAACATTTTTTCTGAATTTTCAATAGTTATTTGAGAATTATAAGGTTTTTTTGCGAATTTGTAAGGTTTCCGGAGCCATTTTCGGTGACATATAACATATCCTCAATACGAACTCCGAATTTTCCCTCGATATAAATGCCTGGCTCTACCGTCACAACATTGCCGACAGTAAGAATTTTTGCTGAGTTTGGAGAAAGGTTAGGCTCTTCGTGAATCTCAAGACCTACACCGTGGCCTGTGCTGTGCTGAAAGCATTTTCCGTAACCCGCTTTTTCAATTACACTCCTTGCGGCAAGGTCAACCGCCTTAGCCTCTACCCCGCTTCTAATACTCTCGATGGCGTTGAGCTGAGCCTGTAATACAGTATTATAGACTCTTTCCATTTCTTCGGTTACATAGCCCACCGCAACAGTTCTGGTCATATCTGAGCAGTAGCCTTTATATATTCCGCCGAAATCCATGGTGACAAAATCTCCCGATTCTATTGGCTTGTCGGTTGGTACTCCGTGGGGCATTGAGGTGTTTTTTCCGGAAATGGCTATTGTCTCAAAAGACATGCCATCTGCACCGAGTCTCTGCATTTCATATTCAAGGCGAAGTTTTATCTCCCTTTCGGTTATACCCACCTTGATAAAATTGAGAATGTTTTGGAATGCTCCCTCGGCTGAGCGCTGCGCCCTGATTATGCACTCCACCTCAGCCTCGGTTTTAACACTTCGGGCAGATAGAATAAGATCGGATAACTTTTCGGAGGCTTCAGCCTTTACCTCACCGAACTGCTCCTTTAAAAGTTTATCCTGACACAGGGTGATTTCAGCTTCATACTTAATAGCGGTGATTCCAAATTCACGGGTTATATCCCCTATTGCATCCCCGAGCTTTCCAAGTAGTCGCACTTCTACATCGGGATATGTCTTGCTTTTCGCCGCTTCAATATAACGGCTGTCCACGTAAAGTATCTTCCTGCCACCGATTATAAACAAATATCCAAGACTCGATTTGAAACCCGTCAGGTGGTGGCGATTAATATCGGTGATTATAAGGGCATTATGCTGACTTAAATAACCTTGGAGTTCCTCCATCAACAAAGCTCCTTCATGGCATTTACAGCCAACATATAACTATTCTTGCCAAAACCTGCAATAGTACCTACACACACAGGAGAAATCACTGAGGTATGACGGAATTCTTCGCGGGAATGGGGATTAGAAATATGCACCTCAATGAAAGGCTTATTCACCGAGCGAATGGCGTCGTGGATAGCGTAGCTGTAATGGGTATATGCACCGGCATTTATGATACATCCATCATAATCGGTTAATATCTCATGGATTTTAGACACGATATCCCCCTCGCAATTTGACTGGTAAAAGTCACAGGAGAAGCCCATAGCCGAAGCGTAGGTTTTAATGGAAGCGTTGATGTCATCCAAAGTTTCGTTTCCGTAGATTTCGGGCTCACGGCGACCTGTCATGTTAAGGTTTGGACCGTTAAGAATAAGCAACTTTTTCATGTGGTATCATCCTTTACTTTGAAATTGAAATATAGTAATCCTTCATCATCTTGGCATCCTCGGCCTGAGTGCCTGCGGATTCGCAGATAATGGTGGGACTGCAGTTCTTTTTAACTATGAGATTTATAGCGGGTTCAAAATCGGGACCGAAGACCGTGTCGGTAAAAGTCAGGTGCTTTTTCTCTCCACCGGTGGTATATTCAATCTTGGAGAAATGAGAATGGAATTCGCGGAGTCGCGACACACCCAAGCGGTTTTCTATGCTATCGAAAACCACCTCAAAATCCGCCTCGGTTTTAAGTCCGCCGAGAGTTCGGGCGTTAAGGTGACCAAAATCGATGCAAGGAAGCAGACGTTCGTCTAATTCGCAAAGCGCCAACACCTCGTCCAATGTGCCAAGCTGATTTATTTTGCCCATGGTTTCGGGACAAATTCTGATATTTGACAGTCCCTCACTGTCGAGAGCAGATATTGCCATTTTCATGGTGTCTATTGCGAGAGCAAGGGCTTCCTCGCGGGAGATTTTTCCGCAGGAACCTGTGTGCACAATTATTCTTTCGCCACCCATAGCGTTGACAGCTCTGGCTGACTGGAGAATATAGTTAACAGAATTAATGCGCTTTTCCTCCTCCACCGAGGACATGGATATATAGTAAGGTGCGTGGAGTGAAAGACGTATCCCCTTTTCGGCGGCTAAACGGCCAAGCTCTATAGCTTTTTCTTCACCTATGTTAACTCCTCTGCCGCACTGGTATTCATAAGCATCGAGACCCATTGCCTCGATATATTTGGGCACATCCAGAGTGCCTTTATATTTCATAGCTGTAAAGGATTCGGAATTACCCGCAGGACCGAAATACGCAGACATCTACTGCACCTCCCATTTCTTATAAATTTTTCTTTCTAAATATCTTCTGATTTTAAAGCTGAGCTTATCTTCAAGAAGAATTGGTTTCAAAAGGATGATGTGGGTGCCTGTAAGTTTTGCGCCCAAGAGGTCGGTGAAAAACTGGTCGCCGCAAAGGGCGATTTCCCCACGCTTTATCCCCAAACGTTTAGCGCCTCTGAAATACCCAAAGGGCAAGGGCTTGAGTCCTAAGGAAATATAAGGAAGACCTATCCTTTCGGCAAAGGGTCTCACTCTTTTATCCTTGGAATTGGAAAATACCAACAAAGGAATCCCTGCATCTGTCATCTTGGCAATCCATTCCATAAGTCCGGTCGTCAACTCGGTGCCGTGGTGGGTGGAAAGGGTGTTGTCTACATCCAAAAGCAGAGCTTTAATATTAAGCTCCCTCAACATATCGGGAGTTATATCTGTAACTCTATTGAGCATTAAATCGGGTTTAAACATAAATTATCTCCATTTGTAAGCACCGCCGATTTTTTCGGAGGGCAAAGTGTGGAATTTGCAGTAAAGCCTTGTGCCTTACAAAAATGAACACAAGCAAAGCGGAAAAATCAAAATATAAAAATGGCTGTCTCACTTAGAACGGCATCCTTTTTGGGTGCCGCGGTGAAACAGCCTTTTTGATTAGCGGAACTTGCGCTTACGTGCAGCTTCAGACTTCTTCTTACGCTTTACGGAAGGCTTTTCGTAATGCTCTCTTTTACGTACTTCTTGAATAACGCCGTCTTTCGCGGTCTGTCTCTTGAAGCGTCTGAGTGCATTATCGAGCGATTCGTTCTCTTTAACTCTAACTTGGCTCATCTATATTCCCTCCCTCCGTGAATTTGGAAGATAAAATCAAATTATCTTTAAGATTATAGCATACATTTTGCGCACTTGTCAAGAGTTATTTATTTTGCAACTATGTTAACGAGCTTCTTGGGAACGTAGAGCTCCTTAACGATGGTCTTGCCGTCTATCGCCTCGGCTATTACGGTCTGCTCCTTGGCGAGAGCGATTGCATCGGCGCTTGAAATATCGGTGGCAACGTTCAGCTTACATTTGATTTTACCGTTTATCTGAACAACAATTTCAACGGTAGCATCTACGCACTTTGCCTCGTCGTAAGTGGGCCATTTTGTGCCGTTGAGCATACCCTCATAGCCACACTGCTCCCACAGTTCCTCGGTAAGGTGAGGTGCAAAGGGATTAAGCAGAGTAATGAAGGTTTTAAACTCACCCTTTGTGATACTGCCTCGGTTAGCTATGTCGTTAAGCAATGCCATAAGAGCCGCAATAGCGGTGTTCATTTTAAGGGTGTCGATATCCTCGGTAACCTTTTTGATTGTTCTGTGGAATGCGGCTTCCAGCTCTTGAGAATATCCGTCACCGTCTACTAAAATATCGGTGAGGGCGGCAATTCTTTCCAAGAAACGCTTACAGCCCTTGATAGAACTCTGGCTCCAAGGAGCAGATTTTTCAAAGTCACCAATAAACATCCCGTAAAGGCGCATGGTATCAGCGCCGTAGTTCTCAACGATATCGTCGGGGTTTACAACATTTCCGCGGGATTTAGACATCTTCTCTCCGTTCTCACCCAAAATCATGCCGTGGCTGGTACGCTTAGCATAGGGCTCCTCGGTGGGAACAACGCCGATATCGTAAAGGAATTTATGCCAGAAACGGCTGTAAAGCAGATGGAGGGTTGTATGCTCCATACCGCCGTTATACCAGTCAACAGGCAACCAGTAGTTAAGCGCCTCTGCGGATGCCAAAGCATTGCTATTATGGGGGTCGCAATAGCGCAGGAAGTACCAGGAAGAACCAGCCCACTGCGGCATGGTATCGGTTTCACGCTGGGCAGGTGCGCCACAACAGGGACAGGTTGTGTTTACCCAATCGGTCATCTTTGAAAGGGGTGACTCACCTGTTTCGCTGGGCTCATAAGAATCAACCTCAGGCAAAGTCAAAGGTAACTCACTCTCAGGCAACGGCACATAGCCACACTTCTCACAGTAAACCATAGGAATAGGCTCACCCCAATATCTCTGACGGGAGAATACCCAATCACGAAGCTTAAAGTTCACCTTTTCCTCGCCTATGTTGTTGGCTTTGAGGAACTCGATCATCTTAACCTTAGCCTCTTCAACAGGGAGACCGTTAAGGAAATCGGAATTGCAGAGAATACCTGTTGCGCAATCGGTAAATGCCTCAGCCTGAACGTCTTCTCCTCCAGAAACAACCTCGATGATGGGCAGGTCAAACTTCTTGGCGAACTCCCAGTCACGGGTATCGTGGGCAGGAACAGCCATGATGGCGCCTGTGCCGTAGGACACAAGAACATAGTCGGAAATGAAGATGGGAATTTCTTTGCCGTTTACGGGATTTATTGCCATAACACCCGAAAGTCTAACACCTGTCTTATCCTTAGCAACCTCGGTACGCTCAAAATCAGATTTTCTGGCAGCAGCGGCTTGATAGTCGCGAACCTGGGCCATGTTTTCTATTTTGTCAGCCCACTTTTCGAGGAGAGGGTGTTCGGGAGAAATTACCATATAGGTTGCACCGAAAAGGGTGTCACAACGGGTGGTGTAAACCTCCAAAGTATCACCTAATGTGGTGTTAAACTTAACCTGAGCGCCGGTGGAACGGCCAATCCAGTTTCTCTGCTGAGTCTTAACACGCTCTATGTAGTTCACGGTGTCAAGTCCATCTAAAAGCTTATCGGCATATTCTGTGATTTTAAGCATCCATTGGCTCTTAACCTTATGAACAACCTCACTTCCGCAACGCTCACAAACGCCGTTTACAACCTCTTCGTTGGCAAGAACGCATTTACAGGAGGTACACCAGTTAACCGCCATTTCCTTTTTATATGCAAGACCTTTTTTATAAAGCTGAATAAATATCCACTGAGTCCACTTATAGTAAGCGGGGTCGGTGGTATTGACCTCGCGACTCCAATCAAAGGAGAAGCCAAGGCTTTTCAGCTGTCTTTTGAAGTTTTCCACATTCTTCTCGGTTACGATTTCGGGATGGATGTGGTTCTTTATTGCGTAGTTCTCGGTGGGAAGACCGAAAGCATCCCAACCCATGGGGTAGAGCACATTATAGCCCTCAAATCTCTTTTTACGGCTTACAATATCAAGGGCAGTGTAGGAACGGGGATGACCTACATGAAGACCCTGACCCGAAGGGTATGGAAATTCTACAAGGGCAAAGAACTTAGGCTTGGAATAGTCTGTTCCTGCCTTGAAGGTTTCTTTCTCATCCCATATATCCTGCCATTTTTTCTCTATTGCTTTATAATCGTATCTCATTAATTGCTACCCTCTTCGCTGTTAGTTAATATATCACTGAGTTCAACATGCTCTCCGTCGTTCCAGATGCGGTCAAGGTTATAAAATTCTCTAGCATCCTTGGTGAATACGTGAACTATTATTGCGCCGTAGTCAAGCAACACCCAATTAGTGGCGCGGCCTTCGATATGGAGAGGCTCGATTCCCGCCTTGGAGAGTTTATCCTCCACCTCTTCCGCAAGGGCGCGGACATGGGTCGAGGAGGTAGCAGATGCCATGAGGAAATACTCAGTTATAACCGTTAAATCCGCCACCTTAATTGCCGAAAGGTCCAATGCTTTCTTCTCGTTAAGAGCATTTGCGGCTAATTCCAACATCTTTTCTGTTTGCAAAAATATCACACTTTCTAATTAATATTCGTCTAAAGTGGAGTCCTCGCCAGTGAGCCAGTTCTCATTCTTAGCGTATCCCGCAAGTTTGTATATTTCGGGACAGGCAACGGAATCCTCAGTGAGCTCCTCGCCGTACGGATTGAAGTACTCATTAAACACCTTAACATAATCATCTTTATGGATTGAATAATAAGAAACGCCGTTATAATAACATGCCTGACCGGGCATACCGAATATATGAATATTCTTGGTGTCCAGCTTCATTGCCGCCAGGGCAAAGGCTACGGTCTGGTTTAAGGTGAGATCGGTCTGTATCTGGTTAAAGCAGCTGTTGGCTATTTTCCAGATTTCACTTTTGCTCATGTTCTGCAATTCTTTAAAAAGTGCCGCATAGAACTTACGCTGTTGCTTAACTCTGCCGATGTCACTGCCGTCGTAATTTTGGTCTTCAGACTGATTACCCGAACGCTTTCTCATAAAGCCTATAGCATCCTTACCTGAAAGCAGAACCTTACCTGGACCTATATTGTAGTATGTGCCGAAGTCCAGCGGATCTTCGATTCGGATGGGATTGGGGAAATTCATTTCCACACCGCCGATGGCGTCCACAACATTGACCGCGCCCTCGATAGAAAACAGAATATAATGGTCTATCGGAATGCCAAGCTGATTGGAAAGACAACGGCGCAGAGCGTTAATTTTAAGCTCACCCTGCTGGGCGTTTGGGAAAACCGAATTGATTTTATAAGCATTGAGATATCCAACATAGGTGTCACGTGGAATCTGGAGCATACTAACGGTATCATTTTTATGGTCCATGCAAACAACAACTATAACGTCAGTTTGCTTAGAGTCGGTCCAGTCACAACCAACCACGAGGAAATATGTTACATCCTTGCTGTCGCTGATCATCAACTCGCCGAACTCGCCAGTTTCCTCCATGCCCTCATCCTCATAACCAATGTCGCCATATTTAGCTCCGCCAAAAAGCAACTTGAGAAGCGGGTTACCTGTAAGAGAGCTATCGGCACTTGCAAGAAACCAGCCCATAACGGTTGTGAAAATTAAGCTGATTGCAAGGATCACCGAGGTAACAGTATTAATTGTTATTCTCTTAACATCGCGTTTCTTTTTCCCACTATTGGTAGAATACGAGCTTACAAAATTCACGCCCGAATCTTGGGAATTGCTTGAGATATCAAGAAACTCCTCCTCTGCTGAAGATTTTATCTCGTTATCCTGCTGGTCGTCAATAATAAACTCATCTTTATTTTCAAAGTCGAAATTCATAATTCATTCCCCTTTTTTTATTTTGCGGTTATTTGAAGTAAAAATTATATGCCGCAAGGGTATCGGGATGTACCGAAACCTTTTTTACTTTCAGATCTTCCACTGTGAACTGCAAAGCAATTTTTAAAGCCTCTTTTTCACTTATCTCCACGGCACGACGCATATCTTCCACCCCGTCGTACTCTCGGTCCCTTGATGTATAGTCCGCAAGATACAGCACCGTTTCAAGGGGTGACATATCTGCACGGGCGGTGGTGTGATAGCGGATGGCTTTTATTATCTCCTTGTCCTCCACGCCTAAAACCTTTCCCACATAGGCACTGCCTATAATCGAATGATACAGCTTTGGAGCATGAAGCTCAAGGTCGGTTAACATTATACCAAACTCTTTTGCTAATTTCAACTGTTCATCCGGATTGGTATCTTTTAACACATCGTGAAGCAAACCAGCAAGAAAAGCTTTTTCTTTATCGGCTCCGTATCGGTCGGCAAGGCGCACTGCCTCCTCCGCCACACAGAGGGAGTGAAAATATCTTCTGCTGCTGAGTCTTTTTTTCAGATGCTCTTTATATTCTTCCACAGTCATATCGGATTTTTCCTTATATAAATTATTGTCAGATATATACTTAGCAATTTTTTCCGAAACCATATCGGTGATATCACCGTTTTGAGATACTGTTTTTCTCACTTTGGTGGAAGAAAGATTCTCCACCTCCAGCTCGACTATCTCAACATTGGCTCCGTCATTACGCAGTTCCTCGACGGCTTTATTGAATTCGTTATAATTCTCCCCTACTCTAAACACAGCCAGAATGTTACAAAGGCTTATAAGCTCCTCATATTTATACCATGTTTTAAGAGTGACAAGCATGTCGGCGCCGCACAAAAACCAAGGCTTATTTCCGAACTTTTCGCGATAATCCAGCAGGGTCAGGTAGGTGTAGCTCTTTTCCTTTCGATAAAGCTCTATGTCCCATACCTCAGCTTTTGGATGGCCTTCTGCCAGAAGCTTACACATATTAAGCCTGTGCTCCGCTGAAGCCAGTGCTCCGCCAACCTTATGAACAGGTTGCTTTGTGGGTACTAATAAAAGTCTTTCCACATCCTCACGGCGACAGATTTCCCGCGTCATGGTTTCATGGCCAAGATGGGGCGGATTGAAAGTTCCGCCAAAAATAACGGTTTTTTTCATGATTACTTAACTAATTTGATTTTTCGGTTTTCAGGCTTTGAAGCCTTACGGTAAAGAATAAACCTATAACCGATTACCTGCACCACGTCGGCTCCCACCTTTTCGGCAACCGCATCGGCGGTCTCACGGGAGGTGGTTGGAGAGGTTTCAAGAACGCGGCATTTTATCAGTTCACGCACCTCTAACGCCTCGTCTATGTGCTTTATAGTCATGTCGTTTATTCCGTCTTTTCCAACCTGCAGAATGGGCTCCATTGAGTTTGCCATACCGCGAAGCTGGGCTCTTTGCTTTGAGGTCAACATATATTTTCTCCTTAAATTTTTATTCGGTTTCAAAAAGCGAACGGGCAAAGGATTTTACATCGAAAAGCTGTAAATCATCGATACCCTCTCCCACTCCCACAAATTTAACGGGGATTTTTAACTCATCGTGAATAGCCAGTACAATACCGCCTCTGGCTGTACCATCAAGCTTAGTTAACACAATACCTGTGATGTCTGCAGCATTCTTAAACTCCCTTGCCTGATTAACCGCATTCTGCCCTGTTGCGGCATCTAAGACTAAAAGATTTTCTACCGAGGCGTCGGGCAATTCACGCTTTATAACACGGGAAATTTTTGCCAACTCATCCATGAGATTCTTTTTGTTATGGAGTCTGCCTGCGGTGTCGCAAATAACCACGTCGGCTCCACGGGCTTTTGCGGCGGCAATGGTATCAAAAACAACAGAGGCAGGGTCACTGCCCTCTACGCTCTTTACCATTTCAACTCCTGCTCTCTCTGCCCATACCGAAAGCTGGTCAATAGCGGCTGCACGGAAGGTATCTGCGGCACCTAAAATAACCTTTTTGCCTTGGGCTTTAAGTTCTGACGCCATTTTACCTATAGTGGTGGTTTTACCCACACCGTTAACACCGATAACAAGAATTACTGACGGAGTGGTGGTGAGTTGCAAAGGTTCACCCTCTCCCAGAAGTTCTTCAATTATTTCCTGCAGAGCATCATAGATTTCTGCGGGGTCTGTTATTCCCTTTTCCTTAATCTTTTTTCGCAAGGATTCTATGATATGCTGTGCTGTGGGCATACCCATATCACTCATGATAAGGGATTCCTCCAGCTCCTCGAACAAATCCTCATCTATTTTGGTGAAGCTGTTGATAATACCTGTTACAGCACTCATAAAAGAATCTCTTGTTTTTTTGAGACCCATATTTATTTTAGAAAATAAACCCATTAAAAGTTTGCTCCTTATTTTATGTTAGTCTGCAATTTCTTTTCAAGCTCTGAAACATTGATTTCCAGAAGCTTTGAAACACCCTTTTCCTGCATTGTTACGCCATAGAGCATATCAGCAGCTTCCATGGTACCGCGACGGTGGGTAATGCATATAAACTGGGTAGACTCATTCATGCGGTGCATATAATCAGCAACCCTGTCTACATTAACTTCATCCAGCGCCGACTCAACCTCATCCAGCAGACAGAAGGGCGGAGGCGCAACCATCATTATTGCAAAGTAGATAGAGATTGCAACCAATGCTTTTTCACCGCCCGAAAGAGGCTCAATCTTTGAAACGGTTTTACCTGGAATACGCACCGAGATATCTATACCGCTTTCAAGCACATTTTCGGGGTCGGAAAGAATAAGCTCAGCACTACCTCCGCCGAACAGGTCGGTAAAGGTTTTAGCAAAGTTACGGTTGATTTTCGCAAAGCCCTCAACGAACAGGTCGCGCATGGTGTCGGTGAGACCCGAAATCAGCTTATAAAGCTCTTTGCGGGATTTCTCCACATCCTCGATCTGCACCTTGTAGTATTCATGGCGCTCACTGACTTCCTTATATTCCTCGATTGCGGATACATTAACATCGCCGAGGGCTTTCATTTTGCCCTTGATTTCCGAAAGTTCACGTTTTGCGGCGGCGGGGTCGCGAAGCTGAATATCCAGCTCCTCTGCCTGTGTTTTGGTGAGCTCGTATTCGTCAAATAACTTTCTTATTATATCGTCGTATTCATGCATCATGTTTGCGCGACGCTCTTGGAGACGGATAAGCTCTCCGTTCAAGCGTTCTCTCTGCTCTGTAAGAGCGCGTTCCTCCGCGCGCATATTAACATTCTGACGCTCGGCTTCATCCTGATTTGCGCGAAGCTCCTCAGCCGCTTTGATTTCTGCCCTTGCATTTTCACGAAGCTCTGAAATAGCGGTTTTAAGCTCCTCAATTCGGGCATTATAGCCGTCGTTAAGCTCCAGCATCTGCAAACGCTCTAGCTCCAGCTGTTCCACACGGTAGGCGCGGTCATGCAACGCCTCCTCCATGGATTTTACTATGCGGGAAATGGCCTCGATATCCTTTTCGGTTTCAACGTTTTGTAGCTTGAGAGCGGTTAAGCGCTCGGATAATGCATCACGGCGTTCAGAAAGACTGCTCCTGCCACCTGATATTTCGTCGATTTCGCTCTGTATCTTCTGCTTTGAGCTATTCAGCTCCTGAATCACCGTGTCAGAATCGGATATAGACTGCTTGTTGGACTGCTCACGCTGGGCGCAATCGTCAAGTTCCTTATCTAAATTTTCGATGTTATTCTTATTGGTTGAAATAAGCTCGTCTACACGGCGCATTTCACCTAAAACTCTGATTAAATCCTCATTGGCGGTTTTGAGCTCGGCTTCAATATTGGCAATGTCGCGGTTAACACCCTCCAAGGAAGATTCAGCATTTTTAAGCTCTGCAGATTTAAACTCCAACTTTTCGGTTTTCTTAGCTATCTGCTGTTTTAAGGTGTCGATTTCTCCGCCGCGGGAAAGCAGACCTGTGTGCTTCGAAAGGGAGCCGCCTGTCATGGAGCCACCTGCATTTACAACCTGTCCGTCTAAGGATACAATCTTATATTTATAGTTGAATTTTTTGGCAATAGCTACGGCTGAATCTAAATCCTCCGCCACAACTATTCTTCCCAAAAGGGATACAGCTATTTCCTTATATTTAGTGTCGCATTTAATCAAATCGGAAGCAATTCCAACAAACCCTAGACAGCTATCCAGCTTCGGCTCGTCGATATATCTGCCCTCTATTGAAGAAATAGGCAAGAAAGTGGCTCTGCCCTTATTCTCCTGCTTCAGCATATTGATGGCACGCTTGGCATCGCCCTCGTTTTCAACCACTATGTTCTGAGCGGCATTGCCGAGAGCGGTTTCAATGGCAACGGAATAATCCTTATCTACATCAATTAGGCGCACAAAGGGTCCGTGGATACCGTGAAGACTACCGCCCTTATGGGCTTTCATCACCGCCTTTACGGCGAAGTTAAAGCCCTCCATATTCTTTTCCAGCTCTTCCAGCATGGCAATACGGCGCTTCAAATCCTCAATATCAAGGTTCAGTTTATCCATCTCGGCTGTTAAATTCTTAACGCTTTCCTCACGAGAGTTTCTGCGCATCTTATAGCCGCTGACGGAGTTGTTATATGAGCTTATAGAATCTTCAAGCTCGGCTCTGTCGGACTCTAGCTTTTTAAACTCAGCCTCCTGCTCCGAAAGAACAGACTCCAGCTCGGCGCGGTTTTCCTTTACCGTGGCAACACGGGCGGAAATTTCCTCAAGGGCGGTGGAGGCAGAGACGGATTTAACCTGCTCCTCGGTTACCTTTGCAGAAATATCATTGAGCGAAAGTACAAGTTCTTCTATTCTGTTGGAATAGCCCTCGCTCTCTCTGATGAGTCCGTTCAGCTCCTCGGTAACCTCTGCAATAAGCTTATTGGTATCATTGAGCTTCTTTTCTCTGCTTTCCAACTTTTCTCTCTCAGATTTAATATTCTCACGAGCATTTACATCCGACTCATTAAGTCCGTCTATTTCAAAGCGGACACGTTCTATATTCTGATTATTATGAAGAATGGTGTTTTCAACAACGGCGATTTCACCCTCTTTACGGGTGGCTTCTTCCTCCAACTCCTGAGAACGGCGGCGCTTTTGCTCAATAGCAGAATTAAAGAAAGCATTCTGCTCCAAAAGTTTTTCCTGATTCTCTGCAATTTCCTGCAACTTTTTATTGGTGCCATCGTATTCATCCTGAGCAACAGTAATCTTACGCTCATGGTTACGGAGAGTATCCTTAGAGCTGTCGAGAGCGTTGAGCCAAAGACCTATTTCAAGTTCTTTTTTCTCTTCTCTATATTTAAGATATTTTTCCGCCTTTTCGCTCTGATGCTTCAGAGGACCTATTCTGCTTTGAAGCTCGGCAAAAATATCGTTAAGACGAACGAGATTATCCTCCGCCTGACTCAGCTTTCTTTCGGCTTCTATCTTGCGGTAACGATAACGGGAAATACCCGAAGCTTCCTCGAATATGTCTCTGCGCTCATTAGGTTTTGCACCCACTATGCTATCGATTTTACCCTGTCCTATCATGGAATAACCGTCTCTGCCGAGACCTGTATCCATAAACAGCTCGTTAACATCTCTCAGGCGCACAGATACGCCGTTTATTAAGTATTCACTTTCATGGGAGCGGTAGTATCTTCTGGTTACCGCCACGGTATCGTTGTCGAAATTCAGACTTCTGTCGGTATTATCAATGGTAAGGGTTACCTCCGCAAAGCCCTGAGCACGACGGGTGTCGGAGCCCAAGAATATAACATCCTCCATGGAGGCACCGCGCAAACTCTTTGTGGATTGCTCACCCAGTACCCATCGTACCGCATCCGAAATATTACTCTTTCCGCTTCCGTTAGGACCGACTACGGCTGTGATTCCCTGACCGAACTGCAGATGAGTTTTATCGGCAAAGGATTTAAAGCCCTGAATATCGATTGACTTTAGCAGCATTTCTTTACTCTCCTTGATTTTCTACGAGAATTTTATATTTATCTAAATCGGCTGAGGGTCGCACTTTACAGCTATAGCCAAGTTTCTCTAAAAACATAAGGTTGCTTCGGTGCTGACCTATCAGCTTTGATATTTCCTTTGAATTGACAAAAAGTGTGTATTTACCTTTTGGATAATTTTTCAGTAATTGCTCGGCTAAACCCTTATAAATTTCACTTTCCACCAGCTCACCGAAAGCGGGGTGCCATGGACCTCCAAGGTATGCCGACTCGTCGATGGAATGTAGACCAAGTCGAATTACCGCAATATTTTTATCGCGGAATATCGGCAGGATTTTACCACAAAGGCAAACTACCTCCTCCACAGTCTCGGGGGTGTATTTCCCCTCTAAAAACAACTTACCTAAATATGTATCCTTTAAGACTATTGTGGGATAAATCCTAACGGTATCGGGATTTAGCTCAGCAATGCTTTTTGCTGTCTTAATCGACTTTTCCTCTGTATCACCCAAAAGACCTGTCATCATTTGAAGCCCTAAGGAAAAGCCTTGAGATTTTATAAGCTCAGATGCTTTTTCCACGTCCTCACCGGAATGTCCGCGGTGGTTGAGCTTCAGCACCTGGTCGTCCATACTCTGAGCGCCAAGCTCTATGGCGGTTACACCATAGCTTTTCAGCTCATTCAGTATTTCCTCGCTGATGGCATCGGGACGGGTGGAGATTCTTATGCCACAAACTGCTCCGCTTTCCACATGTTTATGCGCCTCGCTCAAAAGACTCAGGCGGTATTCCCTATCGATTGCAGTGAAACTACCGCCGAAAAAGGCAATTTCTGTGGTTTCGGGGTTATAGTTTTTTGACTTCATTGCAGTTTTCACAGCCTCGGCAACATCTTGGGCGGTGGGTTTACTATCCTCGCCCGTTATATGCACCTGATTGCAAAAGCTACACTTGTGTGGGCAACCGATATGTGGCACAAAAATTGAAATATTGGAGTGAAACACACTCATAATTTCTGACCCATAAGCTCCAGCGCCTGTTTTGCCGCTTCCTGCTCTGCCCTCTTTTTACTTCCCGAAGTTCCAACACCGATTACATTGGAATTGAGATGGACTTCAACCGTGAAGATTTTAGCATGGTCGGGACCTTTTTCATCCACTAAAACATACTCCAACTTTTCCTCGGGATTCTGCTGGATTACCTCCTGAAGAACTGTTTTATAATCCTTAAAGGCAACACTTGCCATACAGCCCAGCTTTTTATCCACAAATCTGAGTACATGACTTCTTGCCGGTTCTATTCCGCCGTCAAGATAGATTGCCGCCAACACCGCCTCAAATGCATCTGCCAGAATTGAGGGGCGGGAGGCTCCGCCGTTTTGCTGTTCGCCCTTTCCAAGGAGCAGAAAATCTCCTAATTTAAGCTCTGAAGCAAATTCATGCAGGGCATTTTCACACACCAGAGATGCTCGGATCTTAGTGAGCTCTCCCTCAGGCAAGTTTTTATAATTAAGAAAAATATGCTCCGCCACAATTATTGAAAGAACTGAGTCGCCCAAAAATTCCAAGCGCTCGTTGGAGCCCTCGCTGTGTCGGTTTTCATTAGCATATGAGGAATGGGTCAGCGCCCTTTCCAATAGTTTTCTGTCTTTAAACTTATATTGTAAAGCTTCTTCTAATTTTTTCATTCTTCCTCGGCCTTTCGGGCTGACATAAGATTATTTTCTAACTTTTCGATAAAATTATTTTCTACACTTGCTTTGGCAAGACCTATCGCGCTCTTAAATGCCTCGGCATCGGAATTGCCGTGAGCCTTGAAAACAGGCTTTTTAACACCGATTACAGGCGCACCGCCGATTTTCTTGTAGTCCATCATATCCTTAACCGACTTCATGTGGGGCAACACTAAGAGAGCTGCGATTTTGGTTATAAGGTTTTTATAAAATACACCTTTTATAAGCTTCATCACAGAGGATGCAACACCCTCGGTTGTTTTAAGCGCGATGTTGCCAGAAAACCCATCGGCTACAACTACGTCGCATACACCCGACATAAGGTCGCGGGCTTCCACATTTCCTACAAAATTGATTGGTGCATCTTTCAAAAGTTTGTATGCCTCCTGCTGAAGCTCTCCGCCCTTTGAATCCTCAACACCTATGTTGAGAAGTCCAACGGTGGGGTTCTTGACACCCATAACATTTTCGGTGTAGCAGGATGCCATGATGCCGAACTGCAAAAGCATTTCGGGTCGGCAATCAACATTTGCTCCCTCGTCCATAAGGAAGAAATATTTACCCTTAACTGTGGGGATTGCAGAGCCGAAAGCCGCTCTTTTAACACCCTTTATGCGCTTTACGATAAAGGTACTGCCCATTACAAGAGCGCCTGTGCTACCCGCCGAAATAAAGGCATCGCCCTTTCCCTCGGCAAGAGCCTTTAGACCCACAGCCATAGAGGTATTGGACTTTGATTTGATTATATCCTTGGGATTATCGTGCATAGAGAAAATTTCATCCGCATGGATTATCTCCATACCCTCTATGTTTATATTATTTTCGGAAGCGCATTTCTTTATCTCGGCTTCATTACCTGCGAGAACTATATCAACACCGTATTCTGATGTTGCAAGTTCACAGCCTTTAAGCACCGAAAGGGGCGCATTATCTCCGCCGAATGCATCTGCTATGATTTTCATTATCCAATCCTCGTTTCTGACATATTATTATACCACATAAGCGCCCGTTTTGAAAGAGCGGAATATCGCTCACGCTTGTCCTTGATTTTCTCGTCAAGGGGTGGCAATACACCAAAATTAGCACCCATGGGTTGAAAGTTTTTAACGGTTGAATCGCTGATGTAACCGCTCAATGCGCCCAGCATTGTGTAACAAGGGAACTCTATCGGATCCTCTCCCCTCAATCTGCGGACTAAGGATAGAGCCGCCAATATGCCTGACGAGGCTGATTCCATATAACCCTCCACACCGCTGAGCTGACCGCAAAAGTAAATGCGACGGTCGGATTTCAGAGAGAAATCTGAATTAAGTAGCTTCGGGCTGTTTATGAATGAGTTTCTATGCATAACTCCCAGCCTTACAAACTCAGCATTTTCGAGACCTGGTATCATTGAAAAGACTCTTTTCTGTTCAGGCCATTTAAGATTGGTCTGAAAACCGACAAGATTGTAGAGAGTCTTCCCGCTGTTTTCAGCGCGAAGCTGTACCACTGCCCAAGGGCGGTGGCCTGTGTTGGGGTCGACAAGGCCTACCGGCTTCATGGGACCGAAACGGGGAGCATCCAAGCCGCGAGATGCCAGAATTTCAATGGGCATACAGCCCTCGTACACCGTCAGAGGCTTGTCGAAATCCTTTAAAATTACGCTCTCGGCATTGATTAATTCTCTATGGAAATCCTCGTATTCCGCCTTATTAAAGGGGCAGTTGATGTAATCGTCCTCGCCGTGGTCATATCTTGATGCCTTGAAGGCTCTATTAAAATCTATGCTTTCGGCGGTGACTATCGGGGCGGCAGCATCAAAGAAATTAAGATATTCTTCACTGCAAACCCTCTTTATATCCTCTGCCAATTTACCGTCGGTCAAGGGACCTGTTGCAACCAAGACATAACCCTCTTTGGGGATTTCATTGACCTGACAGTTTATGAGCTCAATTTTCTCGTGAGTTTTAATTCTTTGGGTAATATATTGAGAGAATTTATCTCGGTCAACAGCCAAAGCTCCGCCTGCGGGAACGCTACAGGTGGCAGCCGCCTCCATTGAGAGAGAGCCCAAGCGCCGCATTTCCTCCTTTAAAAGTCCTGCAGCAGAGTCTATTCGCGCCGCTTTTAAGGAGTTGGAGCAAACCAATTCCGCAAGATTCTCCGAACGGTGTGCGGGTGACATCCTCACTGGCTTCATTTCATAAAGCTCCACCGAGATACCTGCATTAGCAAGGGTCCAAGCCGCTTCACATCCAGCGAGTCCCGCGCCTATTACTTTAACCTTTTCCATTACTTCTTCGTGCTTTTCTTAGTGGTTTTCTTGGTGGGTTTTGTGCGGGTGGGACAGTCTCCGTTCATACAGAACTTTCTTCCCTTAAATCCGCTGATTATAAATCCGCCACATTCGGGACATTTATCCCCTGTCGGAACACCTGGGGCGGCGAAATCACACTCAGGGTAATTAGTACATCCGTAGAATTTCTTTCCTGTTTTCTTAGAAAGACGTTTGATAAGCTTAGCTCCGCACTTTGGACAGGGTTGCTTTACCTCATCCTCTGGGGCGGGTTTTGTGTTTTTACATTCGGGGTATCCGGGACAGGCTAAGAATTTACCAAAACGACTACTCTTTACAATCATGTTTCTGCCGCATTTTTCACAGACAACATCGGTAACCTCATCGGGCACCTTAACCCTTACGCCCTCCAAGGTCTGCTCAGCCTTTTTGAGTGTTTTCTGGAAACCTTCGTAGAACTCCTCAATGGTTTCAACCCATTGGCGCTTACCTGCACCGATTTCGTCAAGGCTTGTTTCCATTCCTGCGGTAAACTTAACATTTACTATAGACTTAAAATGCTCTGCCATAAGCTCGGAAACTGTGACACCAAGATTGGTGGGCACCAACATTTTCTTTTGTCTTTCAATGTAGCTTCTCTGCAAAATGTTTGAAATTATGGAAGCGTAGGTTGCAGGTCTGCCAATGCCGTTATCCTCAAGAGCCTTGGTGAGACTTGCTTCGTTATAGCGGGCGGGGGGCTGGGTGAAATGCTGATTGGAATCCAAAGCCTTAAGCTTGAGAATCTCACCCTCTGCGATTTGAGGCAGATTACCCTCTTTATCGGCAGTTTCATCATCTCTGCCCTCCTCATAGAGAGCGGTAAAGCCGTCGAATCGCACACTGTATCCATTGGCTTTGAAGATATAATCATTTGCCTGGATGTCCATTACTGTGGTATCCTGAACACTTGCCGCCATAAGACTTGCAATAAAACGAGCCCAAATAAGGCGGTATAGCTTTAGTTGGTCAGAGGTAAGGGCGTCTGCTATTTTTTCGGGTGCTAAATCCACAATAGAGGGACGGATAGCCTCGTGGGCATCCTGAGCGCCTGATTTGGATTTAAAATAGCGAGGGCTTGAGGGCAGATATTTATCTCCCCAACGACCCTTGATATATGAATTCGCTGCGGCACGTGCCTCCTCGGAAATGCGGAGAGAGTCGGTTCTCATGTAGGTTATAAGACCTGTTGTACCCATGCCAGGTATATCGATACCTTCGTAGAGCTGCTGAGCCACTCGCATTGTTCGCTGACCTGTAAAGCCTAACTTTCTTGCGGCTTCCTGCTGAAGTGTTGATGTAATAAACGGAGGAGCGGGTTGACGGTTGCGTTTGCCATTCTTAACATTTACAACCTTATATTCCGCGCCCTCTAAGGAATTGACAATAGCCTCTGCTTGTTGTTGGTTGATGATCTCAACCTTATCACCTGAGAGTGTGGAGGTCAGCTTTGCGCTAAATAGCTTACGCATATAGTGGAATCTGGCATCGATAGACCAGAATTCCTGAGGCTGGAAGGCTTCGATTTCCTTTTCACGGTCTACAATGAGCTTTAAAGCTACCGATTGAACTCGACCTGCCGACAGTCCGCTCTTAACCTTTTTCCAAAGGAAGGGGCTGAGCTTATAGCCAACGATTCTGTCCAGCACACGACGAGCCTGTTGGGCATCTACCAAGTCCATATTGATTTTGTGAGGATTTTCCATACCCGCTTTAACACCCGACTTTGTGATTTCATTGAATGCTATACGGTTATATTGGTCCTCGCTAAGTCCTAACATGGTTACCAAGTGCCAGGAAATTGCCTCACCCTCTCTATCAGGGTCGGTTGCGAGATATACAAAATCGCTTTTATCGGCGGCGCTTTTAAGCTCTTTGAGAAGCTCACGCTTATCGCTCATGACATTGTAGTCGGGCTTGAATCCGTTTTCTATATCTATGCCGATTTTGGATTTAGGCAGGTCACGTACATGACCCATGGATGCCATAACAGAGTAATCGGCACCTAAGTACTTTCCTATAGTCTTTGCCTTTGCAGGGGACTCAACAATTACAAGCTTTGACATATTGTTTTTCTCCTTATAAATTAATCTATTCTCAATCGGTATCTGGAGCCAGGTAGTGATTCTACCAATCCTCTTACCTCAAGCATTGTGAGGGCAGTTAGAACGGCTCCTGTACTGAGATTTGTTTTTAATACTATTTCGTCGGCGAACAGTGCTTGACCATCGATTGCCTCAAACACCACCGAACACTCAGGGGTCAGACCTTCAGGGGTTACAACGACCTTTTTGGGAATTGGTTTCTCGGTTTTTGCGGGTTTTGTTTTTGGGTTCTCTTTTTGGGATTTATTTCGGGCTTTATATTCCTCTATTGCTTTCTGCCTATCGAGAAAGTCCGAAAAGAGTTCCTTCATATCCCTATTGGATATTGAGTTAATTTTATCGTAGTTCACGGAATAATTGGGAAAGAGGGAAAGTAAATCTTCGGGAGCTTTTAGCTCCTCGGCGCCGTCGTCAATAAGGCTTCGACAGCCCTCATATTCGGGTGCCTCGCTATCGCCTACATAGGCGAACACCTCTTTGCCCTGCCCCATAGCTTGGTGGGCGGTGATAAGAGTTCCGCTTTTTCCTTTGGCTTCTATCACAACAACCGCTTCGGAAAGAGCGGCAATTACTCGGTTTCTCAGATGAAATGAGTTTTTATTCTTGGGAACATAATCGGGGGCAAATTCGCTGAGGAGCAGTCCGCCTCCCAATACGATATCCTTGCGGAGCAATTTGTTACTTTTCAAATATCCGCTCAAGAGTCCGCCGCCTGTTACATTCACAGTGGGCTCTCCCACAGCCATTGCGCCATTGTGGGAATAGAAATCTCCACCAACTGCGCCACCAGATATTACGAGAGCTCCAGCCAATGCCAATCTCGCGGAAAGAGAGAACGCGGCTCTGCTACCGCGGTCGGTAATTTCTCTTTGGCCAACCACAGCTACGCTGAGACGGTGGTCAAAATCGGGAATGTCACCCATCGCGTACAGTACCACAGGTGGGTTTTCCATGTTCTTTAGCTTTTGGGGATATTTTCTGTCGTTATACGGTATCACCAATATATGATTCTCTTGGCATAACCGAAGCAACTCTAAGGCTCTCCCTAAGTTTATTCCCCTCCGCCTCTTTATGCGGCTTTCGGGAACGCCCAAAGCACGAAGCTCACCGTCAGACATTTTGGATATAACCGAAATATCCTTTATATTTTCTATTACCTTACGGGTGTTTATACAGCCGTAGTCCAATAAAAGCTGAAGATATATCCAATGCTCCATATCACCTACCGCCCTTCTGCATTTCCCAGATAAGGACGGTTGCCGCAGTAGCGGCGTTGAGAGACTCGGCTCTGCCTGTCATGGGAATTGTCACACGATAGTCACATACATCCGCTATTTCGGAAGTCAGTCCATTCGCCTCATTCCCTATAAGCAACACCCTTGATTTAGCCTTGGGAGCCAACAATATATCCAAGGCATTATCAGAAACCACCGACGCATAAAGCCTTGCACCCTCCACCTGCATTTGCAGAAGTGCCGCCGAAAAATCAGGGACTATGTATATGGGAAGTCTAAGCAGAGCGCCCATACCCGCTCTCAGGGATTTGGGAGCAAAGGGGTCACAGGAGGTGGAGGAAATAACAATACCTTTCGCACCGAATGCCTCAGCAGAACGGGCAATGGCGCCAAGGTTTGCGGGATTCTGAGTATTTTCAAGGGCTATATACAAGCCATCATCGCAGTGAAGTTCGCCGTGGTTGGGGATTTCACAAAGAGCCACTATTCCCTGAGGGGTGACGGTATCAGACAGCTTAATCATTACATCGGTTGATACAAGA
Organism: Acutalibacteraceae bacterium; assembly: GCA_045542355.1. GTDB lineage: Bacteria > Bacillota > Clostridia > Oscillospirales > Acutalibacteraceae > UMGS1532. The sequence continues at coordinate 104,965 of JAZQKX010000011.1, forward strand.
TATGCGTTCCTTGCTGCCTCTAAAACCGATTCCAGCTCCTCTGGATGTTTTTCTTTCATATCTTCGGTATAAAAAACTTCGGGGAAACGATATCCGTTAAGGGCGGCATCCTGGACCAATCTCAGGCCCTCGGCAACAAAAAGCCCAGCCTCACGACGTGCGCGGGCGGAATTGTTGAGCCGAACTACCGCTTTAACCCGCGGATTGTCCTTGCTGGTAATTATGCTTTCTGGCAATGATGCTCTCCCCTTTCGAATTTTATCCAACTATATATTATACATACATATAATAAACAAGTAAATAGGAATTTTGGATTTTTTTGTTTTTTATCTGAAAAAATGATCCAATAAATACAAAAACAACGCCCGTGTGTATGTACGTACATACACGGGCGTTATTGTTATTGTGCTTTTATTTAAGAGCTGCCTTTGCCTGCTCACAGAGAGCTGCAAATGCTGCGGCATCGTTGATAGCAATCTCAGAAAGCATCTTTCTGTTGATTTCAACACCAGCCTTTTTAAGACCGTTCATAAGGGTAGAATAGTTCATACCGTTAAGCTTTGCACCTGCGGAAATACGGGTGATCCACAGACGACGGAAATCACGTTTCTTCTGCTTACGACCGATATAGGCATAGTTGCCTGACTTCATAACAGCCTCTTTAGCTGTTTTGAAAAGTCTATGCTTAGCGCCAAAGTAACCTTTAGCAAGTTTTAAAATTTTCTTTCTTCTTTTGCGAGTAGCCATCGCACCTTTAATACGTGCCATTTTAAGTCAACCTCCGTTATCTTTTCTTATTGTTTATTTGTAAGGAACCATCATCTTGATTGCTGCAACATTTGTCTTGTCGGCAACAGATGTTTTACGGAGATTCCTCTTACGTTTGGTGGTCTTCTTGTTGAGAATGTGGGATTTGTAAGCATGTGCGCGCTTTACCTTGCCGGTAGCAGTAAGTTTAAAACGTTTTTTTGCACCGCTGTGTGTCTTAATCTTAGGCATTTTTATTTCCTCCTTGAAATTATTTACTACTTAGTGGGTTTTGGTGCAAGGAACATTATCATGTTTCTTCCTTCCATCTTTGCAGGCTTTTCCACAACCGCTGTTTCGGAGCAGAACTCGGCAAATCTTTGCATAAGCTCCAATCCAATATCGGGATGACCAAGCTCTCTGCCGCGGAAACGGATGGTAACCTTTACCTTGTCGCCTTTGCCAATAAACTTTCTGGCATTGTTGGCCTTGATTTCAAGATCGTGGGTGTCGATGCTAAGACCGACGATACGGATTTCCTTGATATCAACTACCTTTTGATTCTTTCTGGCATCCTTTTCACGCTTAGCCTGTTCGAATTTGTACTTACCGTAGTCCATGATTTTGCACACGGGGGGTACAGCATTGGGAGCGATTTTAACTAAGTCAAGGTCACGGTCTTCTGCAGCCTTAAGAGCATCTTTGGAAGACATAATGCCTAACTGCTCACCGTCTGCGGTGATTACGCGGACCTCTTTATCCCTGATTTCTTCGTTGATGGACAATTCTTTGCTACTGATGTTGAGCACCTCCGACTTTAAAATACAAAACGCAGACAGATAAATTACCCGTCTGCGCTAAATATCCAATCTGCAGAATTACTCTGCTAAAAATCAGAAATATTGACCTTTTCAGCTTGTGCTTTAAGGTGAGAACGGGTGAGTTCTGCTTTGTTTTACTTCGTGATTATACAACAAACGAAAGCGTTTGTCAAGTATGATTTTAAAAATTAATTATTTGCAAGGTATTCTTCCAAGCAAAGACCGCTTTGCTCTATCTTTTTGGCATTATCAACACCTACATAGCGATAGTGCCAAGGCTCGTAGATAACACCTGTGGCATCCTGCTTATCTGCGGCATAGCGCATGATGAATCCGTATTCTGTGCAGTGTTTACGAAGCCATTTATATTGAGCGGTATTCTCAAAGGACTGCTCAACCGAGTTGAAGTCCACTGCGAGACCTAGGTTGTGCTCACTGGTGCCTGGACGCGCCACCACAGACGCGGCGCCATTTACAGCCTCATCTTCGGAAGCGCTTGGATTGTAAGATTTGTATTCCGCAAGTTCGGCGTCGAAAAGCATCTGCTGATAATCATACGTTCTATGAGCGGAAATTACCCAGAGGTTAACTCCGTCCTCAGCTGCCGCCTCGCACATATCCTCGAGATGTCCAATGGCTCTGGAATCGAAATATTTGCCGTCTCCAAAGCGGGAATCCAGAAGTGCGAGATTTACGGAATAGTTGGTATTAAGAGTGTTCCAGGGATTAACCAAGGTCATTTCCCAACCACTTCCGCTATTATTCTTTCTCCCCGAAGACTCAATACCTGTGGGGTTAGGAATTGTGGAGGGTTCTACCTTATAGCTACCCTTTTTCTTGGAAGATGTGTCCTTTGACTCGGTTTCCTCGGATTGAGTTTCTTCACTGGAAACACTCTCGGCGTTTTCACTCTCGACACTTTCGGTGTCTTCACTTGAGGAAACTTCGCTTTCTGCTTCTTTGCTAACAGTCTCTTCGGATGAAGCATCGGAAAATACAGAAACATTATCAAACAAGCCCAGACCTCCATTATCGACGGAGACGGAGCTGTCGGTGATAGCCGAAGAGGTTTCATCAGAAGACGCCTCCTTATTGCCACAGGCACACATCACCACTATAAGCAGCAAAGAAAGCATCAGGGCGAAAAGTCTTTTCATCCTAATAAACTCCTTAAATAACACGAACCTTGATTACGCCGTCGATTTTCTTGATTTCCTCGGCAATGGCATCACTGCGGTCAGACTTAATATCCAGCATGGTGTATGCGTAATCCTTCTTGGACTTGTTGAGCATGTTCTCAATATTAACATTCTCTGCAGTGGTGAGCGAGGTTATACTATTAAGTATATTCGGGATGTTCTTGTGTATTACACAAATTCTAACATCGCCCGAACGAGGCATGATAACATTTGGCATATTAACGGAGTTGGTGATATTACCATTTTCGATATAGTCGATAAGCTCATTGGCAGCCATAGTAGCGCAGTTTTCCTCAGACTCGGGAGTAGATGCACCTAAGTGAGGAATTGCGATAACACCTTTTGCGCCGATTATATCGTCGTTGGGGAAGTCGGTCACATAAGCCGACACCTTGCCACTGTCGAGGGCTTCCAGAATATCTGCACTCTGCACCAAATCACCGCGGGAGAAATTGAGAATACGAACTCCTTCCTTCATCTTAGCGATGGTATCCTTGGTGATATAACCACGAGTTTCATCGTTGAGAGGTACGTGAATTGAGATGTAATCACAGTTCTCATATATCATGTTGATATCGGTTGCATGAACAGCGTGGTGGGTAAGATTCCAAGCGGAATTAACAGAAAGGTAGGGGTCGTAGCCATAAACTTTCATGCCCAAGTGGTTTGCAACATTAGCAACCATACCGCCGATAGCGCCAAGGCCGATAATACCCAATGATTTACCACGGATTTCAGGACCTGCAAAGGCGCCCTTGCCCTTTTCCACAAGCTTACCTACCTCTGCACCCTCACCCTTAAGGGTTTTTGCCCACTCGATGGCGGGAATTATACGGCGGGAGCACATGAGAATACCTGCGATAACCAGCTCTTTAACGGCGTTTGCGTTAGCACCAGGAGTGTTGAACACAACTATACCATTCTCTGAACAACGGTCAATAGGAATGTTGTTGGTACCTGCACCTGCTCTGGCAATAGCTTTTAAGGATTCAGGGAACTCCACATCATGGAGAGCCGCAGAACGAACTATTGCGCCGTCGGCATTCTCTACATCCTCGCCACAGATATACTTTGTATCATCAAACTGAGCGAGACCAATTTTGGAAATTTTGTTATAAGTTTTAATGTTATACATTTCAATTACCTCTTATGCATTTTCTTCTTCAAACTTCTTCATGAATTCAACAAGCTTTTCTACACCCTCAATAGGCATTGCATTATAGATAGATGCGCGCATTCCGCCAACAGAACGGTGTCCTTTTAGATTTACGAAACCAGCTGCCTTGGACTCAGCTACAAATTTAGCATCCAGCTCATCACTGCCTGTTACAAATGGAACGTTCATGAGAGAACGGTCCTCGGGAACAACTGTGCCTTTGAAAAGTTTGCTATTGTCAAGGAAATCATAGAGAATCTTTGCTTTCTTCTCGTTGAGTTCCTTCATAGCCTCTAAGCCACCCATTTTCTTAATCCATTTAAAGGTAAGACCTGCAATATAGATGGTGTAGCAAGGAGGGGTGTTGAACATTGAACCGTTCTCAGAATGGGTATCGTATTTGAGCATTGTGGGGGTGATATCCATGGCGTTGCCAATTAAATCCTTGCGGATGATAACAATAGTAACACCAGCGGGGGCAACGTTTTTCTGAGCACCTGCATAAAGCATACCGAACTTGGAAACATCAATCGGCTCGGAAAGTATACAGCTTGAAATATCAGCAACCAGGGGAACGTCACCGGTATCGGGAAGCTGGTTGTATTTTGTGCCGTAGATAGTGTTGTTCATACAAATATGTACATAGTCGGCATCGGGGTCGAAATCTGCTGCAGTGGTCTTAGGAATGTAGCTGAAGGTCTTATCCTTGGAGGATGCAACCTCACGGGCAGCGCCATAACGGGCAGCTTCTTTATATGCCTTATTTGCCCACTGACCTGTTACAATATAGTCAGCCTTGCCATTCTTGGTCATAAGGTTCATAGGAACCATTGCGAACTGGGTGGAAGCTCCACCCTGCAGGAACAGTACATCGTAATTATCAGGAATGTTCATAATCTCTCTGAGGTCTGCCTCAGCTGTGTCGATGATTACCTGATATTCCTTGGAACGATGGGACATCTCCATAACGGACTGTCCGCTCTCTCCGTATTCCATCATCTCTGCGGCGGCAGTTTTTAACACTTCCTCAGGAAGCATGGAAGGACCTGCGCTAAAATTGTAAACTCTTGACATAATCAAAACCTCCAAAATTTATGGATTATATTTTGTGTTTAGCACTCTGCAGTTTTAGAGCAGAGTAAACATCAGTAGAGCCATTATATATGCTAAAATTCGACTTGTCAATAAGATTGTTAAAAAATTAAACAACTTTTTTGAAAAACTTCTGTTTTTGAGGTGCAACATTGATATTTTTTTAACAAAGTCTATGTGTTATCTCTTTTTTTGCAGTTGAATTTTCCAAAGTTTTAATATATAATAGTAGATGTTCAGCTTGTTTCATTACTTTTGAGAAAGAAAAAAGTGGCATTCCAAAAACCAGAACACCACTTTAAAAGTTTGGAGCTGAAGATGGGACTTGAACCCACGACCTGCTGATTACGAATCAGCTGCTCTACCAACTGAGCCACTCCAGCATATTGAACGACATTTATTATATCAACACTTTAGTTTTAAGTCAAGGGGAATTTTAGTCTGAAAGGAGAGCTTACAATGAAGAATTCAGGAAACATTCACTTAGCGAATAATCTCAAGCGCCTCAGAAAGCAATCAGGGCTTACACAGCATACAGTTGCTGATGCTTTAGGTATAGAACGTTCCCGCTATGCCCACTACGAAAGCGGAACAACCCCAACCGCAGACAACCTGCGAAAACTTGCCCGCGTATTCAACATAACTATCGACGAGCTTTTGAGTCCACCCTCTACCATTGATTTTCTTCGTGAAACCGACACCTCTTTGAATTTTGAAAGCTTTATTTTTAACGAACTAAAAAACGACGAGAAAAGCCTTGTTATAAAATACCGTCTCCTCTCCCCTGAGGCAAAAAGCGCTATTCTTAAAAGTCTGGAAGTCAAGCTGGATAAGGAGACCTAAGGGTATAAAAAGTGCCGGTTACAAAAAACATCAAACAAAACAAAACAAAGTCTTGCAAAGAAATTATTTTCTTCTGCAAGACTTTTTTCTAATTATTGTATCGCATCTATTGTAAAACTGTATAGATTTATAACGGTATTTTAAAAATCTATATTGATTAATTTTCGCTTTTTTGATATACTGTATAAGATGTGAATAGATTTTTTTGAGAAAGAGGTATCTGCTCTTGGCTTTTGAATTAGACAGAATACGAAACTTTTGCATTATTGCCCATATAGACCACGGTAAATCCACCCTTGCCGACCGCCTCTTAGAACTTACCCAATCGGTTAGCGAAAGAGAGATGGAGTCTCAGATTCTAGATAGCATGGATTTAGAGCGTGAGCGCGGTATCACCATTAAGTCCCATGCCGTTACCCTTTATTACAAGGCTAATGATGGCAAGGAATATGAATTCAATCTTATCGATACCCCAGGGCATGTTGACTTTCACTATGAGGTTTCCCGCTCCCTTGCGGCTTGTGAGGGCGCGATACTTGTGGTAGATGCATCGCAAGGAATTGAAGCCCAGACCCTTGCTAACACCTATTTAGCCGTTGACCACAATCTTGAAATACTTCCTGTGGTAAATAAAATCGACCTTCCTGCGGCAGACCCCGACCGCATAATCAACGAGATTGAGAATGTTATAGGTATTCCCGCTGAGGGCGCACCTAAAATTTCGGCTAAAAACGGAATTAATGTTGAAGAAGTTTTAGAGAGAATTATCACCGATATTCCCGCCCCGACAGGCGACCGTGAGGCTCCATTAGAGGCGCTGATTTTCGACTCCTACTACGACCCCTACAAGGGTGTTATAGTTTTCTTCAGGGTTATGAACGGAAAGCTGAGAGCTGGAGATACAGTTAAAATGATGGCAACAGGCGCCGAGGTTGAGATAGTTGAGCTTGGCAGAAAAGGTGCAATCTCTATGGAGCCCTGCGACATTCTTGAAGCGGGAGAGGTTGGTTATCTTGCCGCCTCTATCAAATCCGTCCGCGATGCTCAGGTGGGCGATACCATCACCCTGAAAGAGCGCCCCACAGAAAAAGCATTGGCTGGTTATCGCAGTGTAAACCCTGTTGTTTTCTGCGGTGTGTACCCCGCCGACGGCGCGAAATATCCCGACCTTCGCGATGCCCTTGATAAGCTTCAGCTCAACGATGCTTCGCTGATGTTCGAGGCAGAGACCTCAGGTGCTTTGGGATTTGGTTTCCGTTGCGGATTCTTAGGACTTCTTCACATGGAAATCATCGAAGAAAGACTTGAGCGTGAATATAATTTAGACCTTGTTACCACGGCTCCCAGCGTTGTGTATAAATTCGAACTGCAGGACGGCACACAGCTTGATGTTGCTAACCCCACAAACTACCCTGACCCCGCAATGATAGTTACCGCAAAGGAGCCCATTGCAGAAGTTCATATATACAGCCCCTCAGAATATGTGGGCGCTATTATGCAACTTTGCGAGGAGCGTCGCGGTGACTATAAGGATATGAAATACATGGGAGACCGCGTTGATATACATTATCTTCTACCTGTGGGCGAAATTGTATACGACTTCTTTGATGCGCTGAAATCCCGCACCCGCGGATATGCCAGTTATGACTACGAAATCTGCGGATATCAGAATTCAAAACTGGTGAAGCTGGATGTTCTCCTTGCGGGAGATGTGGTGGATGCGCTCTCCTTTATCGTTCATGCCGACAATGCCTATGCCCGCGCCCGTCGTATTGCAGAAAAGCTAAAGGAATTTATCCCCCGTCAGCTTTTCGAAATTCCCATTCAGGTGGCAATCGGCGGAAAGGTCATTGCCAGAGAGACCGTAAAAGCTATGCGCAAGGATGTTCTTGCCAAGTGCTACGGCGGTGATATTACCCGTAAGAAAAAACTGCTTGAAAAACAGAAAGAGGGCAAAAAGCGTATGCGTCAGTTGGGTAGCGTAGAGGTGCCTCAGGAGGCATTTATGGCTGTGCTTAAACTTGACGAATAACAAAAGTATTTATAGCCTTTGAAGGCCGCTACTTTTAGTAGTGGCCTTATTATTTGCCTTTTCTAAAATTAAAAAAAGGAATTTCTTTATGTTTTTCGATTATATTCTTGTTTTTGCTTGTAAACTATTTTTTGGTATGCTAAAATTACATCAGCAGAATTAAGGAGAGTGTTTGCGAATGCAAGAACTGTTTAAAAACCCGCCTCAGATATACAAAGGAACCGACTTCTGGATGCTTAACGACGAGCTCCGCGACGACGAAATCCGCCGTCAGATTGCCGAGTTCCACGACAAAGGAATGGGTGCCTTTATTGCCCGTACCTATGTTGGTCTGCGTACCGACTACCCAGGTCCAAAATGGAAGCATCAGACAAGAGTAATGCTTGAGGAAGCCACTAAATATGGTATGCGCGTAACACTTCAGGCAATGCGTATGCCCGCAGGCTTCGAAGAAGCTCCCATTGAGGATGTGCTGGATGTTATTGAGTGTGTGACCAAAGAGTTTTACGACAGCGAAGACTATCCGCAAAAAGACTATCTCAGCGAAATTCTCAAAGAGATTGACGGTCACTACATATTGAAGCACAAATCTGCCGCAAAACCCGACGATAACGGCGACTGGAAAGGCGGAACACTTAATATGTTCAGCCCCAAAATGTGCGAGAAATACGTAAAGCTTTGCTATGAGGAAAATTGGGAAGAATTCCGCGAGTATTTCGGCAACACTATACATACAATGTGGGTTGATGAACCCTGTGTAAACCACCATTCAATTCCTTATCCCGACGGAATTGAGAAAATTTTCTTCGATAAATGGGGATATAAAATTGAAGACCATTTAGAGGAGCTGTTCTTCCGCGTTGGCGATTACCAAAAGGTGCGCTACCAATACCGCGTTCTTCTCCAGAAGCTCATGGAGGAGGGCTACTTCAAAACCCTCAGCAATTGGTGTAAGAAAAATAACATCTGCTTTAGCGGACATCTTTTCAACGAGGACGCTCTGGCGACCCAAATTTTCGGTGCTGTTGCCACAATGCCATATTATAAATATCTGGACATCCCGGGCATGGACACTCTTGAAGCCGACATGCCCTGGAAATACGGCGCTATCAAACCCGCATATTCCAGAGAATACATAGGCTACAATGAATTAGACGGCACAGAAGTTCCCCCCAACGGCAGTTATTCAGCACCCATGGCAACAATGGGTCAATACACCACACCCATTCAGCTTACATCGGCTGCACATCAGGCGGGTAAAGAGTACATGCTCTGCGAAATGTTCGGAGTTACCACTCATAACTTCACATTCCGCGACCAGCGCCACATGTTCGACCACTTCGCCTCTCTGGGCGTTAACCATAAATGTATCCATGCATTTTTCTATAACCTCCACGGAAACGCAAAACGCGCATTTCCCCATCAGGTGAACTACTATCAGCCTTATTGGGAAAGATATTCAGACATGTTCAACTACTATTCCAGAACAAGCTGGTTTATAAGTCAGGGCAAGCCCATTAAGGACGTTGTGCTGGTGCATCCCCTTGATACCGCATACATGATGTATAACCAGAGCATAGACACCGAATACGACGAGAATGCCGAGCTTCGCGATTACGAGCGTTTCTACTACGGAATAGTTCGTGGTCTTTGCGGTATGCAATGCCAGTTTGAATTTGGTGATGAAGCCACAATCAGTGACTGGGGTAAAACTACCGACAGCGGTTTCGAGATTGGCGCAATGACATATAAGACGGTGGTCCTCCCCTATCTCCACGTTCTTCGCAAGTCAACTGCCAAATTAATCTGCGAACATGCCAAAAAAGGCGGCAAGGTTTATATCTTAGGAACAATGCCCACGAGGCTTGACGGTGAGCTTTGCGACACATTGGGTCAGGAACTTTTGAACGCGGGTTGCGAATTCATTGAATACAGAAAGGATTTACTTGACATCCTTGAAACTCAGAATTCCAGCTACAAGCTTTCCTGTACAAGTGATATCACACCCCTTATCGTTAACCACCGTGCCGATGAAAATCGCGACTACTACTTTATAATGAACGACCAATGCGCCGACGATAAGGAAATCACCCTAAGGGTTCAGGGCAAGAAATCCGCAACCCGTTGGGATGCACTTACCGCCGAAACAGAAGCTATTCCAACAGTCTTTGACGGAGATAGCACCGAAATTAACATCACCATCCCCGAAGGCGGAAGTATTATGCTGACTTTGGAGGATGCAGAAAAAGCTGTGGCAGTGACCGATGACGAGGGTTATTATGTACGCAAGATTTCCGACAGCTGGAAAATCCGCCGACACAACCCCAATGTGCTTGTGCTTGAGGAATGTCAATATAAAAAGTGTGCCCAAGATGATTTCTCGGAGAACACCTATCCCTCAGTTATTCTTTGCGGTCACCTTAATGAGGAGGAATACAGCGGAGATGTATATCTGCGCTACACCTTCCGCTCAGCAAAGGAGATGAAGATAAAATTAGCCATCGAGGACACCGCCATCAGTCAGCTTTGGTTTAATGGAGTTAAGACCGATTTGACCCCACAAGGCTATTACGTATCCCGCGCATTTGAAATAATTGATCTGCCAAATAATTGTCTGGCAGGTGAAAATGAAATCATAATCAAAAAAGATTTCAAGACAGCCAACAAAATGGGAGGACTCGAAAGCAACCAGGAGCGCGTAGACTTAGAGGCAATCTACATTCTCGGTGATTTCGGCGTGTTCTCAAGAGAAGAACCTCAAAACAACGGCACCCACCGTTTCAGCCGTTTCTTTACCCTTGATAGCGAGAAAACAACCGCCGGAAAGGATATAACCCAGATAGGTTACCCGTTCTATGTAGGTGCCGTGTCCTTTACAAAGACTCTGAACATTTCTGAAGAAGAACTGAAAAACGATAAAATCATGTTCACCTACGAGGAATTCAACGGCTGTACCGCCGAGGTGATTGTCAACGGTGAATCCCAAGGCTTCATCTATTGGGCACCTTATGAAATCGATATAAAGAGCGCCCTCAAGGTGGGTGAAAATGAGATAACTGTTAGGATTGCCAACTGCCTGAGAAATCTCTTAGGACCCTACCACAGGGTTGAGGGTGAGGTTGGTCATGTATGGGGCAGAAGTACTGACGGCAACATCTACGATAATGTTGCAGGTCCTTGGGGTGGAAATCCCTACGACCACGATTGGGTAGCCCGTCGTCACATTGACGACACCCGTTGGTCTCCCGACTATTTCTCAGTTCCATTTGGTTTTGGTAAAGTTTCATTAAAGCTTTATAAGTAACTAACATAAAAAACTGACTGTACGCAGAGTACAGTCAGTTTTTTTGCGTTTTATGAATTAATTTTCTGAATCGGCTAAGGGAATTGTACAAGCGGCATAGGAGGCAAAGCCATGGTCAAGGCTGCCAACAGGGGTTTTAAGTTCCCAAAGAGTGCCTGTAAGGTCGCACATTCCGCCAAAGAATGTTTTCAGATTCTCCGACATAAGCGCGGGGTCGCCAATATTATGGAGAAGATTCATCCTAAGATACATTCCAATGAAAGCATTAATGGGACAAAAGTCGTATTTTTCGCTATTCTTTTCGGCAAACTCGCCAAAGCCCTTTTTAATGGTTTTATAAAGCTCAGCGAACTTCTTGTTCTCCAAATCCACGTCGCCGAACAGCACAGCATAGTACTGACATGCTTCGGAAACATTGTGGGTGTTTTTCAACACTCCCTCGCTGTCTCGCACGGCATTATCTATAAATACCTCACCGTTGAAAGACATTTCTATAACAGTCTCTCTGAGTTTTCGGGCTTTTTCCTTTAATCCAGAAACACCGAAAGTATCTTCCACGGCGCAAAGCAGGGCGGAATAAAGCATATTGGTTGGATAACTCACATCATAGCACCACCCGTTCGCCTTAGACCACTCGATAAAGTTCCAGCCCGTAAGATGTTCTAAAAGTCCCAGCTCGTTTTCATGTTTCTCTAGGAAGCTCAGCACTCCCATAACAGAGGGACGAAAGCGTTCTTTATCCGCTTTTGGGTTTCTGATATCAAGATACTCGCAAACCTCAAGCACATACCACATGCTCCACTGAGGTATGACCTTACAGTTATCATGAGGGTCAGCAGGATAAACCATGGGCAGAAGTCCCTCTGGATATTCACCCTCAGACTGATAGAGAATGTAGTTTTCCAAAAAGGCATCCTCTACGTCGGTGGTGCCGAAGAAGAAATGCTCCGCACGACCTGTAAAATAGCTGTCACAAAGCCATCCTGCGCGTTCGCGGGTGGGACAATCCATATATATATCCACAACATTGTGAGCAAAAGTTCTTACAGCGCAGTCGTAAATCTTGCGAAGTTCGGGGTCTTTAAATTCTCTTTTAATTATTCCCGACATATCTCGTTTGTAGGAGCGCAAACCTAATCCCTTTACGGTTACATTACCCTTTTTAACAAATAATGCAACATTTTTAAAGCCATAAGGCTCAAAGGTTTCGGCATTAATGCTTACGCCTTTTTTGATGTTGTACTGCACCACATTCTGCGCGTTAATCTTTCCTGCAACGAATTCGTCGTGAGAACAAAGCTCACAGAAAGCTAAAATAAGTTGGGTGTCTTCTAAAGCTTCCACCGAAAGCTGTATAAATCCAACCTCTACTGTATTGAAATCGAACATCATCCATTGGCCACAGTCAAGTGCTGCGGGGAACTTTCCACCGTCGGCGGTTTTCTTTTGTGCCAGAGTTTCCGAATATCTAAAGGGGGTGAACTCTATTTCTTCTCTTTTGAAAACACCGTACATCGGCTGTTTTGTTTCATCGTAAGGGTCGAATGAGTAGGCATTGATTCTGCCTTTTTTACCGTTTTCTGTAAACTCTCCGCGAGATACATAACTATCCAAACTCTTTTCACTGAAATCGGCATAAGGCACTTGCCTTTCTATAAAATTGGGTACAGGGTTAACGGCAACTGTGTTGAGGGGTGATTGACTGAAAATATCGGCACCGTCTTCATTATAAATTTCACCGAAATGCCTCTGTACAGAATAACGCTCTACCTTTTTTACCCTTTTGGTGTTATTATAGCAACCGAAATCCCGACCACTGTAGAGTATTGGCTGGTCTTGTTTTAGCAGTTCAGCCACAAAAAAGGATTCCTGACACACAGTTGAAAGAGAACGGCAGTAATAACCCGCCACCATAACAATGATTTCATTGCCGGTGGTTTCCGAATATTCCGACAGATCGTATTCGTCCACACGGGCGTAGCCTTTGGCAGTTCTTGCAGGACCGAAGCCCACAAACCTGCCGTTTACATAAAGCTTATAAAAATCCGAAGCCGTCAGTTTTAAAACTGTATCCTTGAGACTTTCTGCCTCGGCTTTAAATATCAGATGAGTGTTAAGCTTTTCGTAATAATCCTTTGCTTTTACCCAGATGGGGACCGCCTTTTTGAACATTCGCATCACATCCTAAAATGTATTGTAACATTATAATATCATGATTTTATACTTTCCACAACTTATTTATAATAATCTAAGCTTTTTATGTTTTTTCATTTCTTGAAAAATATCTTGCTGTTTCGCGACTTACCAAACCACCTAACAAAACGAGTGAGATAAGATTGGGTAATGCCATTAATCCGTTGAGAAAATCCGCAATCAGCCAGACTGTGTTAAAGGATATGTAAGGACCGAGCGCCACAACAAAGATATAAATTCCACGGAATATCTTAATTGCCATTTTGTTGCCTTGAGTTAGGTAATTAAGACAGCTTTCGCAATAGTAACTCCAGCCTGGGATGGTGGCAAAAGCAAAGAGCACAAGGCTGAAGTTGAGAAAAAAGGATGATACTGTGTCACCAAACGGCAATCCACGGCCGAAAGCCTCGGTAGTTACTGTTACTCCGTTCCCCCCGTATGTGGCGGAGTTTGTTAGCACAACCGCCAGTCCAGAAAGGGTGCACAAAACCGTGGTGTCAATAAAGGCGCTCACCATGGTAACCAACCCTCCTAACACAGGCTCACGGGTTTTGGTTGCCGCCGCGCCGATAGCCGACGAGCCAAGCCCCGCCTCGTTGGAAAAGATACCCTTTGAAAATCCAACTGTTAAAGTCGATTTAACAGATATTCCCACCGCCGCCCCTCCTACAGAGGAGACAGAAAACGCCGACTTAACCACCATGAGCAGGGCTTTCGGCACAGAAGACAGATTGCTCAGAATTATTATCAATGTAAGAACAATGTAAATCACCGACATAAGAGGTACCACCCGCTCCGAAAACCTTGCGATACGCTTGATACCCCCTACAATAAGCAAAGCCGTGAGTAATGTTACTACACCGCCGCCTATCACCGCCGAATATGTATAACCATTTTCGCCTATATGAAACATAATATCCTGCCGATGGGGATCGAAAAAGCTTTGCAGAGCCTCGGTTATGCTGTTTATCTGGGTAAGGGTGCCGATGCCAAAAACTCCCGCCAGAATAGCAAACACCGAAAACAGGTACGCCAGCCATTTCCACCCACCGCCAAGGCCCTTTTCTATATAGTAAAAAGGTCCGCCAACATATTCACCTTTTATCTTTTCGCGGTATTTTACAGCCAATACACCCTCAGCATATTTCGTTGCCATGCCGAGAAGCGCCGAAATCTCCATCCAGAAAAGCGCACCCACACCCCCCGTGCAAACCGCCGCCGCAACACCTACAATATTACCTGTGCCTATTGTAGCGCCCAGCATTGTGCAAAGAGAAGAAAAGGAAGAAATCTCTCCCTCCCCCTCGTTGTCTCCCTTAAAAGCAAATCTCAGAGCAGTTTTCAAATACTTTATCTGAATAAAGCCTAACTTAAAGCTTAGATATATTCCCACCAAAGGGATAAGTATAATCAGTATTCCACCCCACAGAACATCGTTTGCAGTCGTTAAAAAAACCTGAAACATAAAAATCCCCCCTCGGCATACTATTGAATTCTATGCTTCTTGGGGGGATTTTATTTAATTCATTTCCACCTTTATAGATGTGATGTATCCTGTTTCGTCGTTGGTGGTAACGGTGAGTTTACCGTGGGAGGAATCTGCATAGATATACCGACTGAATTTTCCGTCAGTTTCAACGCTTGTGAAATTATCCTTACCAAAGGTCGCCTCTAAATTAGATTTGGTTGTACCCACACGGCACCCGTTTGCCAGAGTCATATCCAGCTTTACGTCACTGGTGCTTTCAATAGAAGTAACAAAGCAGTTTTCGGGCATTGTGGCATAATCCGCCACATTTTTGAGAGTCAGGGTCAGCGTACGGTTAGAGCGGGTGATTTTAACAGCCTTCTCCACAGTTTCTCCCGCCTCTATCTGCTCCACTGATTTACCAGCCAACATCCAGCCACCCTTTATAAGTCGGGATAAGGGCAGAGGCATTGTATAGGTGGTGCCATAGAGATAGAAGGAGAAGTCCTTTAAATCAACGGACAGGCTCTCTGGGTCCTTATATTCTTTTACTGCCTTAGGTGGTTTTTCGGAAAACAGACTCTCCTCATCATTCAACACATTATAAAGATACACTTCATACAAAGTTCCCTCTTCAAGGATAAATTTTGCGCCCTGCTCTGGAGTCATTTCGTAAATAAGTGTGTCACCTTTTTTCTCGGTGGGGTCGCCATAGGCAGAGATTATATCATCCTCGGTGGATTTTTCCAGGGTGATGTTTTCAGGAAGCGTCAGGTAAACCCCATCGGGAACAGCCACCGACACACCGCAAACCAAACAGTCGGACAGTTTAACTGCCTTATCTCCCAGATTCGCGAAATATGCCTCGGTTTCATAATTGCCTCGAGTTATGTCATAAATGCTGTATTGCCCTGATTCCAGCGTTACATTCTTATCATTGGATTTCAGCTCCCACCCGATTTTGTTAAGCTCGGAATATTTCATTGGGAATTGCAGAACTGTGCCATTGAGAGCCGCTGTGAAGTCATACAGCTTCTCCGACATGCTGAAATACTTTTCGTCTATAGGATAGGTCACAGTTTCTCCGCATTGGGCTTTTTCGCAACCGCAAAGCAATATGCTCAGAAGCAATACAACGCTTATTATTCTTTTCATCAAATCACCCGATGCAACTATATTTACATTAATTATACATCACAGCGGAAGATTTTTCAATAATTGCCTATTCTCCGAATCGGGCTTTCAGCTTTTGTAAAGCCTTCTTTTCTATTCTTGATACATAGGAGCGGGAGATATGAAGTCTTGCGGCAACCTCTCTTTGAGGAAGCTCACTGCCGCCCCAAAGACCATAACGCATGGATATTATTTTTTGTTCTCTTGGTGTGAGCTCGGTTTTGAGATAGGTTTTCAACTTCTCTAATTTCCACTTTAAATCAATATCCTCCACCACGTCGCTACCATCGGATATTATATCCCCAAAGGTGAGGTTGTTGCCCTCGGCATCGGTATCTATAGGCTCACTGATAAACACATCCTGTGAAGTTTTCTTTAAACCTCTGAAGCACATAAGTATTTCGTTTTCGATACACCTTGAAGCATATGTAGCAAGGCGGATGCCCTTGCCCTCCTTATAGGTTGAAACCGCCTTTATGAGCCCTATTGTGCCTATGGAAATGAGGTCCTCCTGTTCCACACCTGAGGAAGCGTATTTCTTTACGATATGCGCCACCAGTCGCAGGTTGTGTTCTATAAGCAACCGACGGGCTTCCTTATCTCCCTCCGCCGTCAGCTTAATGTATTCCTCTTCTTTCTTAGGATTCAAGGGCGGAGGAAACTGCCCCGAGGAATTCACATGCAAAATTAGATAGGCTATCCCTGAAAGCGCTGTGAAAAGCAAATTTAGAAACATTAATATTATCCCCTTTATTTCTTAGTTTCTATATAATATTCCTGCGGGTGCTCGGCCTATTACCACACGAAAAAGTAAAAAAATAAAATAATAGTAGAAATTTCGAGAGTTTTATGTTATTATATACTGTGTATGGAATATGACACAGGGAAAGGATAAGAAAATGCGGGTTATTTCAGGTGTTGCTGGAGGCAGACGTCTCGAAGCCCCCAAGGGCGACGATACGGTACGCCCCACCACAGACAGAGTTAAAGAAGCTCTTTTCAGTATTTTGAATTTTGACCTGCCCTCAGCACGAGTGCTGGATTTGTTTTCGGGCTCGGGTCAGTTGGGTATTGAAGCTATAAGCCGAGGCGCAGGGTTTGCCACCTTTGTTGATGCCGACCGTATCTCCTGTGAGCTTACAAAGAGCAATCTTATTACCTGCGGACTGTTGGAATATGCTAAAATCCACCGTTCCGATTGCTTCGCATATTTAAGCGAAACAACCGAGTTTTTTGATATTGCCTTTGTTGACCCGCCATATCATCTGGGGTTATACGACAGGGTTATACCCCAAGTTGCAAAGAAGATGACAGACCGCGGCATCATCACCTGTGAGCATCCCATAGAAATTAAACTACCTACCCTTTCGGGATTTAAGGCAAAGGACTATAAATACGGCAAAATCATTGTTACCGTTTTCAGAAAAGAGGTAATATAAATTGAATAATATCACGGCGGTTTGCCCCGGCAGTTTCGACCCTATAACCGTGGGACATTTAGATATTATAAGGCGCGCCGCAGGTATGTTTTCCAAGGTTATAGTGGTGGTTATGACCAACGTTTCCAAAAACCCCTGTTTTTCTATGGAAGAACGAATGGAGATGATACGCACCGCCACCAAAGATTTGGATAACGTAGAGGTGGATGCCTCCTCAGGACTGTTGGCAGATTACTGTCAGTCAAAAAATGCAGGTGCAATAATCAAGGGCTTACGCGCTATGTCGGACTTCGAGTACGAATTCCAGATGGCGCTGACCAATAAAAAATTGAATCCCAACATTGAGACCGTTTTCCTCACCACCAGCGCTGAAAATATGTATCTCAGTTCAAGCATGGTAAAGCAGATTGGCGCGATGGGCGGAGATATAACGGATTTCGTGCCCGTTGAGATTCATGATAAAATTAAAAACCGACTACTCGGAAAGGACGAATAAACTATGAACATGGAAGAATTACTGGACCAATTAGACGAAATGCTGGATAAGGGTATCAAAATCCCCGGCAAGAAATCGGTTATTGATGTTGAATCAATCCGCGCGATTGTTGACGACATCCGCCTCAACATGCCCACCGAAATCAAACAGGCAAGAGGCATTGTAGCCGACAGAGCGCAGATCATAAACGATGCCAAGCGCGAAGCCGATACCATCATCCACAATGCGGAAACCCGCGCTCAGTCTCTCTGCGCTCAGGAGGAGATTACCCGCATGGCTCAGCAGAAGGCAAGTGAAATCATTGCTGCCGCTCAGTCAAGAAGCAAGGAAATGCGCAAGGCTGCTCAGGATTTTGTTGACGACATCATGCGCAAATCCGACGAAAGCCTTACCGCAACCCTCACCGAGGTTCGCAGAACCCGCGCTGCTTTAAAGCAGCAGGCTTCCCCTGTTGTTCCCAAGGCTGAATAAAATAAACATTGTATAAAAAACCGCCGTGAAGTCAAATGCTTCGCGGCGGTTTTTATTTATTTAGGTTTCTAACATTCTCTTATAGAGTCCTATATATTCGGTGGCGGAATTGCCCCAGCTATTATCGCACTCCATTGCGCGTTTCACAAGAATATTCCAACCCTCGCGATCACGATAGCCCTCGGCGGCACGCCATACGCAATGTGCCATTTCGTGGGCATTATATATGCTGAAAGTAAATCCGTTGCCCTCGCCAAGACCTGAGTCAGTTATTGTGTCTTTAAGGCCGCCTGTTTCACGGACGATAGGAATTGTTCCATAGCGCAATGCCACCATCTGAGCAAGTCCGCAAGGCTCTGACTTTGAGGGCATGAGGAATACATCAGCACCTGCATAGATTTTATGAGCCAACGCGGGAATGAAGCCTGTTGTAAGAGAAACCTTATCGGGATATTTTTCGGCAACATAATGGAAGAAATCCTCAAACTCCTTTTCACCAGAGCCTAAAATCACGAATTGGATATCCCCTGCCAACATATCCTCCATAACGCATTTTATAAGGTCAACGCCTTTGTGAGAAACAAGGCGGGTAACGATGCCGAAGAGAGGAACATCGTCTCTTTTGGGTAGTCCCAACTCATCCTGAAGTTTGGCTTTGTTCACAGCCTTACCGCTAAAATCGGAGGCAGAAAAGCTTTTATAAATCATGGGGTCGGTTTCGGGGTTATAAACATCGGTGTCAATTCCGTTTATAATACCGCCCAGCTTCCACTCCCTCTCTCTGAGAATTCCGTGAAGACCGTGGGAATATTCCTCGGTTAAAATCTCTCTTGAATATGTGGGGCTTACTGTGCTGACATAGTCGGCACATTCAATGGCCCCCTTCATAAGATTAACACAGCCACCGTATTCCACATAGTGCTCCGTGCCCTCAGGGAGACCTAAAACATCACCGATAACATCCTTTCCATATTGACCCTGATACTGAATATTATGTATTGTAAATAGGGTCTTCATGTTGCAATAAAAGGGGTCGGCGCCGTAATTCAAGGTCTTAAAGACGGGAATCATTGCGGTCTGCCAATCATTGCAGTGGATGATGTCGGGTTTAAAATCAATGTGCTTCAAAATCTCCAGAACAGCGCGGGAGAAAAATGTATATCTCTCGGCATCGTCTAAATAGCCATACAGGGACGGACGCTTGAAATAGTATTCGTTATCTATAAGATAATATGTGACTCTGCCTACCTTGGCTTCAAAAATTCCGCAATACTGATTGCGCCATGCCACAGGGACCGTGATATTCTTTAAAAAGCGCATTTCAGCCCTTTGCTCTTTGGTAATGCTCCCGTAGAGGGGCATTATCACCCTGCAACCCACACGGCGATTGCGAAGTGCCTTAGGCAGTGCACCGGCTACATCAGCCAGTCCACCCGTCATGGCAAAGGGGTAGGCCTCAGCCGAGGCAAATAAAACTCTCATTATTTTTACTCCTAACTTGAAATTAACTCAACAGCTATTAAATACTTGTGCCTTTTTTAATTATATAGTGGCAACCTTCGGCTCCGCGAAGCTGAGTTCCGTCGGACACAGAAACATCCTTATCGGCGGTTACATATTGAATATCACAATCCTCACCGATTACGCAGGACTGCATAACAATACAGTCGCGAAGATTGGTATTCTTTCCAACCTTAACGCCGCGGAAGAGTATGCAATTCTCAACACTTCCCTCAATAACACAGCCGTCACCTATGAGAGAATTTTTAACCGAACTATCAAGTCCGTATTTAGCGGGCATATCGTCGCGGGTTTTGGTGTAGATAGGACGCTTGGGGTTGAACAAATCACGCCGCACCTCTGCAGTAAGCACTGCCATGTTGGCATCTGCATATGCCTTTATACCGTCAATAGTCTGGGCGAAGCCTTCAACCTTGTAGCCCATAATCTTCAAGGTGTCGCTGTTGGCTTGAAGAACACCTCTGCCGATGCTGGTGTAACCACGCTCCATAGCCTTTACGCTGAGTTCGATAAGCTGGTCACGGCGGAAAATCATGAGTCCGATACCATAGTCACACTCGGCACCTGTATCCACCGAAACCAATATTTCCTTTGCCGTTCCGTTGGTATCAAGTTCTAAAACGGTGTGGGGTTTATGATATTTGGGCAGAGCGCCGTGCTTATATGCAACGGTGACATCCGCCTCCTCCTTTATATGACGCTCAAACATATCTGCAATGTCGATATTGCAAATTACGTCTGCATCGCAAAGAATTACATATTCCTCACGGCTTTTCTTAAGATAATCACTAACATTGAGCACAGCCTCGATATGGCCCTTATATGCTCCGCCGCCACCTGCGATAAAAGGAGGCAGAAAAGAAAGTCCACCCTGTTTACGGTCTAAATCCCAGGGTTTACCCGAGCCGATATGATCCATAAGAGAACGGTAGTTGGAACGGGGTATGACACCCACCTTGCCTACACCTGCGTTGACCAGATTGGAAAGATGGAAATCTATTATACGATATCTGCCACCAAAGGGTACCGAGCCCATAGAACGGTATTCGGTAAGCTCAGGCAATGCTTCGTCGTTGGAATTGCTAAATACTAATGCTAATGCGTTGTTTGCTCTCATTACTGTGCCCTCCTCAACTTTCTGCGCCTATCATTTCGCAGGGCGCTACCTTACCGCCATCGTCTATTACAGCTTCGGGACCTACCACCGCAACGCCCCATTCTCCGCTGTATTCCTCGGGGCTTTCGCCAACCTGCGCGCCCTCGCCAACAACGGCCTTTTCGCCTACAATGGCATATTTAACCTTAGCGCCCTTTTTAATAACCGCACCGGGCATAATGAGAGAGTCGAGAATTTCCGCTCCCTCCTCAACGATACAGTTTTCAAAAAGGATGGAGAACTCCACATTACCCTCTACCTCGCAGCCGTCGGTAATCAAAGAATTCTGAACTTCTGCAGAAGACGAAATATACTGTGGCGGTGTGGGAGATGTGCGGGAATAAATGCGCCACTTTTTATCGGAAAGGTCTATTTTTACCTTTGGACTCAGCAGGTCGAGATTGGCCTCCCAAAGAGAGTCAATCGTTCCAACGTCTTTCCAATAGTCGTTATATCTATATACAATCATCTTCTCGTCGTTGCCCAACATCAGAGGAATTATATCCTTACCAAAGTCGTTGGAAGAATCAGGATTTTGCTCATCGGTCTCTAAGTAATATCTCATCTTCTTCCAATCAAAAATATAGATACCCATAGATGCAAGATTACTCTTAGGATTCTTAGGCTTCTCCTCGAATTCATAAATTGTTCCGTCTGGGTTGGCATTCATAATACCAAAACGGGAAGCCTCCTCTGTAGGCACCTCCAAAACCGCGATGGTACAAGCGGCATTATTCTCTTTATGGTGCTTGAGCATATCGGCATAGTCCATTTTATAAATATGGTCACCCGAAAGCACCAGCACATATTCTGGGTCGTATCTGTCGATAAATCTTATGTTCTGATAGATTGCATTTGCAGTACCCTTATACCAATCTGCGCTTTTGGACTGCTGATAAGGAGGCAAAACATGCACACCTCCGTCGGAACGGTCCAAATCCCAAGGTTTTCCAGAGCCTATGTAATCGTTAAGCTCCAAGGGCTGATACTGGGTAAGCACACCCACCGTTGTGATGCCTGAGTTAATGCAGTTTGATAGGGGGAAGTCTATTATACGGTATTTTCCGCCATAGGGAACGGCAGGCTTGGCAATATTTTGAGTTAAAACTCCCAAGCGGCTACCCTGTCCACCTGCCAACAGCATTGCTACGCATTCTGTTTTTTTCAAAATTTATCACTCCATCTTCAGAAAATTATATCTTTTAAACATATGAGACAGGCCTGATTTTTATGAAGCAGTCTGTCACGTTACCCCTTACAGTACTATTCTAACAAATTTATTAAACTATTTCAAGAGTGTTTTTTGTTATAATTAAATTATTTCTACCAAATTTTAATGTCGATTTTTGGTGAACTTTCATAAATGTAGAGCGTTCTAACAGAAATGTATAAAATTTAAATCTTAGTGACATAATTGAATTGAAAGGGGTGCAAGAAAATGGAACTGCTAAAGGACTGCGGATTGGCGTTTTTGTTTGGTGGAGTTTTATGCGTTATAGGTCAGGTTTTTATTGACCTTACAAAGCTGACCCCTGCCAGAATTCTGGTTTGCTATGTGACTGCAGGTGTTATTTTAGGAGCGCTTGGAATATATAAACCTCTGGTGGAGATTTTCGGTTGCGGAGCCACAGTCCCACTTACAGGCTTTGGATTTACACTTGCAAAAGGTGTTAAGGAAGCCGTGGAGGAATTGGGACTTTTAGGAGCTCTGACAGGTGGTATGACCGGAGCTGCTGCAGGGATCACTGCTGCCGTTTTATTTGGCTTCATCGCAGCTCTCGTTTCTAAACCAAAAATCAAATAATATCACATCTATGCATAGAGGACACCTTGAAATATATAAAGATGTCCTCTATTTGTTATTTCTTTAGCTTTCCATTTTTAGCAAACTTGTATGTTTTACCTTTGATTTTCTTGGTGCCTGTGACTCTATAACCGTTTTTATCAAAATAGTATTTAGCTTTACCTATCTTCTTCCAGCCCGTGGTTACAACTCCATTCTTTTGAAAATAGCGGTATTTTTTGCCGAACTTTTTCCAGCCCTTTGTATTATAACGATAGGAGCCCTTACCACTCTTAACCATATAATACTTTTTACCGCCGATGGTTTTAAGCCCTGTTTTGGTGTAGGAATAGCCTGTGGACTTACTAAAGTAGTAATACTTGCCCTTAATCTTTTTCCATCCTGTATACATCACTCCGTCCGAGCCAAAATAACGGTATTTCTTACCAAATTTTTTCCAGCCCGAGGTGTACATATATGCGGCTCTTTTCTTTTCAATAAAGTAGTAGGTCTTCTTTCCTATTTTTTTAAGCCCTACCTCGCGGTATCCGGTTTTGGGGTTAAAATAATATTTCTTGTCTCCCAGTTTAAACCAGCCTGTTTTCATCGCACCATCGGCACCGAAATAGCGGTATTCTTTCACACCTTTATTGGTATAACTAAGCCAACCGCCTCTCCTGACAGCGCCGTTTTCATTGAGCGCATAATACTTACCTCCGATTTCAGTTAGTTTCCATGCCTCGTCGCCCAGTAACCTGAGCCCAGATGATGCGTCGAAATAAAAGGTGTTACCGTTTATTTCTCTGAAACCAACATACATTTCTCCGCTTTCCTCAAAGGCTCTCATACCGCCGTCCATCCTGCGCCACGGCTTATAAACACCATCTTCGTAGTCACCGATTATCATACATCCGCCATTGCCAAAATGGTATTTTTTGCCGTTAACAGTCTGGATACCCTTTAGGGTTTTTCCATCTTTAACATAGAACTTATTGTACTTTCCGTCGTTACCAAAGCCTCCCGCCAAGGAAACCCAACCTGTGAGCTCTGTATTACCCTTATAGGATTTCATGTAACTTCCGTCTGTTTTGAATCCGAAGGTTGCTTTTTCGTCCCCCACCATATAGACGATTCCGTATTCCGACGCGTTTTTTCTGGTAGAGTAAATTTGATAGCCTCGGCTGGGTGCATAACTATAATCAGGTGACACAGCATCAAGAAATCCCTTTGTGGAGGAAGTTGTTACGCCGTGATGCGCCAACTTAAGAACTTCTGAATTGAGTTCACCTTTCTTGTAATATTTTACAAGATTATTTTCCTCTACTGCCTCTATATCTCCTGTTGTGAGGAAATCAATATCTCCGCAGGTGAATTTGGTTGTGAGAGAGTAATTGTTGAGATACGAACGAAGAATTTCCGCATCGTCCGAAGCATCACTACTTTCAAACTGAGAAACAGTGTAGTTTCCTACAGGTCCGAGAACCTCGGCAGTACAACCGTGATAGCTGAACTTGCTTCCCTTTTTGAGGAAAGCCACATTCGAAGCTCCCGAATCCTCATAAAGCTTTTCGAGGAAATACTCCTGATGCTCATACTCACTTCCTATAGATGAATGAGGAAGATATATTGTACCAACCGAAATATTGGTGCAATCACCGATTTCGGCAACTCCGCCATAGTGGTCGGGATGCAGGTGACTGATATATATATCCAGTTTTTTTACACCGTAATTTTTGAGATGTGTAATCAATTCAGTGGAGGAGTCTTTATCGCCTGTGTCTATAAGCAACCAGTTGCCCGAAAGTTTGAGCAGGGTGCTGTCACCGGCTACACTCAGATTAAGTCCGTAGATTTCCATATAGTCGGCTTTGGCAGCCGAAACCTGCGGTACAGACACAATAGAGAAGAGCATGGTCAATGTCAAAACCAAGGAAAACAATCTTTTCATGCTAACTCTCCTTTTAATTTTATTCGTGCAGTTTTTAATCGAGATTCAGTTTTCTTTTCATCAACTGATTGCAAAGAATAAAAGCACCAACTGAAAAAATCGAGTAAATTATAATGGTGAGAATATTGCTTGTAAGCATGTACTCGGCTGTGTCACTTCCCTGCATGAGCAAGGTGGTGGGTATCAATTCAGCAAGTGTGCTGAAAATTGAAACTATCATATTAATCCCATAATAAACGCCTATTGCAACCAATATCTTGTTTTTACGGGTCAGCACGGCGGCAAGAGTTATGGAAAGATAGATAAGCAAGAATGAGAATATAGTCGAAACCAGCCCATTAATTACAGCGACAATCACATGAACAGCGGTGATATTCGCACCTAAATATCCAATGAATTCACTAATATAACTTAACCATTCGGAGTTTATAATTTCCTTGCCACTTCCGAAAAAGAGGATTATCCCTGCGCACAGCGCAGCGCTCATCACTGAAATCACCGTCCATACAGTGGCAGTTATCAGTTTTGAAGTTATCAGTGTGCTGGGTTTTACAGGCAATGTGAAGGTAAGGTAGCCTTCGTCGGTAAAGAGGTTTGTGTAAAACCTATGCAAAAGCAGAATCCACACAACAACCATGTATGCGAAAATCGCAATAAAGGCGGCGACAACACAGGTGATGCAGATTGCTATAGGAAATCCCGAGGCATTGTCAGGGGCTATTACCGTCACCTTTAATGCCACGGCACCCAAAACGGCGGTGACGAATATAATCGCGGTTAGAGGCAGAGCCAGTCGGGAAATCGACTTCATATCATATTTTATCAATCTTCCTAACATCTGAACACCTCCCTGAAAAGTCCGTCTAAGGTTTTGCCCGTTTCCTCGCGGGCAGCAGCGGCGCTTCCCTGCATGATGATTCTACCGCCACCTAAGAACACAAAATCGTCAAGCACATTTTCGATATCATAAATGAGATGGGTAGAAATCAACACGGTGGAATCGGGCTGGTAATTTTTAATAACGGTTTCCAGTATGTAATCTCTTGCGGCGGGGTCAACACCTGCGATAGGCTCATCTAAAAGATAGAGTTTTGCCCGTCTTGACATAACAAGTATCAACTGCACCTTTTCCTTAGTGCCCTTGGATAAATTCTTCATGGGCTGAGCGGGGTCAATGTGCAATTTCATAAGCATTTCATCGGCTCTTGCTCGGTCGAAATCGGCGTAAAAATCGCAGAAATAATCCAACAAATCGTTGGTGGTCATCCAAGAGCTGAAATAGGGGCGCTCGGGAAGATATGAAACCAAGGACTTGGTATACTCTCCAACCTCATATCCTGCCACAGTAACAGCGCCACTATCGGGTGTGAGAAGGCCTGCGGCAAGTTTGATAAGGGTGGTTTTGCCACTACCGTTCGGTCCCAGAAGTCCGATTATTTTACCCTCAGGAAGCGCCATAGAAAAATCCCAAAGAACATTGGCGCGACCATAGGACTTATTGATTCTGTGGTATTCGAGAACATTGAACATATAAATACCGCCTTTCTATAAGTATAGATTAATACTTTCTTATGTATTTGTCAATAAACGTGAGGGAATTTTGGAGAAAATTTTAAATATTTGTTAATTGCAATTTATCATATTGTGTTAATCCTTTTTTTGTGGTACAATGCTTAACGTACAATTAATCGAAAGGTATTGGTGAACCTTATGGGAAAGGGAAAACGCACCCGTATTGACGCAGAAAAAGAAAGACAGCTTCAAGCCGAAAGACAGGCTCAATTAAAGCAGGAGAAACGTAAGAGCAGACTTATAACAGCCGCTGTTGTATTAGGAATCGTGGCGATTGGTCTCGGCTCTGTATTCGGTTCCATAGGCTACAACAGTTTAACCAAAAACGGATACTTCCTGAGGGGTAAGACCGCGGTCTCCACAAAGGATTTTGAGGCGAACGCTTGTATGGCGCAGTATCTCTACAACGCAACTGTAAAAAACTTTGCAGAAAGCAACGCTTCTTATTTATCACAGCTTGGTCTTGATACCACTGATGATTTAAGCAAACAAACCTGCGCTTATGACGAGGAGATTTCATGGCACGACTACTTCCTCAACAGCACCAAAACCCAATTAGAGGAAATTGTGACAATGGCACAAGCCGCTAAAAACGACGGAATGGAGCTACAGGAAACCGACAAGGATTATATTGATGAATCCATGGCAATGTTTGATTCTTTGGCTGAGGAGGAAAACCTCACCACAAGGGAATATTTAGACCAGAACTACGGAACTCAGGTAAGTCTCGAAGATATTCGCGAGTGTATTGAAATAACCCAGCTCGCTTCAAACTATAAAACCAAATACGATGAGTCTCTGAAATACACCGACTCGGAAATTGAAAGCTACTGGACCGAGAATAAGGGAAGTTTTCTAACCTGCGACTACATGAGTTTTACCGTTAGCCCTGCCGCAACAGGGGAAGAAAGTGAATCAGAACTCGAATTGCTGAAAAAGGATGCTAAGAAACAGGCTGAAAAGTTGGCTGATGCAGACAGCTACACCCAGTTCCAGGATAACCTTGAAACATATTTTGAAAAGGAACTCAAGGCCGCCGATTCCTCAATCAGCGAGGATGAGCTTAAGAGCAATGTTGAGTCTCTCATCTCAAACGCTACCGTCACAGACGAAGGTTACGACGTCTCCACCGATGCGGGAGAATGGCTTTTCTCCGACAAGAGAAAGACCGGTGATACCACAGTTGTAGCTGAGGAGGACGGAAGCTACACTGCATACTGCATGATGACTCCCGCCAAAAAGGATACCTCCGAAACCAAAAATGTACGACACATACTTCTTTCCACCGACAACTACGAGGATTCCTCAGAATGTAAAAGCGAAGCCAACCGTCTGCTCAAAGAATGGCGCAACGGAGAAAAGACCGAAGAAAGCTTCGCGGCTATGGCTAAGGAATATTCCGACGACCCAGGCTCTTCACAGGTGGGCGGGCTTTACGAAAATGTTACCGAAGGCACCATGGTCGATGCCTTTAACGACTGGATATTTGCCGCCTCCAGAAAGGTGGGCGACGTGGATGTTATTGAAACTGACTATGGTTTCCATGTTATGTATTTTGTCGGTGACGGCTATAAGGTATGGCAATCAGAAGTTGTTTCTTCTATGAAAACCGACGACTATTCTGAAAAATTAGAAAAGCTAAAAGAAAAAATCTCCCCCAAAACCAACGACAAGAGTTTTGAAAAGATTATTCAGGTAAGAGCAGTGGAGGACAGCGCTTCCGAAACTACATCATAATTGATTGAATTTTAATCTGAAAGAGGATACGGATTATTATGAAAAAAATTATTTCTGCCACACTTGCGGTTATTGTGGCTCTGCTAAGCTGTAGTGGCTGTGTCGAAAAGGAACGCTCAACCGAAAAATTGGCAATGTATACCGAGAATTTTTCTATCACAAAGCCAATGCTTACCTACTGCTTCAATGCTCAATACCTTTCCTTTGTGGCGGCAAATGAGCAGTATTTAGAGGACTACGGTCTGGATACCACGGAGGCTCTGGCAAAACAGGAGTGCTCTCTCAACGGGGCTAACTGGTACGACTATTTTATGGATATTGCCAAAAGCCGTCTGGAGCAATGCCTTATAATCTCGGAAAAGGCGCTTTTGGAAGACAAAGCCCTCTCCAAAAGCGACCAGAAAAAGGTCACGAATGAGATGCTGGTCTTTAAAAATTTGGCTAAAGAGAACAAGCAGAATATTGATGACTATTTAGAGGATACCTTTGGCGACGGTGTCACAGAGGCTGATGTTCGCTCCGTTATAGAAATGGAACGTCTTGTAAGCAAATACTACGAAGCATACGAAAAAGATCAGGACACAAGCTCTGAAGCTTTGGAGAAATACTTCGAGGGTCATAAAAGGCTTTATTCCACAGTGGACTATCTGAGTTTTTATGTTTCACCCCTTGGTGATTCCATGCAGGAAAGCACGGCCGCGCGCAGAACAGCCATGACACTTAGTGAAGCAGAGAATTCGGAAGAATTTTTGGAGCTTGTGGGAGATTACGTAACCGACTATTACACCGATTACTACGGAGTTGAGCTCTCGAAAAAAGAAATCAGTCAAAAGGTAAAGGAAACTCAGGAAAGCTGCGTTGTGACAGGTGCGGGGTACGATTCAAGCTCTGCCGCCAGTCGTTGGGCTTTCAGTGAGGAAAGAGATATTGGCGACGGCACCTACATTGAGGACAGTGAAAATGGTGGTTACTTCATATACCATCTCTCATCACTACCCTATCGCGAGGAATATAATTCCGTGAGTATTCGTCAGATTGTTTATGCTATAGACGATTACGCAAACGAGGAAGAAGCATTGCAGACCGCTCAGAAAGCCATACTGAATCTCGAACTAAACGACTACTCCCAAGCCTATTTTAAAAAGTTGGCAGAGGAGCAATCTTCAGACACCGTTTCAAAAGTTTCTGGCGGATTATACGAAAATCTTTCAAAGGGAAACCTTGTGGATGCCAAGGAGCTGGAGAAATGGATATTCGATGGGGAACGCAAAGAGGGTGACATAACCCTGTTGCAGACCGATGCATACGGCTACCACGTGGTTTACATTGAAGAAATCGGTGATCCTGTATGGATGCTACGTTCCCGTGATGGTATGGTGGCAAGTCGTTTTCAGGAATATGTTACCGACCTTGGCGACGAGTATGTGGTATATATAAACGACAATATTGTTTATAGTGTTACCGAAACTGCCCCAACCAATAAATAATTTAATTAGTAAAGTCAGGACCTCCGGCTAAGCCGGAGGCTTGAATAGCCCTTCAAGGGCATTTTACAGACGAAACCCCTAAAGGGGCGCCGAAAGGTTTGCCGACTGCATTACTTTTTCGGGCTACCCCTCAAGGGGTTTATTTTTATGC
>JAZQKX010000012.1:0-5478 GCA_045542355.1 Acutalibacteraceae bacterium
ATGGCTACGATCCGACTTGGAAGTGCCCACGAGAGCCAGTAAGACCTCGACCCAATGACCCACACCGCAAGGTGTTCGCATTTGCGGTATATAAGTGTGAACCAGTGCCCCAGAGGTTGAAGTCATAGGGGATTATGTGCGATACAATACCTCACCTCTTTTCTTTCTTGGGGCGGAGAGCCTTTCATGTTTTTCTCTCTCCGCCCCGCCTTTCTCAAAAATAACACTTGACAAATCAAAAGTCTTGTGTTATAATAAATTCAGAAAGTAAGGGAAGCGCCCACTCCCCCAATGGCGCAGAATGTGAATTGACAGAAAGGGCATAAGGTTATGACTTGGACTTAGCACTAAAACTGAATATGGCTTAATATAATTGGTGCATTTTCGATCTAGTGTGATGTTGGAGGTAATCATATGACTTGGCAGTAGATACAGGGTGCGGCGACCCGCCCAAAAGACGCCTATACCATCCCATAAGTCAAGTAGACTGGCTTGAAACTGTGGCGATGTGAATTATATGAACTTGAAAAGGTTCCTCCCAAGGGCAGTCCCTTGGGAGGTCATTTTTTTATTTTTTTTTGAAAAGGGTATTGACAAACCCGTTTTAAGGCAGTATAATAAAGATGTAATCAAGAGAGAGGAGAAATAACAATGAAGAAAGTTGTTAAAACCCCCGAAGAAATTCGCAGAGATGAACTGGTTCTTGAAATGCGGAATAAGAAATTGGGTCTTGAACATCTCACCCGCACAATCAAGCGCAAGCAGGGAGCTATGGCTATGCTTCCCGAAAACACTATGGAATATAAAGATTTCTCCACAGACCTTTTTGAACACAAGTGGAAACTGGTTTCTTCCATTCGAGATTATGAAGCCAAAAGAGAAGAGCTGCGAGAGCATTGCCAAACTTACCATTTGGCAGGGAACACTTTTATTCCTGCGTATGAACTTTTGGAAATTCTTGCGGAAAGGGGTTGACAAACCCCTTCACCCGTGTTATAATGTAATCAAGATAAAGGAAGGGAGATGCTACTATGATGAGTTATGAGGTTCAGTTGGCATACGAAGAATACTGCGTGGACTGCCAGTGGGAGGGCATCACCCCTCTACCCATCTGCGTATGGTGGGACAGTCTTGAATAAGACCCCATCACCTTGAGCGGCGCGCCCACGGTCCAGGCGCGCCGAATTTCTATTATATCACAGTCCAGCACTTTTTGTCAAGAGAAAAATGAAAAATAAAATAAAAAATATTTTGCCCGGAATGCTTGACAAATCTTAAGCCATGCGTTATAATTTAGATACAAACTTAAGGAAAGAGGGTACAACAAATGTTTATCGAAAATCTGTGCTGTGCAATCATCCTCGCCATGACCGCCTTTATGGTGTTCTACTTCTTTGTTAATATCGTTTTTGATTGCGATTTTGGTTGGTATATCATCGCAAACGCATTTGAAAAAGTTTGGCACAAAATGAGAAAAAGGGGTTGACAAACGGCAACCCCTATGGTACAATCAGTATGTAAATCAATCAAGGAGGTCATTCCCATGATGAACATTAAGGCTATCGACTTTGTCCTGCGCACCTGCGAGCGCACCGCTGATTTTAATATCGACACCCTGCCCGACTATGTAGAGGTCTGCCGCATTCTCGCTGATTTCGATGTTTTCCACATCGAACCCACTTACGAACAGCGTGCCTTTATTGGGGATACCCTTGAAAGCCTTTGCGAGGGTTTGGGTTTGAACTGGCATACTGTGGCTACCATTGCCCTTCAGCAGAAGTGAAATTGGGGGTTGACAAAACCCCCAATCCTTTGATATAATGAATATAGAAATTAAAGAAAGAGGTATTTAACTATGAAGAAGAATTTGACTATCACCATCCAGTGCCCCTTTTGCGGCGACTGTCACGAAGTGGATGTAAATGAAACCGCATACAACAACTGGCGCGGTGGCGAACTCATTCAGAACGCAATGCCTGACCTGACCCCCACGCAGAGGGAGCAGTTGATTTCTGGTCTGTGTATCAAGTGCCAGGAAAAGATTTTTGGAATTGGGGGTTGACAAAACTCTCAACCCGTGATATAATGTAATCACAATAAAGGAATGCGAAAGGAACAAATTAAAATGATTATTGACAATGTTTTTTATAATACTGAAAATCCTCTCGGCAGCCGCACAGTTATTCCCAAGAAGGGTGGCTTATACCTTGTTGGGAATGTAGTTCTTAATCCTGTAACTAACGAAGCTTTCTATCTGATTAAGGTCGGTATGAGTACTAATCTGTACAACAGAATGACAAATTATTCCACATCCAATCCAATGATGTTCCACATTGATTATAAAGTCATTGAAGATGATGAGGATTTTAGCAAAATCGCCTCTTATAAAAGAACTACCTTCAGAGGCAGAAAAATTAAGCCCATTGAAGAACAATACCACAAAGCCATGGAAGAACTTAATTTTACTCATTTCGAGTATGCAAAAGAATGGTTTATCGTAAGCAAAGAAATTTATTTTGAAATTTGCGCTAAAAAGTTTGACTTTTTTAATTTCGGGGGTTGACAAACTCCCTTTCCTATGGTATACTTTAATCAATCCAAGAGAAAAGAGGAAATGAAAATGAAGTATTACATTTACATCGAAAACCGCATGGTGGTTGAGGTCGAGGGTGGCGAAGCCGCCTATGCCGCCTATGTCAAGGCTACCGAACTCGCTGACATGACTGGCGAGACCGCCCATTTGGTGGATGGCGAGACAGGTGAAATCATCACCTCCTCCGATGAGTTCTATGACGATGAACTCGCGGACGCCAATCTTGAATGCGGCTTTGACCCCTATATGGGTTGCTATACCGATGACTGCTGAAAATAAAAAGAAAGGAAGAAATATAATGAAATCTGTATTAGAGATAGTTTTGGGAATCCTGGTTATTTTTGGTTTTTATTGCCTTGAAGCGTGGATTGGTATGCTTCTTTTTAACTGGGTAATGGGACTGCTTGGATATGCTTTTATGCTGACTTTTTGGCAGGCTTTTGGTATCTGCATTTTGCTTACTTTCATCGGTGGCTTTTTTAAGTCAAGTTCAAAAAAGAATTGAAAGAGGGGGTAACCCCTCTTTTTTTGAGCCGGTCGCGCACGCCCCATGCGACCGGAATTTCCATTATACCATACCCCACGCAATTTGTCAAGCGAAAAATGCAAAAAATTTTCAACAAATTTTTTTCCCGCAATTTGTGCGAATTGACGAACGCCGATTGTTAAAAATTTCACAATTTTCTTTAGCAAATTAAAGTGTTAAAGTAATTTCTAAATTAGGCTCATTTAGTCTTTGTTAAAATTTTCACGGTCTTCGGTCGCCCCACCCGGTTTTTCACTTTAGCACGCTAAAGCAATAAATTATTAAAGAATTGTGTTAAAAATTTCACAATGCAGGATTTCCTGCAATTGTTAAAAAATTCACAAATGAATAATTATACAGAATAAATGAATAAACATTTTTCAATTTTTTTTCAAATTTAGTATTGACAACCGGGCAAAAATGTGGTACTATTTAACTACGGTAAGGCAAGACCTACCGAAATTAAGAAAAGAGGTAATAAGAATGTATACTATCAAGACCGCAACCATCGAGCGCACCTATAAGAACTTTGGCAACCACGCCGAACAGGCACTCGCCTTCACCCTCACTGGTGAAATCCGTAAGCACGACCACGTCGCATATGACAAGGGTAGCGACATTCCCGAATATAATATGTCTGTCAAGTCCTCTGGCTTCTCTCTTATGAGCGCTCGCCTGTGCGAAAGTGAGGACTTCGAGGAAATCATCACTCAGTATATGGCTCGCAGCGCATCTACCTGCGTGGCCTATGTCGCACAGAATATGGTTGCTTATGTGATGAATATGGAACAGTTCAACGAGTTCCTACATCGTTTCTGCTATCTCAATCGGGAAAGTAAGCAGAACGGCGGTGGTGTCAAGGTCAAGATGCTGAAAGAGAGCAAAAAGGTTCTCGCTTGGCTGGACGAGAGGGTGGCCGCATAAGCCCCCTCTGCCCACCGCAAAAATAAATATTGACAATATAAAATATATATGTTATAATATATATGTAAGGTAAAGAAAGGAATAAATGATATGAACACTATGAATATTAACTTCAACTTCACCACTCCCTCTATCATCTGCTTTGATATGGATGGTACTATCGCAGACCTGTATGCGGTAAATAACTGGCTGAATATGCTCCGCGCCTATGACCCCACCCCCTATGCGACCGCCGAGCCGATGTGGGATATGGAAACCCTCGCTGATGTTCTCAATCTCCTGCGAGCCAAGGGTATCGAAATCCACATCATCACTTGGCTGTCCAAGGAAACTACCGCCGAATATGACAAGGCTGTGAGAGTAGCCAAGAGAGAGTGGCTTGAAAAGTATGGCTTTCCTTTCGACCACTTCCACGGAGTTCGATATGGCGCAACCAAGGCTGACAGCATCCGCAGAACTCTTCCCAAGGGCGAAACTGCTTGGCTGTTCGATGACAACGCAGATGTTCGCAAGGGATGGCATATGGGTGAGGCAATCGACCCCACCGCCTGCGACATCATCGAAATGCTGAGGGGTCTGCTGTAAGACCCCTCCAAGAGGAAAAGATATGGGATTCTTGATACCTGCGGGCATAGTTGTTTTGATTGCGGTCTTGGCTGAGTGGATATGCGGGCGCATCGGTTAAACCGCCCGGGCGCACCAAAAACCGCAATTTTTCTAAAAAAGGTATTGACAAATCAATCTTTGTCTGTTATAATGAATACAGAAATTAAGAAATGAGGTAAATAAAAATGACTTTTTGGAATGTGGTTCTGTGGATTTATGAATTTAGTGCAATCCTGTCTTTCCTGCTACTGGTAAATCTCACCTTTAAGCTGTCAAAGGAAATTGACAACCAGTTGGAAGTTGAATTTTTCGAGATTCAACCCCTCAAGACAATCTTTCTTTGTTTTTTGCAGAACCTCTTTCACATTTTGATTCCTGTTTGGAATACTTTCATCTGCATTATTCTTATTATCATCAGCTTTATCCCTAATTTAGATAGCCTTGTGCAAGAAAGCGTCCAAAATGGTATCAAAAAAGCAGGTGATGAGAAAAATATGACTGAGGAAGAAATCAAAAAAGTTGTAAAAGAAAAATATGAAGAAATGATTGACAATTCTGATGAGGGGTGATATAATATAATCACCCCTAAAAGGAGCGTAAATTATGATTACTACTATCTATGTTAATTGGGACACAAGCACAATTCTCAATAAATCTCAGTACGAAAATTTTATTGACAAAAAAGTTGATGAATTGGTAAATAATACCAGTGAATTCAATGAATGGCTTGATAGATGTTATCTTGCCTGCGAAATTTACCACATGAGCGAAGCTTCCCGAAATGAAATCTTCCCCCGATGGGTTGCGTATTGTAGAGAAGAAGTTCTCT
>JAZQKX010000013.1:0-76928 GCA_045542355.1 Acutalibacteraceae bacterium
GGCATAAAAATAAACCCCTTGAGGGGTAGCCCGAAAAAGTAATGCAGTCGGCAAACCTTTCGGCGCCCCTTTAGGGGTTTCGTCTGTAAAATGCCCTTGAAGGGCTATTCAAGCCTCCGGCTTAGCCGGAGGTCCTGACTATATGTTTTTACTAAACTTGTTTAAAGGTAGGGTGCTATTGCTTAGCAAATATTTAATTAAAAACTAATTTGAGAAATTTCCATTTTCTCAGGCGATATAAATTTCACATCTTTGCAGTAAACCGATAACACGTAATCTTCGCCATAGGTAGTGTTTATATTGACTTCTTCTAGTGTATCAAAAGAGCTTAATACTGTGGCTATTCCGCAACCGATACTTTTAAAGTAAGCCTCTTTTTTAGTCCATATAGTAAGAAAAGCTTTTGCTTTATCTACAGCATTTTGAATGTACTCCAGTTCGTTTTTTGTGCAAAATCTAATTGCGGATTTTAAATTAACATCCCTTAAAACCTCGATATCAATTCCACACGGATTTGCATCAATACACCCTATGCAGTAAAAACCAGAGTGACTTATATTAAAGTTAGCGTCGCCTTTAGGCAGTACAGGTTTTCCGAGGGACGTGTTAGCAAAGACTATTTCTGCAGGGCTGGTGTTAGTATAATCACTTACTAATTTTCTCGCCAACATATCCGAAGCAATTATCATTTCTCGTTTTCCGTTTTTACAACTATCAACTCGGTTTTTCTTTGCGTTATCTAACATAGAATAACCTGTTTTTAGACTTTCGGCTGAGAGCCTTCTTGTATCCAAAAAATATATATTCATTATTACCTCGCAACTTTTTTAAATAATTATAGCATATCGATTGTACTTATGCTATAATTATTTTGAATTGAGGTGAATTAACTATGGAGAAGTTAATAGAAACAGTCTTTTCAGTCCTTTTGGAAAACAAGGCGATTAAAAATGCAAATATGCGATATCTTATAAACGACAGAGGAATCGCAGATGAATATTTCTGTCTTATCAAAAAGACTTTCAAACAGGCGGGCAAATCGAATGACCGCGAAAGCCTCTATGTTATGTTATATATGTGTTGGGGAGCAGGTGCATTTTTTGCTTCGTCTCAGTGGACCCTTGGTAAAACCTTAGATAAATTTACCAATACAGAGCTTGACTCAATGTTTAAAGCCTTATCCGAGGATGATGCAGTAGGTCTTGGTTATGACGCTTTGGGGATTCTAAGCGGCTCATATAACTATAATTTAATAACTAAGGGAATACAGGCGGCGTACCTTGCTACCGAGAACTTGAATTCGCCCACAG
This sequence comes from Acutalibacteraceae bacterium, assembly GCA_045542355.1. Taxonomy (GTDB): domain Bacteria; phylum Bacillota; class Clostridia; order Oscillospirales; family Acutalibacteraceae; genus UMGS1532. The sequence goes on from JAZQKX010000013.1 coordinate 1,311, forward strand.
AGGCCTTAATGCAGATTTTTTTCAACGCGGGTGTAACAATGGCTTATGAGCGTTTCGAGAGATAATCTGTCTCGCTTATAAAGGAAAACTTTGAATTATGGCAAAGTGGACATTCGTAGTCCTCTGGAGTGTCCTCTAATTTAGTATTTGGCGCGATATCGCAATCTGGTTCTCCCGTATTTTCATCGTAAACATAAAAACAATAATTGCAATGATATTTCATATTTTTAACTCCTTCGTTGTAATTATTGGTAAAATATAAAACTTCATTCAAAGGATTGATACTTATGCCAAAAGTAAATATCAAAAAATTAAATAACAATGCTGTAATTCCTACATACGGCTCTGAATTTTCTGCAGGTGCGGATTTATACGCCTGTATCGACGATGCGATTGTTATAAAACCTCAGGAAACAAAGCTTATTAACACAGGACTTTCCTTAGAAATTCCCGAGGGCTACGCGGGGCTTATATATGCCAGAAGCGGACTTGCCTCTAAGAAAGGCTTAGCCCCTGCAAACAAGGTTGGAGTAGTCGACGCAGATTACAGGGGAGAGGTGCTGGTTGCACTTCATAATCATTCTCAGATTGATGCAGTTGTTGAGCCTAAGGAACGCATTGCGCAGTTGGTAATTGCTCCGTTTTTAAAAGCGGATTTCAATGAGATTGACGAGTTGACCGATACAATTCGCGGAAGCGGCGGTTTTGGCTCTACAGGAAACAAATAATTTAGGTACGCTTGACTATGTTGACAAAAATGGTGACATAGCTAAAAAACAGGTATAGTTTCAATATGCCCTAAAAGTACATCAACCACAATACATAGTATAATTTTTAAATAATTGTCAAATTTTATGCACTATATAGTTGACATATTATGACATTAGTGATAGAATTAATTTGTATTTTAGGGAGTGAAGGATTTTGAAATCACTTGAAGAAAAAATCTTGAAAGAGGGCAAGGTTTTGCCTGGACATATTTTAAAGGTTGGCGGATTTTTGAATCATCAGATTGACGTGCAATTTCTCATGGAAATGGGTAAGGAGATTGCAAGGCTGTTTTCTGATTCGGGGGTCAATAAAATCCTCACTATCGAAACCTCGGGCATTCCTATTGCATTTGCTGCAGCTTCGGTTATGGATGTTCCCATGGTCTTCGCCAAAAAGAATAAATCCGGCAATGTCTCTGGCGGTGTTTATTCTACTATTGTCCACTCCTATACCCACGGCACGGATTACACCGTTATCGTTAGCGATGAATATCTAAATTCAGGCGATAGAGTTCTTATTATTGACGACTTTCTCGCCAATGGTAAAGCTCTTATTGGACTTATGGATATTGTTTCCCAGGCTGGTGCCGAGACTGTTGGTGCTGCCGTAGCAATCGAAAAAGGTTTTCAAAGCGGCGGTGATGCTCTCCGTCAAGAGGGCGTACGAGTTGAATCCCTTGCCATCATCGAATCAATGACCGATGAAGAGGTTGTATTCAGAAAACAATAGGTTTTCGCTTAATTGCTGTATGTAATTCACTTTACATAATATAAAAAACGGAGGAAATCAAAATGAAAAAACTCATCTCTGCAATCCTTGCCGTAGTTATGCTGCTGGCAATGGCTGCATGCGGCACTGCTAACACTGGTTCCGATGCCTCTAACCCTGCCGATACAGCCAAAACTGACATCAAGGTAGGCTTCATCTTCTTACATGACGAACAGTCCACCTACGACAAAAACTTTATGGACGCTGCTAAGGCTGCTTGTCAGCAGATGGGCGTTGAGTACGCTCAGAAGACCCAGATTCCTGAGTCTAAGGAATGCTATGATGCCGCTGTTGAACTTATCGAGGTTGACGGCTGTGACATCATCTTTGCCGATAGCTTTGGTCATGAATCATTCCTCATCGATGCTGCTAAAAAGTATCCCGATGTACAGTTCTGCCATGCAACCGGTACACAGGCTCACACCGCTAATGTTGCTAACTTCCACAATGCTTTTGCCTCTATCTATCAGGGTCGCTACCTTGCTGGTGTTGCCGCAGGTCTCAAACTCAACGAAATGATTGACAATGGCAAAATTACTGCTGACAAGGCTAAAATGGGTTACGTTGGCGCCTTTACATTTGCTGAAGTTATGTCTGGTTATACCTCTTTCTACCTCGGCGCAAAGTCTGTTTGCCCCACTGTAACCATGGATGTTAAGTTCACTGGCTCTTGGTACGACGAGCAGAAAGAAAAGGAAGCAGCTCAGGCTCTTATCAACGGCGGTTGTGTTCTTATCAGTCAGCACGCTGACTCTATGGGTGCTCCCACAGCTTGTGAAACTGCAGGCGTTCCCAATGTTTCTTACAACGGTTCTACAGTTGCCGCTTGTCCCAACACCTTCATCGTTTCTTCAAGAATCGACTGGACTCCTTACTTCAAGTATATGATTCAGTGTGTTGTTGATGGCAAAGCTATCGATACCGACTGGACTGGTACTATCGAAACTGGCTCTGTTGTTCTTACAGATATCAACGAAAAGGCTGCTGCTGAAGGCACTGCTAAGAAGATTGAAGAAGTTAAAGCAAAGCTTCTCGACGGTTCTATCAATGTATTTGATACCGCTAACTGGACTAAGGAAGGCAAGAAACTTGATTCTTATCTTGCAGACGTTGATACCGACGCTAAATTCGAAAAAGATACAGAAGCTATTGAAGATGGTGTATTCTATGAATCCAAGCATCGTTCTGCTCCTTACTTCGATGTTGAAATCGATGGCATCACTCTTCTTGACAGAAATTACGGCTAATATTTAGTTTTAAGTCTGAGGCGAGGGAACTCCCTCGTCTCAGATTAATTTTGAAGAAATTGCTATGCTTTATTCTAAGTTTAACAATTTCTTGAAAATTAAATGAACGGAGGTTTATTGTGGCTAAAGAAATCGCTATAGAGCTTAAAAATATTACTAAAAGATTCGGCAAAGTTGTTGCCAATAAAAATGTTAATCTTACTGCATATCGTGGTGAGATTTTATCTATTTTAGGTGAAAACGGAAGCGGAAAGACCACCCTTATGAACATGATATCGGGAATCTATTTCCCCGATGAGGGTCAAATTTTTATAGATGGTAAAGAGGCTATGATATCTTCACCCAAGGATGCTTTCGATTATAAGATAGGTATGATCCATCAGCATTTCAAATTGGTTGATGTTTTCAGCGCTACAGAAAACATAGTGCTTGGCATATCAGACGGCAAATATAATCTTAAAAAATCCAATGAGGAAATTAAAAAGATTAGCGAACAATATGGCTTTGAACTTGATCTTGATAAAAAGATATACACAATGGCTGTATCTGAAAAGCAAACCGTTGAAATTATAAAGGTCCTGTATCGCGGTGCTGATATTTTAATTCTTGATGAGCCTACTGCCGTATTAACCCCGCAAGAAACAGAAAAGCTGTTTAACATTCTTCGCCGTATGCGTGATGATGGTAAAGCCATTATAATCATCACCCACAAATTGCATGAGGTGCTTTCACTTTCTGATAAAGTTGCAGTCCTTCGCAAAGGCGAATATGTGGGTACTGTTGAAACCGCTAAGACCAACGAATCCGAGCTCACTGAAATGATGGTTGGCAAAAAGGTTGACCTTAACATCAGAAGAGATGAGCCTAAAGACGTTAAAGACAGACTTACTGTTAATAACGTTACATGTTTTGACAGATTGGGAGCCACTGTGCTTGACGATGTTTCTTTCGTAGCCAGAAGCGGTGAGATTTTGGGAATTGCAGGTATTGCGGGTTCAGGTCAGCGCGAACTTCTGGAATCCATTGCCGGTCTCCAAAATTTGAACGAGGGCGAAATTTACTATTTTGACCCCAAAACAGGTAAAAAGGAAAATCTGCGCGACAAAACACCTATGCAGATAAGAAACATGGGTGTAAGGCTATCCTTCGTACCTGAAGACAGATTGGGTATGGGTCTTGTCGGTAACATGGATATTGTTGACAATATGATGCTTCGTAGCTATACAAAAGGTCATTCTTTATTCCTTAAGCGTAAAAAGCCCAAGGATTTAGCTATGAAGATTATTAAAGACCTTGAGGTTGTAACTCCCAGTGCTGCCACACCCGTAAGACGTCTTTCGGGAGGTAACGTTCAAAAAGTTCTCGTAGGACGTGAAATTTCTGCGTCACCAACTGTTTTAATGGTGGCTTACCCTGTCAGAGGTCTCGATATTAACTCATCATATATGATATATAATCTTCTTAACGAGCAGAAAGAAAAGGGCGTAGCAGTTATCTTTGTTGGCGAAGATTTGGATGTTTTGATTGAACTTTGCGATAGAATCATGGTAATTGGCTCGGGAAGAGTAACAGGAATTGTTGATGGCAGAACAACAACTAAAGAAGAAATTGGTCTTCTTATGACAAAATCAAAGCAGGAAGGAGAGAGTGTTGATGACTAAAGTAACGTCGGCAAAAGCGCATCGTGAACCGTTTTTCCACGTTGTTAAGCGTGACGATTTGCCTAATTGGAAAGCTTGGCTTATTCGCATCGCAACTATAATCGTAGCTTTTTTTGTAGTTGGTTTATTTTCAATGCTCGTAACCTCTAAATCCTTCGGAGAAACATACCGCATTATGTTTGTGGGTGTGTTCGGCAGACTCTTCGAGGGTAACACCACTATGCTTTGGAAATATCTTCAGGAAATTGCGATTCTTCTTGCATTGGCATTGGCACTTACCCCTGCATTTAAAATGAAATTCTGGAACTGCGGTGCAGAGGGACAGGCGCTTATTGGTGGCCTTGCTTCAATTTTTTGTATGATTAATTTTGGCGAGAAGCTTCCATATCCTGTGCTTATTTTAGTAATTGCTGTCTCCAGCATTGTAGCGGGTGCCATTTGGGGTGTGATTCCAGCTATATTCAAAGCGTTATTTAACACTAATGAAACCTTGTTCACGCTTATGATGAATTACATCGCCACCCAAATTATTGCATATTATGTTTATATAGTAGGCGGCGGCTCAAACGTTATCAATCCTGTGTCTGCAGGTAATTTTCCCTCGGTTGGTAATAATGATTACTTCATTAACATTATGATTGTAACTGTTATCACAATAGTGATGTATATCTACCTTAAATACAGTAAGCAAGGTTACGAAATTTCGGTTGTTGGTGAAAGCCAGAATACCGCGAGATACATTGGCATAAATGTTAAAAAGGTAATTATTCGCACTATGGTTATCTCTGGCGCTTTGTGCGGTGTTACAGGTATGTTGCTCGTTGCAGGTAAAGACCATAGCATCAACATCAACAGTGTTGGCGGACAAGGCTTTACAGCAATACTTATGTCTTGGTTAGGTCAATTCAATCCTTTCATCATGGTTGTTATGACAGGCATCGTAATTTTCCTGCGTTTAGGTGTTGCTAAGGTTGCTGATACAGCACTTCTTAATTCATCATTCTCAGAAATTATGGTTGGAATAGTTATTCTTATGTTGGTTAGTTGCGAATTTTTCGTTAACTATTCAATCAAATTCCGTCACAGTAAGAAGGAGGTAAAAGCATGATAATTCAGTTTATTTGCCGTGCAATTCTTCTTGGTGTTCCGTTGCTATACGGCTCTGTGGGTGAGATTATTACAGAAAAATCAGGACATCTTAATCTCGGTATTCCTGGTATTATGTATGTTGGTGCAATAAGCGGTGTTGTAGGCTCTTTTCTTTATGAGAACTCCTGCGGTAACGATATTGCAAATATGGTTCCATTCCTTGCAATTCTGATTCCTTTGCTCTGTGCCATTGCAGGAGCCACAATTATGGGCTTGATTTATAGCTTCCTTGCAGTTACACTCCATGCTAACCAGAATGTAACAGGCCTCGCGCTTACAACATTGGGCATCGGCTTAGGTAACTTCCTTGGAGCTTCATTAATCAATATTACAGGCAGTGAATTGCCCTCTATTGCTCTTACCAAAACAAGCTCTTTCTTCTCTGCAAAACTACCTTTTGCTGATGATTTAGGCTGGTTTGGTCAACTTATGTTCTCCCACGATTTTCTAACATATATTGCAATTATTATTGCTTTGATAACCTCATATGTTTTAAATCGTACCTGCGTAGGTCTTAATCTTCGCTCTGTTGGTGAAAATCCTGCAACCGCGGATGCAGCAGGTATAAATGTAACAAAATATAAATATATTGCAACCTGTGTAGGTAGCGCTATTGCAGGACTTGGAGGACTCCAGTATGTTATGGCTTATGCTAGTGGTGTTTGGTCTAATAATGCTTTCGGCGACCGTGGTTGGATGGCTATTGCGTTGGTTATTTTCGCACTATGGAAGCCATCAATGGCAATCGTTGGTTCCTTCCTATTTGGCGCACTTTGTAATGCTAATAACTATATCCAAGGTCTTGGCACAGAAACGCAGGAGCTTTTTAAAATGCTACCTTATGTTGTAACCATTATCGTACTTATCATTACAAGTATGCGTAAAAAGCGTGAGCATCAACCACCTCAGCATTTAGGCTTACCTTATTTCCGTGAGGAACGATAATAAAATTTTAAAAGGATGACCTTTAGTGAAAACTGATGTTTTAATTGTTGGAGCCGGTCCAGCCGGTATCTTTACCGCCCTTGAAATGATTAAAAAGGGCACAAATAAAAACATAGTAATTGTTGAAAAAGGCTCAGCTATTGAAAATAGACGTTGCCCAAAGCACAAAACTAAGCAGTGTGTCAACTGCAAACCCTATTGTCATATCACAACAGGGTTTTCAGGCGCAGGAGCTTTCTCCGACGGTAAGCTTTCTCTAAGTCCCGATGTGGGTGGTGACTTACCTAAAATGGTTGGGGATGATTTAATTCAGGAAATGATTGATTATACTGATAAAATCTATCTTGAATTCGGCGCTGATGAGCATGTTGAGGGTGTCGGAAATTCCGATGAAGTCAAAAAAATCCGCAAACGAGCAATTCAGGCAGGACTCAAGCTGGTTGATTGCCCTATTAGACATTTAGGCACCGAAAAGGCTCAAGATATTTATTATGCTATCGAGCAATATCTTTTGAATCACGGTGTAAAAATCCTCTTTGGCTATGAATGTACCAATCTTAAGCTTCAGGATAAAAAGTGTATAGGCGGATATTTTGATAACAGCAAAGAAAAGATGGAAATCGATGCTGATCATACAATCGTTGCCACAGGTCGAAGGGGTGCTGAGTGGCTCGAACACCTCTGCACAGAGCATGATATAGCCCATGAGCCTGGCACTGTTGATATAGGTGTTCGTGTTGAAGTTCGTAACGAAATTATGGAAAAGGTTAATGAGGTTCTTTACGAGTCAAAACTGATAGGTTATCCTCCGCCTTTTAAAAACAAGGTGCGTACTTTCTGCCAGAATCCAGGTGGATTTGTTAGTCAGGAGAATTATGACAACGATTTAGCAGTTGTAAACGGACATTCCTATAAGGAGCTTAAATCAGATAACACTAATTTAGCCATATTGGTTTCTCATAACTTTAACGTACCCTTTAATCAGCCTATTGAATATGCACAAAAGGTTGGTGAGCTTTCCAATATGTTGGCGGCTGGACACATTCTTGTTCAGCGCTTCGGCGACATTCTGGACGGTAAACGCACCTGGCCTAAGGAACTGGCTCAGTCAAATCTGAAGCCCACCTTACCCGACGCAGTTGCAGGTGATATAACCGCCGCTATACCTTATAGAGCAATGGTTAATATCGTTAATTTCATCCAAGCACTCGATCATGTTGTGCCCGGCTTTGCTTCAACCGAAACTCTGCTTTATTCTCCAGAGCTTAAGTTCTATAGCAATAGGGTTAAAATGGACGAGAATTTTAACACAAGCATCGAGGGACTTCATTGCTTGGGCGACTCCAGTGGATGGACCAGAGGTCTTATGATGGCATCTGTTATGGGTGTTATGATGGGCAGAAAGCTTATATGATTAACTTATTAGTTGTAACCACCCGTTTGACGGGTGGTTATGATTTAAATACATATATCACATAATTTAGTGTTATACAAATATTTTGTAAAGGATGATTTTAAAATGACGAAGATAGATGTTTTTTCTGGTTTTTTAGGAGCAGGTAAAACCACGTTGATCAAGAAACTCATCAAGGAGGCTTTTTCAGGTGAGAAACTTGTTTTAATTGAGAATGAATTTGGAGATATAGGTATCGACGGCGGATTCATGCAAGAAGCAGGTATTGAGGTAACCGAAATGAATTCAGGCTGTATTTGTTGCAGTCTTGTTGGTGATTTCGGTGAGGCTTTAAAGAAAGTTCTTCGGGAATATACTCCCCATAGAATTCTCATTGAGCCCTCAGGCGTTGGTAAACTCAGTGATGTTATTAAAGCGGTTGAAGATATTAATTCACCCGATGTTACGCTTAATAGCTTTACTACAGTTGTTGATGCTAAGAAGTGCAAAATGTATATGAAAAACTTCGGCGAGTTTTTCAATAATCAGATTGAGAACGCAGGTACTGTTATATTAAGCCATACCGCTGGACTAAGTGAAGAAAAGGTCAACTCATGCATGGATTTGATTCGTAAACACAATTCAAACGCTGTGCTTGTTACAACCGATTGGGACGAGCTTACAGGTGAGCAGATTCTTTCCGCTATGGAAAGAAAAGATTCTTTAGAAAATGACATAAAGCATCTTAACGAGGAGGAGACCTGTCCTCATTGTGGACACCATCATCACCATGAGCATCGTGAACATGGTGAGCATTGTGACTGCGGACATCCTCATGAACATCATGAGCATCATCACCAAGACGAACATTGCTGTCATGAGCACCATGAGCACCATAATCACCACGACGAACATTGCTGTCACGAGCACCATGAACACCATCATCACCATGACGAATGTTGCTGTCACGATCATCATCACGCCGATGAGGTGTTCACAAGTTGGGGAGTTGAGACCGCTAAGACCTTCACCCTTGAGGAGATTTCCGCGGCATTGTCTGAGCTGAGCGATTCTTCAAAATATGGTACCGTTTTAAGAGCTAAAGGTATCGTTTCAGGCAGTGACTCTTGGATTCATTTCGACTATGTACCCGAAGAAGTTGATGTTAGAATGGGTTCAGCTTCGGTTATCGGAAGACTTTGTGTTATCGGCTCAGAGCTTAATGAAGAAAATTTAGCCAAGCTTTTTCATGTTGAGGTGAAATAATGGACATTCCCGTATATTTATTTACAGGCTTTCTTGATAGTGGTAAATCCACCTTTATTCAGGAAACCTTACAGGACAGCCGTTTTAATTCAGGAGAGAACACTTTGCTCCTTATTTGTGAGGAAGGGGAGGTGGAGTATGATCCTGCTGAGTTTGCAACATCTAATGTATATTTAAAGACCGTAGATAACGAAGAAGACCTCAATGAAGCTACCCTTAAAGGTTGGCAAAAGGAATGTAAGGCTCGTAGAGTTATTGTTGAATACAACGGTATGTGGCAGTTGAAGTCTTTGTTTTCTGCCATGCCTCGGGAATGGATTATTTATCAAGAAATATGCTTTTGTGAGGCTGATAACATTATTTCATATAATCGAAATATGCGGTCACTTGTGGCTGATAAGTTTAATGCCTGTGAGTTGGTTGTTTTCAACAGATGTAGCGGTGCAACCGATTTAGAAGAGCTTCATAAAATTGTTCGTTCGGTCAGCCGTAAGGCGCAGATTGCCTATGAGTTTAAGGATGGTCATGTGGAATACGACGAGTTCCAAGACCCATTGCCTTACGACATAAATTCCGATGAGATTTCGATTAAGGACACAGATTTTGCGATCTGGTACTATGATCTTATGGAGAACGCATCTGCATACAACGGAAAAATTTTGGAGTTTTTAGGAATTGCCGCAAAAGACAGAAAAATGGCTAAATTGGAGTTTGCAATCGGACGACACATAATGACCTGTTGCGCCGATGATATTCAATACGGTGGCATTGTTGCAAATTGGGATAAGGCTCCCTCGGTTTCAAGCGGTCAGTGGCTCAGAGTAAAGGGCAAACTCAAAATGGAATATAATGAGATGTACGAAGGTAAAGGTCCTGTACTAAAAGTGATTGAAGCAGAGCAGACAACACCGCCCAAAGAAAAATTAGTCACTCTATATTAAATTTGAAACAGCAGAAATTTTCTGCTGTTTCTTTTAACGCTTGACAATTTTGAAATTTGAGTTATACTAATATTAGCACTTATATATAGAGAGTGCTAATATTTGCATGGAGATGTTAAAAATGAGAAAGAAACAGTTTAAAGCAGAGTCACAAAAATTGCTGGATATGATGATTAACTCAATATATACCCATAAGGAAATATTTTTACGCGAGTTAATTTCCAATGCAAGTGACGCTTTAGATAAGTTGTATTATCGCTCTCTTTCTGACAATACCGTTGGCTATACAAGAGAGGATTATCAGATTCATATAGAGGTTAATAAGGACGAGCGTACCATTACCATTAGTGATAACGGTTGTGGTATGACAGAGGATGAGCTTGAGAATAATCTCGGCACGATTGCTCGTAGTGGCTCCTTTAACTTCAAGAATGAAAATGAAAAGGCTGACGATGTAGACATAATTGGACAGTTTGGTGTTGGCTTCTATTCAGCATTCATGGTAAGTGATAAGGTATCTGTAGTCAGCAAGGCATTTGGTAACGATAAGGCATATCTTTGGGAATCTAATGGTACTGAGGGCTACACTGTTACTGAGACCGAAAAGGATACCCACGGCACAATTATAACACTCCATATCAAAGAGAACACCGAAGAAGAAAAGTACGACGAGTTCCTTGATAGCTACCGCATAAGCGCTCTTGTCAGAAAGTATTCCGATTATATTCGCTATCCTATTGTTATGAATATGGAGACCCGTCGCAAAAAAGAAGGTAGCGAGGATGAATATGAAACCGTCCTCGAGCCCCAGACTCTTAATAGCATGGTACCTATCTGGAAGAAATCCAAGGGAGAAATCTCCGAAGAAGAATATAATAATTTCTATAAAGAAAAGTTTATGGATTTTGACAATCCGCTCCATGTGATTCATAGCAAGACCGAGGGACAGGTAACCTACGACGCTTTGGTTTATATACCCAAACACGCCCCCTACGATTATTATTCCAAGGATTACGAAAAGGGTCTACAGCTTTATTCCAATGGTGTGCTTATAATGGATAAGTGCGGAGATTTGTTGCCTGATTATTTCAGTTTTGCAAAGGGCCTTGTCGACAGTGCTGATTTATCGCTTAATATTTCCAGAGAAATGCTGCAGCACGACTATCAGCTCAAATTAATCGCAAAGAATATTGAAAAGAAAATAACAGCTGAGCTTTCAAAAATGCTTAAGAATTCCCGCGACACCTATGAGGAGTTTTATAAGGTATTTGGTATTCAGTTGAAATATGGCATGTATGCAAACTACGGCGCCAATAAAGACACATTAAAGGATTTATTGCTTTTCTATTCATCTAAAGAGAAAAAGTATGTCTCTCTTAAAGAATATTGTCAGTCCATGGCTGAGGAGCAAAAGGCTATATATTATGCAAGTGGTGAAACTATAGATAAAATCGACATGCTTCCTCAGGTTGAGGCTGTAAAGGACAAGGGCTACGAAGTTCTGTATCTCACCGATAATGTTGATGAGTTTGCACTTCAGATGCTGATGAGCTATGAGGAAAAGAAGTTTTCCAATGTTTTATCCGACAATCTGGATATTGACACAGATGAGGAAAAGGACGAGCTAAAAAAACAAAACGAAGATGCAAAAGAGCTTTTTGAAGAAATGAAGAAAAGCATTGGCGATTCTGTTCATGGTGTTCAATTCACTAATAAACTCAAAAATCATCCAGTTTGTCTTTCTAGCGGTGGTGCCATTTCTATTGAAATGGAAAAGGTACTAAATGCTATGCCCACCGAACAAAAGGTTAAGGCTGAGGTTGTGCTAGAAATCAACTTAAACCATCCGATTGCTTCAAAACTCAAAGAGCTTTATGTGAGCGACAAGGATAAACTTGCAGACTTCTCTAAGATTCTTTACGCACAAGCGAGACTAATTGGCGGTATGTCGATTGACAATCCTACTGAGCTTTCTAACCTCGTTTGTAATCTTATGCTGTAAAAACTCAAGACGCTTTGCATTTTGCAGAGCGTCTTAATCTATGATAATTGACTTGAAATTAATGCAGATTTGCTGTATCATCAAATTAGCAATAATAGTAGGAAAGTGATTATTTTGGAAATCAAAACCATTGCAAAGATTTATACAGACTTCACTGATAAGTTTGGTATTCCGAGACAAAGCGGTCTCGTTGATTCATTAATTGGAGAAATAGTGTTTGAGCCACAATTCAGAAATCCCGATGCCGTTCGAGGATTAGAGAAATTCTCCCATATATGGTTGCTGTGGGATTTTTCCCTATCCCACAGAGAAAACTGGTCGCCCACCGTTCGTCCTCCAAGATTGGGCGGCAATGAAAGGGTAGGTGTGTTTGCTTCCCGTTCTCCGTTCAGGCCTAATCCTATCGGCCTTTCCTCTGTTAAGATTATTAAAATTGAGCAGGATGAAAATTTAGGACCAGTCATTTATGTTGCAGGAGCCGATATACTTAATGAAACGCCAATATTCGATATAAAGCCATATTTACCTATATCTGATTGCTACCCTGAAGCGATTGGCGGTTTTTCTGATATACACAAAGAGGATAATCTGGAAGTGAATATACACTATGAGTTGCTTGATAAAATCCCGAACAATAAAAGAAAAACATTAATTGATATATTGAGTCAAGACCCAAGACCATCTTATCAGAACGATCCAGAGAGAATATACGGAATGAGTTTTTCAGGTTATGAAATTAAATTTTCGGTTAAAGGCGATGTTTTAACTGTGCTGGATATCCTAGAAAATTAATTTTTACAAATTAGAAAATAATCCTTGATTATTGAAAACAAGTGTGGTATAATACGACTTGCGGCTAAAAGAGAAGCCATTCTCTATATGCGGTTGTAGCTCAGTTGGATAGAGCAACTGCCTTCTAAGCAGTAGGTCCTGGGTTCGAATCCCCGCAACCGTGCCAAACAAAAAGAGTCCCATTTTTTGGGGCTCTTTTTGTTTACCGTGTAGCGGGGTGAGAGCCCAGGGGTTCGTCGAAGCAGCCGCGCCGCCGCGATAGGCGGGGCGGACTGCCAGAGACGGGAGCACGAATATTTTTTCGAAACCGCTCGGTGTGGTCGAAAAAATAGAGAGCGCACCGTATCCCTCGTAGGTACAAACTAAAAAGAGTCCCATTAGGGAGACACTTCGTAAAGAAGTTTCTCCTTACTTCTTTTTTTATAATAAATTTCACACTTATCTGTTGAAAGTGTCATAGTGGGTTACATATTTTGAAATAATACCCATCTCAAAGATAAATGTAATGAGTGATATTGTGAGACAGGTCTCACAGTGATATTTTAGGCCGTTGGCAAAAGTGATATTGAAACCTTGCGGTTTCAGTGATATTATATTCGCCCTTAAAACTCGCTAAGCGAATATAACTTGGAGCGAAGCCTAAATATCACTGCGAAGCAATATAACTCGCCTTTGGCGAATATAACTGAGGCGCACTTCCTTACGGAGTGTGCCTCTATTTGGGGCTCTTTTTATTTGGCGTCGTTGGGTGACTTTCTTGTCTAATACTTCTATGCAAAAAGTAATATAATTTTCAAGACTCATAAATTATACAATAAAATTAGTTGTTATCCACCTTGAAAACAGATATATTATATGATAATATAATTAAATAGAATCAAATAGAAATTTAATATTCGGAGTGGAAATGATGAAGAAGGCAGCTCTTGTTGTTATGGCGGCAGGAATGGGTAGTAGATTTGGCGGTCCTAAGCAGATTACTCCCGTCGGCCCAAGTGGTGAAAAAATTGTAGATTACTCTGTTTATGATGCGAAACGCGCGGGTTTTGATGAGTTTATATTTGTACTTAATGAAAAAATAAAGGATGATTTTTTTGAGTGTATTGGAAATAAACTCTCAGAGAATGTAACTGTAAAATATGTTATTCAGGATATTAATAATTTACCCGTAGGTTTCTCCGTCCCAGAGGGCAGAGTTAAGCCTTGGGGCACAGGCCACGCTGTCCTCAGTTGCAAGGATGTTATCGACTGTCCATTTATGGTAATTAATGCTGATGATTTTTACGGAAGAGAGGGCTTTCAGGTTCTTCATGATTTCCTCGTTAATACAACCGATAGCGGTAAGCTGCAACTCGCCATGGCTGGTTATATGTTAGGTAATACAATAACCGAACAGGGAAGTGTATCACGTGGAATTTGCGAAGTTGATGGAAATGGATATTTAAAGTCTATTGTTGAACGCACAAAGATTCTGCCACGCAACGGTAAGATATATTACACAGAGGATGATGAAAACTATACCGAATTGCCCTTTGATGCAATAACCTCTCTTAATTGCTGGGGATTTGATAATAGAATTCTCCCCGAATTTGAAAAGCAGTTTGTTGATTTCTTGAAGAATGAGGTTTCTAATCCTTTGAAATCCGAGTTCTTTTTACCAACCGTTGTAAATAATGTTATATCTTCCGATAAAGCCACAGCCAAGGTGCTTAAGACAAAGGACAAGTGGTACGGCATGACTTATCTTGAAGATAAAGATACCGTTACCTCGGCTATTAACGATATGGTGGCAGAGGGGATTTACCCCAAAAAGCTTTGGAAGTAAAGTAAGGAATGTGATTAGATTGGTAAAGGTAGAAAATTTAAGAAATATTGCAATAATTGCCCACGTTGACCACGGCAAAACAACGCTGGTTGACGAAATGCTTAAGCAAAGCGGAGCATTTAGAACTAACGAGCAGGTAGTCGATAGGGTCATGGACTCCAATGACCTTGAAAGAGAGCGCGGAATCACTATCCTTTCTAAGACAACAAGTGTACAGTATAAGGATATTAAAATTAATATTGTTGACACCCCCGGACATGCCGATTTTGGCGGTGAGGTTGAGCGTATTCTCCAAATGGTTGATGGAGTTCTGTTGCTTGTCGATGCCTTTGAGGGCTGTATGCCTCAAACAAGATTTGTGCTTAAAAAGGCTCTGGGACTTGGTAAACGCCCTGTTGTTGTTATTAATAAGATCGACCGTCCCACGGCCCGTCCCGAAGAGGTTATTGATGAGGTCTTAGACCTGTTCATCGATCTCGGCGCAGATGATGACCAGATTGAATTTCCGGTTGTTTATGCATCAGGTCGAGATGGCTATGCTTCGCTGTCAGCTAATGAAAAGGGCACAGACTTACAGCCATTGTTCGAAACAATTGTAGATACAGTACCTGCTCCCGAGGGCGACCCCGACGGTCCTTTACAGGTTTTATTCTCAAATATTGACTATGACGATTATATTGGAAGAATCGGCGTGGGCAGAGTGGTCAGAGGTAAGGTTAATGTTGGGCAGAATATTGTTCTTTGTCATACCGACGGAACTACCTCTAAGGCTAAAATTGCTAAGCTTTATGAATTCTCAGGTCTCAAACGAGTGGAATGTGAGAGTGCGGGTCTGGGCGAGCTTATTTCCGTCTCTGGTATCAGCGAAATTAATATTGGTGAAACCGCCTGTGACCCCGAGCATATCGACCCATTGCCTTTCGTGAAAATTGATGAGCCCACCTTATCAATGAATTTTATGGTTAACAATTCTCCCTTTGCAGGTAAAGAAGGAAAATATGTTACTTCAAGAAATCTTAGAGAACGTCTTTTCAAAGAGGTAGAAACCAACGTTAGTCTGAAAGTAGAGGAAACCGAATCGGCCGATACCTTTAAGGTGTCAGGCAGAGGTGAACTACATCTCTCTATATTGATTGAAACCATGCGTCGTCAGGGATATGAATTTCAGGTATCACCGCCAAATGTAATATATAAGCACGATGAGAGCGGAGCACTTTTAGAGCCTATTGAACTGCTTATGATTGAAGTTCCCGAGGAATATGTAGGCACAGTTATGGAACGTTTAGGACCCCGTAAAGCAGAGCTTACCAATATGGGCGCCCGTGATGGTGGCTCAACGCATCTTGAGTTTTTGATACCAGCCAGAGGTTTGTTGGGATACCGCTCTCAATTCCTTACCGATACCAACGGTAACGGCATAATGAACCATATTTTCAATGGCTACGAGCCTTTTAAAGGGGAAATTGAACACCGTAATACAGGTTCTATTGTTGTGCACGAAACTGGCGAAACAACTGGCTATGGCCTTTTTAATACCCAAAGTCGTGGCAGATTGTTTGTGGGTCCAGGTGTTCCTGTGTATGAGGGTATGATTGTGGGCGAAAATCCTAAGAATGAGGATATAGTTTGTAATGTTTGTAAGAAAAAACAGGTTACAAATATGAGAGCCGCTGGCTCTGATGATGCATTGAAGCTCACACCTCACTCTGTTCTAAGTCTGGAGCAATCCTTGGAATTCATTAAAGATGATGAGCTGGTAGAGATCACACCCGAAAACATTCGCCTGCGCAAACGTATACTTTCTAAAGAATTGCGCTTAAAGGCAGAAAGCAGAGCAAATAAATAATGCATTATATTTTTCTCGACCTTGAATGGAATAATGCTTATAGTAAAATTCACCATAGATTCGTTAATGAGATTATTGAAATTGGCGCTGTTAAACTGAACGAGGAGCTAATCGAGGTAGATAGATTTGATGTTTTCATCAAATCCCGAATCACTAAAAAACTTGGTACTCGTTTTAAGAATCTTACTAACATCTCGAATGAGGAAATGATAGATGGTGTGGATTTTGCCGATGCAGTAAAGCTATTTGCGGAATTTTGCGGTGACGATTTTATTACCGTCACATGGAGTAATTCTGATTTGTATGCTATTGCCGAAAACTTCAAGCTGTTTTTAGGCAGACTTCCCGATGGGTATTTTTTGAAGTATCTTGATTTACAGAAATTTTATCAATCGGTATTTGGAAGTGACAATGGTAATCAGATTTCCCTTAAAAATGCTGCTGAAAACGTTGGGATAAATCTCGAAAGTTTATCATTGCATCGTGCATCTGATGATAGTGCTGTAACTGCAGATATATTTAAACGCATAAAGGATAAAGGTGATTACACAAAACTATTGGTAGACACCGCTTCTCCTGATTTTTACAAGCGCTTAACTTTTAAACCCTATCTAATCGATGATCCCGAAAGTGAATTTGTGTCTAAGAAAGATTTATCTTTTAGGTGTCCCACCTGTCATAAACCTGCCAAACCGCTGAATAAATGGACGGTTAAAAACAAGCAATTTTATAATATTCTGGAATGTAAGCACTGCAAACTCAAATTCAGAGCAAGGGTTAGAATTAAAAAGTGTTACGATTCGACTTCTGTAAAAAAATCGATTGTTATGATTAACAACAAAACCAAAGAGTCTGCAAAACCCAAGGAGAAACAATCGGTATGACATATATCTGCAATCTTTGCCCCCGCAGGTGTAACGCACTGAGGAATGACACAGAAAATATCGGCGGAATATGTGGTATGCCTTATAAGCTAAGGATTGCCCGTGCGGCTCCTCACGATTGGGAAGAGCCTATAATCAGCGGTAGCAACGGCTCAGGTACCGTGTTTTTTAGTGGCTGTCAACTGAAATGCGAATATTGTCAGAACTATGATATCAGTCATAACCGCTTCGGAAAAAATATTTTCCCAAAAGAATTAAGTAATATATTCAAAACCCTTGAGCTCAGCGGTGTGCACAACATCAATCTTGTTAGTGCAACCCAGTTTGTACCGCTTATTATCGAGGCTCTTAATATTTACCGTCCAAACATTCCCATCGTTTTTAATTCGAGCGGATATGAGAGTTTACAAACCCTTGAGCTTTTAAGAAGCCATATCGATATATTCTTGATTGATTTTAAGTATTGGACGGGCGATAGGTCGAAACGCTATTCCTCTGCCGAGGATTATCCCACTGTGGCAAAATCTGCAATTCTCAAAGCCTACGAGATTGTTGGACCCCCAGAGTATCATGGGGAAATCATGACCAAAGGTGTTATTGTTAGGCATTTACTTTTACCCCAAGGCACTAACGATTGTATTGAAATCATGAATTGGGTGAAGAGTACAGGCAAGGATTTTGTGTTCAGTCTTATGAATCAATATACTGTTATGCCAAACTTAAAGCACTGTGAAATTGCCAGAAAAGTCACGGCAAGGGAATATAATAAAGTGCTTCAGCACATGATGGAAATTGACCTTGATGGATTCGTACAGGATGGCGATTCTGCAAACAAAGAATATATACCGCATTTTGACTTAACTGGCGTTTAGATACTTATTTATGTAAAACAACCATTATTTATGATGTTTTTTTTAGTTATTTTGTGACTTAGTCGGTCTTGACTTTTCTTAATAATTTTACTATAATGAATAAAATAAATTATAAGGAGTAAATATTATGGCTTATTTTTTCCCGGAAGCGTCTCATACCTTTAATGAGTACCTTTTAGTACCTGGTTATTCTTCTGCAGAGTGTATCCCTGCAAATGTCAGCTTAAAAACACCTGTAGTAAAATACAAAAAGGGTGAAACCCCTGCAATTTCAATGAATATACCGCTGGTATCTGCTATAATGCAGTCCGTTTCCGATGATAAAATGGCTGTTGCTCTTGCAAAAGAGGGTGGAATCTCCTTTATATACGGCTCCCAGACCATTGAACAGGAAGCCGAAATGATTCGCTCTGTAAAGACTTATAAATCAGGCTTTGTGGTTAGCGACTCCAACATCAAACCTGACGATACCTTGCAGGATATTTTGGATCTTAAAGAAAAAACAGGTCACTCCACCGTTGCAGTTACAGACGATGGCACAGCAAACGGCAAACTGTTAGGTATTGTAACAGGCCGTGACTATAGAGTTTCCCGTATGGATCCAGAAACCAAGGTCAGCGAGTTTATGACCGGACTAAGTGATCTCATTTATGCAGAAGAGGGTGTAACCTTAAAGGAAGCCAACAATATTATTTGGGATAATAAACTCAATTCCTTGCCTATTGTTTCCAAAGATGGTAAGCTTTGTTACATGGTTTTCCGCAAGGATTACGATTCACATAAGGCAAACAAGTTGGAGCTTCTCGATAAGAATAAGAGCTATGTTGTAGGCGCTGGTATTAACACCCGTGACTACGAGGAGCGCGTTCCCGCATTGGTTGAGGCAGGTGCAGATGTTCTGTGTATAGACTCTTCCGAGGGCTATAGCGAGTGGCAGAAACGCACAATCGAATTTATACGCGGTAAGTATGGGGATGAAGTTAAGGTTGGCGCTGGTAACGTCGTTGACGCTGAAGGTTTCCGTTTCTTGGCTGATTGTGGCGCTGACTTTATTAAGGTTGGTATCGGCGGTGGCTCCATCTGTATCACCCGTGAACAAAAGGGTATCGGCAGAGGACAAGCCACAGCTCTTATCGATGTTTGTGCGGAACGCGATAGATATTTCCAGGAAACAGGTGTATACGTTCCTGTTTGTGCCGATGGAGGTATCGTTCAGGACTATCATATAACTCTTGCTCTCGCCATGGGCGCCGACTTCATTATGCTTGGCAGATATTTCGCTCGTTTTGACGAAAGCCCTACCAACAAAATTAGCATCAACGGCAATTATGTTAAGGAATACTGGGGTGAGGGCTCCAGCCGTGCAAGGAACTGGCAGAGATACGATATGGGCGGAGCTAAGAAGCTTTCCTTCGAAGAGGGTGTAGATTCTTATGTTCCTTACGCTGGTAAGCTTCACGATAACGTTAACCTCACTTTGAGCAAGGTGCGTTCCACAATGTGTAACTGCGGTGCTCTGAGTATACCCGAGCTTCAGGAAAAAGCCAAGATTACTCTTGTTTCTTCTACAAGTATCATCGAGGGTGGAGCACACGACGTTATCCTTAAGAATGATACCTTTGGTAAGATAAGCTAAGGATATGAACAACCAAATGAGTGAGCGTATTGAACGCGCTCCCGTTATTGCCGCTATTCATGATGACAAATGGGATGAGGCAATTAACTCTCCTGTAGAGGTTATCATCCATTTGAATATCAGCATTTTTTCCTTGAAAAAATATGTTGATCAAGCCCATTCAGCCAACAAGCTTCTACTTGTTCATGCTGACCTTTTAGAGGGAATTGGCAAGGATAAGCAGGGTGTTGAATTCTTGAAATCCTGTGGTGTAGATGGAATCATCAGCACTAAGGCACACATAGTCCGCCATGCAAAATCATGTGGATTGCTGACAGTTCAACGCATGTTTTTGCTTGATTCTCAAGGGATTGAAAGCATGGACGATGTTCTGAGTTCAACTTCTCCTGATTATGTTGAGATAATGCCTGGAGTTGTTACCAAGGCAATTCTTCGCTTTTCAAAAGGAAAAACCCCAGTTATTGCCGGGGGACTCATTGAGACCAAATCTGAGGTAACCGCGGCTTTGTCGTCAGGCGCAGTTGCTGTGTCTACAAGTAAAAACGAATTATGGTATTTATGATCTGTGTTTTGCAATTCTAACTTAAAATTAAATATTCCAAAGAGATTTAGAGATATGGAAAATTCGAGTGCAATAGGTTGCATTCTTATTTCCATATCTCTTTTTATTTTTAAATAAAATGTGTTGAAAGGAAATGATATTTTATGACCTATGATGTTGCTATAATCGGCGGCGGTGTTGTTGGAGGCTTGTTGGCAAGAGAACTGTCCCGCTATAAATCCAGCGTGTGTATATTAGAAAAGGGTAACGACGTTGGATGTGGCGCTACAAAGGCTAACAGCGGAATTATTCACGGAGGATATGACCCAGAGCCCGGCACTCTGAAAGCTAAAATGAATTCCAAAGGCGTTGAGTTGATATACCAAGCAGCAAAGGAGCTGAATGTTCCCGTAAAGAACAACGGTGCTTTAGTTTGCGCATTTTCTTCCGAACAAAATGAAACACTTAAAAAACTTTATTTCAGAGGCTTAGATAATGGAATTGATGGTATTTCTATTATCAGCGGTGATGAAGCAAGAAAACTTGAGCCAAATCTCTCGGGTGAGGTTACTTCTGCACTTTTGGTAAAAAATTCCGGAATAATATCTCCCTATGAACTTTGTATAGCCGCTATTGGTAATGCAATGGACAATGGCGTTGAGCTTATGCGTAATTTTGCGGTTACTGAAATCATCAAGGAAAACACTGAATATTCAATCGTTTCTGCAGATAATCGTACCGTTAAAGCTAAGTATGTGATTAACTGCGCTGGTTGTTACAGTGACAAAATTGCTAATATGGTCGGCGATAATAGCTTTACAATAATACCAAGAGCAGGGGAATATATGCTACTTGATAAAGAAGAGGGTAAGTGCGTCAATCACACTATTTTCCAAGTACCGACAGCCAACGGCAAGGGTATCTTGGTTACCCCCACTGCAGAGGGCAATTTACTGCTTGGACCTACCGCTAATGTTGTTGACGAACCTGACTGTACCAACACCACCGCAAATAGACTGAGCATGGTAACCACAGGCGCTTTAAAAAGTGTTCCTCAGGTAAAACTCAATAAGGTTATAACTTCTTTTTGTGGTGTGCGCTCATCTGAAGCCAACGGAGATTTTATAATCAGTGAATCAAAGATAGCTAAAAACTTTGTTAATGTGGCGGCTATCGATTCCCCTGGGCTTACTTCCTCGGTTGCAATCGCTAAATATGTTGTAGATATTTTGAAGAACTTGGGACTGAACTTGGAAGCTAATACTGAGTTCAACGGGGAAAGAGATAACCCAAATGACTTTAGAATAATGTCCGACCAAGAAAAAGATGAATACATAAAGAAAAATCCCGCATTCGGTAAAATTATATGCAGATGCGAAGGCGTCAGCGAGGGAGAAATTCTTGCCGCTATCAGAAACAATCCTAAGGCTTTAGATGTGGATTCGGTTAAGCGCAGAACAAGGTCAGGAATGGGTAGATGTCAAGGCGGATTTTGTCTCCCATATATCATTAAATTGATTTCAACTGAAAACAACATCTCTCTTGATGAGGTAACTAAAAACGGAAAGGGCTCTCAGTATCTGACTGGAAAGCTGTAAGAGGTAATAATATGATTAATTATGATATAGTTGTAATCGGCGGGGGTCCTGCTGGTATGGCAGCAGCATGTTCAGCATACGACAAGGGTGCTAAGAGCATTGCAATTATCGAGCGTGAGGAAAGTCTCGGCGGCATTCTGAAACAATGCATCCATAATGGTTTCGGATTACATAAGCTCGGAGAGGAATTAACAGGCCCTGAATATGCAGCTCATTATGCTAAAATGGTTTATGAAAGAGATATTAAAATATATTGCGAAACCATGGTTACATCAATTTCTCATGATAAAATAATAACAGCACAAAATAAAGAGGGCATATTAAAAATATCCGCTAAAGCAGTAGTACTTGCATGCGGATGTAGGGAAAGAAGCCGCGGTGCTCTAAATATTGCAGGTACACGTCCCGCGGGTGTTTATAGCGCAGGTACTGCCCAAAAGCTTATTAACTGCCACGGATTTTCAGTTGGCAAAAAAGCTGTTATCTTAGGCTCAGGTGATATTGGTCTTATAATGGCTCGACGCATGACTTTAGAGGGAGCAGAAGTTAAGGCCGTTTGCGAGGTTATGCCTTATTCAGGAGGCTTGGCAAGAAATATCCAGCAGTGCCTTAACGACTTTGGTATTCCTTTATATCTTAGCCATACAGTTGTACAAATCCATGGTAAGGACAGGGTAGAAGGAGTAACTATTGCTGAGGTTGATGAAAACAGAAAGCCTATCCGCGAAACTGAAAGGTATATAGAGTGTGATACCCTGCTTCTGTCAGTTGGCTTGATACCCGAAAATGAATTAGCTCGTAGTTGCGGTATATCTATGGACCCGATAACAGGTGGAGCCGTGGTTAATAATAGATGTGAGACTTCAATTCCCGGCATTTTCTCCTGTGGTAATGTGCTTCAGGTTCATGATTTAGTTGACTATGTTTCTGATGAAGCAGAAAAAGCAGGTGAATTTGCAGCAAAGTACGTATCTGATAAATCCACACTTGGTTCCAGAAGTATAAAAACCGTTGCAGGAAATGGTATACGATATATACTTCCTCAGGTAATAGAAACAAACGACAATGAAGACGTTACACTGTTTTTCAGAGTCACACAGCCTTTTAATAGGATTAAAATAAATGTTTCTCACGGTGATAATATATTGACTAACGCTGTAAAGATCAGTGCCGCACCAGGGGAAATGGAAAAGCTGACCATAGATAATAATCTTATAAAAGACGTTATGAATGAGATTACTGTAAGCGTGGAGGAAATGGCATGAAAAAAGATTTAATTTGCATTATTTGTCCCAGAGGCTGTAAGTTAACTGTAGATATTGAAGATAGTGAAATTAAGGTCACAGGCAATGCTTGTAAACGTGGTGAGACCTATGCTGTTAACGAGTGTACCAATCCTTTGCGCACAGTAACTTCTTCTGTAAGAGTTTCTAATAGAGACGGAATGGTTAGCGTTAAAACATTGAATCCCGTGAAAAAAGATGATATACTTAAAGTAATGGATTCCATCAGGTCAAAAAACGTTGAGGCTCCTATAAAGATTGGAGATATCATAATTAAAGACGTTTGTGGTAGCGATATAGTCGCCACTTCTAATTTCGATTAAAAAAGGTTATTTCGAAGATACAGGGGTTGAGGTAACTGACCAACATATGGAATTTATCTTTTAGGATAAATAATTCAATGTGAAAGCAGTCTTTTGAAGGGTAAAAAAATTAGTGAATAATTTTTTAAAACACCCCTTGATTTTCCAATATTGTTGTGATATAATATAGGAGCATTTGATTGCACTTGTCCTTACAAGTGGGTTCTATGCCGTACATCGACATTGAAGCTGACAGTCCTCTGGTTTATTAAACGTATGAATGTCTGTAAAAATTAAGGAGGAAAATTTGATGGATGCTATTAAGAACTTAACTGCAGGTATGATGAAGGAAGATGCACCTCAGGTTAAAATCGGTCAGACCGTTAAGGTTCATGTAAAGATTCGTGAAGGCGAAAGAGAGCGTATTCAGGTGTTCGAAGGCACCGTTATTGCTCGTAACAACAGCGGTATTGCCGAGACCTTCACCGTTCGCCGTGTTTCCTATGGCGTAGGTGTTGAGCGTGTTTTCCCCGTTCACTCTCCCAACGTTGCAAAGGTAGAAGTTGTTCGCAACGGTAGAGTTCGCAGAGCAAAGCTTTATTATCTTCGTGATAGAGTTGGTAAGGCTTCCAAGCTTAAGGAACAAATGTAATTCATCGTATTCTAAAGGGGCAATTCGTTGCCCCTTTGTTTACTAATTAAAGAGGTTTTAAATTCAATGAATCATGTCGAAAATGAAGCAGAAGTTACTTCTCACAAGTCCAAATCCAGAATCATAGTCAAAGAAATTTACGAATGGCTCGATGCTGTTGTGATTTCTATTATCGCTATAATTATATTATTTACTTTTGTATTTAGAGTAGTGGGAATCAAGGGTGAATCTATGGAAGACACCCTTTTTGAAAACGACCGTGTAATAATTTCTAATTTGTTCTACACTCCATCGGCTGGAGATGTAATTGTTATATCCAGAAACTACCTGAATCAAAGCGGAGATTTAAATGAATCCGATTCTCCAATTATCAAACGCGTTATTGCTACCGAAGGTCAAGAAGTTACTATTGACCCCAAAATAGGCGCTGTATATGTTGACGGTATGCTGTTAACTGAAGATTATATCAAGCCTGGCGAGATAACTACCTGGACGGATGGTACAACCGAAGCCCGTACAGTAACAGTTGAAAAGGGTCATATATTTGTTATGGGAGATAACAGAGGCGATTCTTTGGACAGCAGAGATAGTTCCATAGGTCAGGTAGATGTAAGATATGTTTTGGGACACGCTCTGCTTCGTGTGTATCCTTTTGATTCCATCGGAGGTTTATAATTTTATGTCAGACATGCAAAACATCCAGTGGTTTCCGGGCCACATGGCAAAAACTCGCCGTAAAATTTCGGAAAGCCTGAGCCTTGTTGATGCAGTAGTTGAAATAGTAGATTCAAGAATACCCGTCAGCAGCCGCAATCCGGAACTGGCGGGTATAATTAATAAAAAGCCATTGCTGATTGTACTCAATAAATCCGATTTGGCAGATTCCTCTGCAAACAGTGAATGGTGCAGTTATTATGAAAAACAAGGTATAAATGCCATTATTGTTGATGCAAAATCAGGTAAAGGCATAGACGCCTTTAAGGTTAAGATTAAGCATATACTTAAAGATAAATTAGAGCAGTATAAGGCTAAGGGCATTGTTGGAAAAAAGCTCAGAATCATGATTGTGGGTATTCCAAATGTGGGCAAGTCTTCCTTTATTAATAAGATTTGCAAGACTAAAAGAGCCAAGGTGGAAGATCGCCCTGGTGTTACCCGTGGTAATCAGTGGTACACTGTTGACGAACAGCTTGAGCTTCTTGACACACCTGGTGTTCTTTGGCCAAAGTTTGAGGACCAGACTGTAGGTGAGCATCTGGCTTTTTGCGGTGCTATAAAGGATGATATAATGGATAAGGAATTACTCGCTATGCGACTGGCTGAATTCCTTGCAACCAACTATCCCGATAAACTAACCGAAAGATATAAAATTTCCGACTTTCAGATGGATTCCTATGACCTATTATGCTCTATCGGTCGTGCCCGTGGTATGGTTATACGTGGCGGTGAAATTGATACAGAACGCGCCGCCGCCATGCTTTTGGACGAATTCAGAGGCGGAAAGCTTGGTAGAATTTCTATTGAGCGTCCATAATATTGTTGAAAGCAGGTGCTTTTATGCCATCTTTTGATATTGAAACTGCGGCAAAATCTCAAGGATATAAGTGTGTTTGCGGCGTTGACGAAGCAGGGAGAGGTCCTTTGGCAGGACCTGTTTGCGCTGCGGCTGTCATCCTGCCTGACGGCTTAGTAATTGACGGCTTGAACGACTCCAAAAAACTCACCGAGAAAAAACGTGAGGCTTTGTTCGATGTTATCAAAGATAACGCATTAGCATATTCTATTGCTTTTGGTACAGTTGAAGAGATAGAAAGCATTAATATTTTACAGGCAACCTTTCTTGCTATGAACAGAGCTATTGATGGTCTAGGCGTAAAACCTGATTTCGCGCTTATTGACGGCAATAAAATCCCCGATGGAATCGGTGTTCCGGCACTATCTGTAGTAAAAGGTGACTCCCTTTCTTATTCTATTGCTGCCGCTTCGATTCTTGCAAAGGTCACGAGGGACAGACTTATGCTGGAGCTTGGTCCCGAATATGATGTGTATAATTTCAAAAAACATAAGGGCTATGGTACTAAAGAGCACATAGAAGCTATTAAAACCTATGGCATAAGTGATATTCACAGACCAAGTTTTTTAACTAAGATTTTAAAATGAAAAGTATCAAAAGGAAAACAGGCGACATAGGAGAGAGAGCAGTATCAAGATATTTGTCTTGTAGATTCTACAGAATAGTTGAACGCAACTTTAACTGTAGGTGGGGCGAGTTGGATATTGTTGCTAGAAAAGGTAGGTATATCTGTTTTGTTGAGGTCAAAACCAGAGGTAAAAACTCCTTCGGAAGGCCCGCTGATGCCGTTGATGCGTATAAGCAATCCAAGATAATAAAAGCCGCTTCTATTTACCTGAAGAAAAACAGCGAATTTACTGATTGTATGCCACGTTTTGATGTTGCTGAGGTTTATATAACCGATGAGAAACTCAAAATTAATTATATTAAAAATGCTTTCGAGCTTAACGAAAGCAATCACTATTATTAATATTGACGGGAGGTGGTCGCAATAGCTATATTTGGTATTTCAGATTTGCATTTGTCTCTTTCGGCTGACAAACCAATGGATATTTTCCGAGGCTGGGATAACTATGTAGAAAGATTGACCGCCCACTGGAGCCAAATAGTGTCACCAGAGGATACAGTAGTAATACCAGGGGATATTTCTTGGGCGCTTAAATTAGAGGACGCATATAAAGATTTTGAGTTTATTAATAACCTTAGCGGCACCAAGATAATTCTCAAAGGCAACCATGATTTATGGTGGTCCACCACCAATAAAATGAATAATTTTTTGAATGAGAATAATTTTGATACCATCAAGTTTGTGTTCAATTCCGCAATACCTGTTGGTGAGTATGTTGTATGTGGCTCTCGCGGATGGTTTTTTGATGATAAAGAGCATTCGCAAAAAATTATTATGAGAGAGGCCGGAAGACTGGCCACATCCCTCTCAAAAGCTGAGGAAACCGGTCTTAAGCCTTTAGTATTTCTACACTATCCTGTGGTGTATAAAGATCAGGTATGTCATGAGTTTCTTGATGTTTTGCTAAAGCATAATGTGAAAGAGGTTTGGTACGGTCATATCCACGGAGCGGGAAAACAACCCTCGACAGTTAGTTGCAATGGTATAGATTTCCACTTAATTACCTGTGATTCTATTGATTTTTCACCAATTATTATCAGACGATAGCCTTGAAAATAGATGATTTAGTAGAAATTTCTAAAAATTGAAAATTTTTTAAAATTATTATGGAAATTTACGGCGAACTATGTTATAGTATTTGTTGTATATTGATGTTTATATGGAGGTAAATAAACAATGAGTTTAAAAGGTTCAAAAAAGGTTGATACTAATCGTTATGAATTAGAGGTTACTATCGACGCTGAAAGCTTTCAAAATGCAATTAGAGAGGCATACCGCAAGAACGGTAAGAAAATCAATGTTCCCGGTTTTAGAAAGGGTAAGGCTCCTCTCAGCATAATCGAAAAGTTCTACGGCGAAGAAGTTTTCTATGAAGATGCTCTCAACCTTATTTATTCCGATGCTTTGGATGCGGCTATCACCGAGGCTGGTTTAAAATTCGTTGAGGACAAGATTGACTTTGACCTTGTTTCCATCAGCAAGGCTGAGGGTGTTGAGTTTAAAGCAACTATCACCACATACCCCGAGGTTGAATTGGCTAACTACAAGGGCTTGAAGGTTGAAAAGGTTATGCCAGTTGTTACCGACGCTGAGGTTGATGAAGAAATCGGCAGAATGGCTGACCGTAACGCTCGTGTTGTTGCTGTTGAAGACAGAGCTGCCGAGAATGGCGATATCACCACCATCGACTTTGAGGGCTTCGTTGACGGCGTTCCATTTGACGGAGGTAAGGCAGAGGGTCATACTCTGACTCTCGGCTCCAATCAGTTTATCCCTGGATTTGAAGATCAGATTATTGGTCACAATGTTGGCGACGAATTTGATGTTAATGTTGAGTTCCCCGCAGAGTATCATGCAGAGAATCTTGCCGGTAAACCCGCTGTATTCAAGGTTAAGCTCCATGAAATCAAGAAACGTGAGCTTCCCGAAATCGACGACGAGTTTGCAAAGGATGTAAGTGAATTTGATACACTTGCTGACTTAAAGGCCGATTTAAAAGCCAAGACTCTTGAGAGAAAAACCGCTACTGCCGACGAACAGGTTGAAAACGATCTTATCGATCAGCTTATCGACGGAATGAAGGCAGAAATCCCCGAGGCTATGTTTGAGCGCAGAGTTGATGAAAGCCTCCGCGATTTTGACTACAGACTCCAGTCCCAGGGTATGAACCTTGAAACCTATATGAAATATATGGGCGGAGCAAGTATTGA
Source organism: Acutalibacteraceae bacterium (assembly GCA_045542355.1). Classification (GTDB taxonomy): domain Bacteria; phylum Bacillota; class Clostridia; order Oscillospirales; family Acutalibacteraceae; genus UMGS1532. The sequence goes on from JAZQKX010000013.1 coordinate 30,096, forward strand.
AGATTTCAGAAGCAATTTCCGTCCTCAGGCAGAGCGTTCTGTTAAGGTTAGACTTGCTCTTGAGAAAATTGTCGAGCTTGAAAACATCGTTCCTAACGAGGAAGATATTAACGCTGAGTTCGACAAACTTGCTAAGCAGTACAACATGGAAGCCGATAAGATTAAGGCTATGATTCCTGAATCTGAATTGGTTAAGGATATTGCTGTTTCTAAGGCTATTGCTCTTGTTAAAGACAGCGCAGAGATAAAGGAAGTTGAGAAGAAGTCTGAGACCGCAGCTAAGAAGCCTGCCGCTAAGAAAACAGCTTCTAAATCTACTGCTTCTAAATCCACCGCTACCAAGTCTACAACCACAAAGAAGTCTACTTCTACTGCTAAGAAGACTGCTGAGGGTGAAACCGCCGCTAAGAAGCCTGCTGCTGAGAAGACAACTTCTACAACTAAGAAAGCTGCTGACGGTGAGAAAAAACCTGCTGCTAAGAAGACTACAACCACCAAGAAAACTACAACTAAAAAGGCAACTGAAGAAAATAAAGCTGAATAATTGATTATAATTAATCAAATTTGTTCATAATTATTTCTGCAAAGGGAGGTAACCGACATGGATATGAATTTAGTACCTTATGTTTTAGAGCAGACAAGTCGCGGAGAACGCTCTTATGATATCTTTTCCCGTCTTCTTAACGACCGTATCATCATGCTTTACGATCAGGTGGACAACGCATCAGCAAGCATCATAATAGCTCAGCTTCTGTATCTTGAGAGTCAGGATCCTGAAAAAGATATATCTTTCTATATCAATAGCCCTGGTGGCTCTGTGTCTGCAGGTATGGCTATCTATGACACAATGAACTACATCAAGTGTGATGTTAGCACAATTTGCATGGGCATGGCAGCAAGTATGGGCGCATTCTTACTTGCCGCTGGAGCTAAGGGCAAACGTTATGCCTTACCTAACAGTGAAATTATGATACATCAGCCTTTGGGTTCGGCAGAGGGTCAGGCAACCGACATACTGATTCATGCTAACCATATTAAGCATATTCGTGAGAATATCAACAACATTCTTGCAGATGCTACAGGTAAGCCCATCGAGGTTATCCAGCGTGACACCGAGCGTGATAATTTTATGACAGCTAAGGAAGCCGCAGATTACGGTCTTATCGATAAGGTTATTACTTCAAGATAACTTTTAAGGTAGTCAAGTCTTTAGGCTTGACTACCTTGTTTATGTAATGGAGGATTTTGTTTTGACAACAAATGATAATAACAATATAAAGTGTTCCTTTTGCGGTAAACCGCAGGATGAGGTCAATCGCCTTATAGCCGGTAACGGTGTGTATATTTGTGATGAATGCATAGATGTTTGTCACTCACTTATGGGTGAAGAGTATTTAGAACCTGTGGCAACCCAAAAGAATTCCTCTGAGAATCTTCTTATACCCACTCCAATGGAGATTAAGAAACATCTGGACGAATATGTTATTGGTCAGGATGCTGCAAAAACCACTCTTTCGGTTGCTGTTTATAACCATTATAAGAGAATAGGCAATAATGTTGAGGATATTGAATTAGGCAAGAGCAACGTTTTAATGTTAGGACCTACAGGTGTTGGAAAAACTCTGTTAGCACAAACATTGGCTAAATTTATAGATGTGCCTATAGCAATTACCGACGCTACAACTCTTACTGAGGCTGGATATGTTGGTGAAGATGTAGAGAACATTCTTTTGAGACTTATTCAAGCCGCCGATTATGATGTTGAACGTGCTGAGCGTGGCATAATTTATGTTGATGAAATTGATAAGATTTCCCGCAAATCTGAAAATTCTTCTATAACCCGCGATGTAAGCGGCGAGGGAGTTCAACAAGCTCTCCTTAAAATATTGGAGGGCACGGTTTCTAATGTTCCTCCTCAGGGCGGAAGAAAACATCCTCAACAGGAATTCATCCAGATAGACACATCGAATATTTTGTTTATTTGTGCTGGTGCTTTTGATGGTCTTGAAAAAATCATTGAAAAGCGCATGGGCTCCGGTAGTATAGGTTTTGGAGCTGAGATTGTCTCAAAGAAAGAATTAGAGACAGAGGAACTTCTTAAAAAAGCCGATCATCAGGATTTGGTTAAGTTTGGACTCATTCCCGAGCTTGTAGGCAGATTACCAGTTGTTACGGTCTTGGAAAACATGAGCGTAGAATCTTTAAAGAGAATTATGGTTGAGCCCAAAAACTCTTTAATAAAGCAGTATCAGGCTTTGTTCAGATTAGACGGAGTAGAGCTTACCTTTGATGACGATGCCTTGTTGGAAATTGCTCAGCAGACCATCGAAAGAAAAACAGGCGCAAGAGGACTTCGCTCTGTGTTGGAAAAGGTTCTCAATCCTTTGATGTTTACTGTGCCGTCAGATAAAACAATAACTGCTATTAATATCACAAAAGCTGCAGTTTTTGGGGATGACCCGCAAATCACCAAGGGTGATACAGCAAAAGCAATTAATGCATAAATTAAAGGTGTTAAGTTATTGTAAGTAACTTAACACCTTAATTATTTTAGTTAACGCTGTAAAGCATTTCAGCATAGGTGGGAACAGGCCACAAATCAGCGGGCATGGTTTTTTCTAATAAGTCTACAATCTCACGAAGTTTATTCATATTTCCAAGGAGATGGTCTTTATAATATGTACCTCTCTCTGCGGTACCCGTAACTGTTAAACGTTTTTCGGTAGCAGACTCTAATTCTTGGATACGATTATAAATCAAATCTGTATACTCTGCAACCTTCTCTAAAATATCTCTTTCTGTATTAGTTGGAAGCCCCGCAGTGGTTTTACTGTTGATTAAATCAGCAAGTCTCTTTTGATATTTCATGGCGGAGGGCAGAATTTCCCGACTTACCATTGAGCACATTGTCAGGGATTCGATACCAATAATCTGACAGTAATTCTGCATGAAGATTTCATATCTTGCATGCATCTCGTTTTCAGAATATACACCGTGTCTTTTAAACACTTCGATGTTTTTAGCATTGAGCATGGTTGAGAGTGCATCGGGTGTAGTTCTCAGATTGTGTAATCCACGTTTTTCGGCTTCAATTTCCCATTCCTTTGAATAACCGTTTCCGTTGAATATTATGCGCTTATGCTGTGCGTAGGTTTCGCCAATAAGCTTAAATGCAGCAGAGTTAATATCCTCAGCATCCTTTAATTTTTCGTAGAAGCCGTCTAAAGTATCGGCAACTATTGTGTTGAGAGCGGTGTTACAGTTGCCGATAGAAGCAGAGGAGCCTAACATTCTGAATTCAAACTTATTGCCTGTGAATGCAAAGGGCGATGTTCTGTTTCGATCGCTTGTATCCTGCATGAATTTTGGAATTTGCTTAGCTCCTAAGTCAATCATGTTCTGCTTGTGAGCATGATATTCCTTACCACTGGCTATATCCTCAAGGATTTCGTTGATATCATCGCCTAAATACATAGAGAGAATAGCAGGAGGAGCTTCATATCCGCCGAGTCGCTGGTCGTTTCCTGCACTGGCTATTGACACACGAAGTATATCCTGATAGTCATCAACTGCCTTAATAACCGCTGTCAGGAAAAGCAGGAATATTACATTATTCTCGGGGTTTTTACCTGGTTTTAATAGATTGATTCCGTTTTTAGTAGTTAGTGACCAGTTGTTGTGCTTACCGCTACCATTTACACCTGCAAAGGGTTTTTCGTGCAAAAGGCAAACGAGACCATGTCGGTCAGCAACCTTTTTCATTATCTCCATCGCGAGCTGATTATGGTCGGTTGCAACATTGGCTGTAGAATATACTGGAGCCATCTCGTGCTGAGCGGGCGCAGCTTCGTTGTGCTTGGTTTTAGAGTTGACACCAAGCTTCCAGAGTTCTTGATCAAGGTCATGCATAAACTCGCTGATGCGTGGTTTTATCTGGCCGTAATACTGGTCATTAAGTTCCTGACCTTTAGGGGGTTTTGCACCGAACAGAGTTCGTCCTGTATATATGAGGTCTTCGCGTTTTAGATATATATCCTTATCTATCAAGAAATACTCCTGCTCGGCACCTACATGTGAAATTACCTTTTTCACATCATCGTGCCCAAAAAGTTTAAGTATTCGACGGGAGGATTTATCTATAACCTGCATTGAACGGAGCAGGGGAGTTTTGTTGTCGAGTGCTTCACCGCCGTATGAGCAGAAAGCTGTGGGGATATATAATGAGCCGTCCTTTACAAATGCAAAGGAGGAGGGGTCCCATGCTGTATATCCGCGGGCTTCAAAGGTGGCTCTTATACCGCCACTGGGGAAACTGGAAGCATCGGATTCTCCGCGCACCAGCTCCTTGCCCGAAAATTCCATTATTATGTTGCCTTTTCCATCAGGGGAAATGAAGCTGTCGTGTTTTTCGGCCGTAATGCCCGTCATAGGCTGAAACCAGTGAGTGTAGTGGGTTGCACCAAGCTCGATTGCCCATTCTTTCATTGCATTAGCTATTTCATTTGCTACCTCTAATTCCAGAGGAGCGCCTGTCTTTATGGTAGAATGCAAAGCATCGTAAATACGACTGGGAAGCCTGTGCTTCATAACTCTTTTATTAAAAACTTGGCATCCAAACAGTTCTGGTAGATTCATAATTACTCCTTTAAATTAAAATTTTGCTAATATATAGGTACATTATACCATAAGATTTTCTGGTGTCAAATTGCATGAATTAATATTATTAAGTTGCTGTTTTAAGATCTTTAATTATTTGCCCATACAACTTAAAATTATTAATAAAACACGGTGTGTTTTTAAGAAAAGAATGAAAATCTCTATAAATTGAAATATTTTCAAGTGTCAAGTATTTTTACTTGACAGGTAAGAAAATATGTGATATAATTACATACGTTGAGGTGTGTAACTATGCCCAAAAATTTGAATTATTCAATTTTGCTTGATTACTACGGCGCTCTATTAACCGATAAACAGCGCGAAACCTTAGAGTATTACTACAATGAAGATTTGTCTCTTTCCGAAATTTCTGAAATTGTTGGGACTTCTCGACAGGGAGTAATGGATTTAATCAAGCGTTCCGAACAACAGTTGAATTCTTTTGAAATGAAGTTAGGCTTGATGGAAAAGTTTAAGAGCATCAATTTTGCCATTGATATAATTAGTGAAGTTATCGATAAAATCTCTGATGTTGAACTTAAAAACGAACTTCAAGGCGCTTTAAACAAATTATCATACTAAGAAAAGGAGTGTAGACGTGGCTTTCGATAATTTATCCGAAAAATTAAATGGCGTATTCAAGCGTTTACGCTCTAAAGGAAAATTAACTGAAAAAGACGTTAACGAAGCCATGCGGGAAGTACGTCTCGCACTTCTGGAGGCTGACGTAAACTATAAAGTAGCCAAAGATTTTACCAAAACCGTCACCGAAAAATGTATTGGTGAAAAGGTTATGGAAAGCCTAACTGCTCCTCAGATGGTTGTTAAAATCGTCCGTGATGAACTTACCGCACTAATGGGTGGAGAACAGGTTAGACTTAACACCGCATCTCGTATACCTACCGTAATCATGATGTGTGGTTTGCAAGGTTCCGGTAAGACCACACACAGCGCCAAACTTGCTAAACTCCTTAAGAAGCAAGGACACAGACCTATGCTGGTTGCTTGTGATATTTATAGACCTGCAGCTATTGAGCAGTTGAAGGTCGTTGGCGCATCGGTAGAGGTTCCTGTTTTTGAAAAGGGAACTCAGAAGCCTGAAATAACCGCAGTTGAAGCAGTAAAACATGCCAGAGATTACGGAAACGATTTTGTTATTCTTGATACTGCAGGCCGTCTTCACATTGACGATGAGCTCATGGCTGAGCTTGTTCGCATTAAGGATGCGGTAGAGGTTAATGAAATCCTGCTGGTAGTTGATTCAATGGTCGGACAGGATGCGGTTAACATCGCGAAATCCTTTAATGATTTATTGGAGATTTCGGGTGTTATCCTCACTAAGTTAGATGGCGATACCCGAGGCGGCGCCGCCCTTTCTGTTAGAGCTGTCACAGGTAAGCCTATTAAATATGTCGGAACAGGTGAAAAGATGGAATGTCTTGAAGAGTTCCATCCCGACAGAATGACGTCCAGAATTCTTGGCATGGGTGATATGCTTTCTCTTATCGAAAGAGTTGAAGACCAGCTTGACGAAAAGAAAGCTCTTGAAGCCGCCAAGAAATTAGAGGAAAATAAGTTTGATTTAGACGATTTGCTGGAGCAATTTCAACAAATTAAAAAGCTTGGCTCCATTAAGCAGATTATGTCTATGCTTCCCGGTGTTAGCAATCAGATTAAAGATGCGGATATAGATGAAAAGGCATTCACCCGGATTGAGTCAATAATCTACTCTATGACCAAAAAGGAAAGAAGAAAGCCCGACATCTTAAACGCATCCCGTAAAAAGAGAATTGCCGCAGGCTCAGGCACTTCGGTTGAGGAAATCAACAAACTGCTCCGTCAATACGAGCAGATGCGCAAAATGTTCAAGCAGATGAACACTAAGGGCACTAAGAGTTCCAAAGCAATGCGCAGAATGATGGGTAATATGAACGGCTTCGGCGGCGGTATGCCCCCAGGTTTTCCCATGTAACTTTAGTTTCTGAACAGTAATCTGTTTTTGAATATTAATATTAAATATACAGGAGGTGTTACGAATGGCAGTTAAAATCAGACTTCGTCGTCTTGGCGCAAAGAAAGCTCCTTTCTACCGTGTAGTTGTTGCTGACTCTCGCTTCCCTCGTGACGGTCGTTTTATCGAAGAAATCGGTTACTACGATCCCACTAAGGAACCTGCAGTTGTTAAAATCGATGGTGAAAAAGCTAAGAAATGGATCGCTAACGGCGCACAGCCCACAGATACCGTTAAGGCACTTTTGAAAAAAGACGGTGTTATGTAAACACGGAGGTATTTTATTATGACCGAATTATTAATCGCAATCGCTCAGGGTCTTGTTGAAGCTCCTGATGCAGTAGAAGTAACTGTTGACGAGCCCAATGAAGAGGATGTAATTGTTTTCCATCTTCATGTTGCCGAAAACGACATGGGCCGTGTAATCGGTAAGCAGGGTAGAATTGCTAAGTCTATCCGCACAGTTATGCGTGCAGCAGCCAGCCGCGACGGCAAAAAGGTTGCTGTTGAAATCGACTAATTTAAGATTGCCGTTTGGCAAATAATATAAGCGGCCGAAATGTAAACGGTCGCTTATATTTTTAGGTGATAAATATGATAAAAGAATTTATTGAATGTGGACAGATCGTTGCTACTCACGGCGTTCGCGGTGAGGTGAAGGTGAATCCCTGGTGTGATTCGCCTAAGTTCTTGTTGCAATTTAAGAAATTTTATATAGATAAATTAGGCGATAAAGAGTTGAATGTACAAGCTTCAAGGGTTGCAAATAATGTTGTATTAATGAAACTTAAAGATGTTGCAACCGTTGAGGAGGCCATGAAATTTAAAAACACTGTTATTTATATAAAACGCGAGGATGCAGATATAGGTGATAGATATTTCATTCAGGAGCTTATAGGCTGTACCGTTTATCATCATGAAACCAACGAAATACTTGGTAAAATCACAAATGTTACACAACTTCCCGCAAATGATATATGGCATATTGTTAAAGATGGCAAAGAATATCTTCTTCCTGCTATCGAGCAGGTTATAGTAAGTGTTAATGTTGCCGAGGAAAAGGCATTTATAAACCCCTTGAAAGGTATTTTTGACAATGAGGATTGATATTTTAACCCTGTTTCCCGAAATGTGTAATGCTTTCATACACGAGAGCGTTATTGGGAGAGCTGTAGCTGCGGGTAAGGTGGAAATTAATTGCCACAATATTAGAGACTATACAGTAGATAAGCATAACAGAGTTGATGACGCGCCTTACGCTGGCGGTATGGGTATGATTATGAGTTGTCAGCCTATATATGATTGTTTCCAAACCCTGTTTGGAGAGCTACCGAAAAAGCCACATACAATATATTTGTCTCCAAAAGGTAAAACCTTTACCCAAACCCGCGCATGTCAACTTGTTGGATTGCAACATATCGTTTTATTGTGCGGACATTACGAGGGAATCGACCAACGTCTGTTGGATGAAATAGTCGATGAGGAAATCTCTATTGGAGACTATGTTTTAACAGGCGGAGAAATACCAGCATTGGTAGTTGCCGACGCTGTTTCAAGACTTTTGCCTGGTGTACTCTCCGATAATGTTTGCTTCGAGGAGGAGAGCCATTTTTCAGGGTTACTTGAGTTTCCGCAATACACCCGTCCCAACGTCTGGCGGGGTAGAGAAGTTCCCCCAATACTTCTTTCGGGACATCACGCTAACATAACAAAATGGCGCAGAGAAAAATCTTTGGAGGAAACTTTCAATAAAAGACCAGAAATGCTCGAAACTGCGAAACTTACCAAAAACGACAAAAAATATCTGGAAACCTTACAAAATGACTCAATGAATGACACATAACATACTACAATAATGAAAAATGTTTAGCATTTTGCACAAATCTAAACTGAAATATTTGTTGAGGATTGGCATAAAATTAGAACTCAAAAAAATCCTTTGCAAATTTGTTGACGAATGAATAAAATGTGGTATAATAACAATAGTCGATCTCGACTCGATTTTCTTTAGTTAGGAGATTTAAACAATGTACGTAAAAGATGTTGTTGTACAGAATCAGGTTGGTCTTCATGCCCGTCCTGCTACATTTTTCATCCAGAAAGCTAATGAATTCAAATCTTCAATCTGGGTTGAAAGAGAAGAGAGACGAGTTAACGCTAAGAGTCTTTTAGGTGTTCTTTCCTTAGGTATCTTAGGCGGTAGCGAAATCCGCATAATTGCTGACGGTGCCGATGAGCAGGCAGCAGTTGACGGTCTTGTAGAGCTTGTTGAATCTGGCTTTGCAGAATAATTTAATTAATAAGGGTTAGGTTTGCTTAACCCATAATTTCCGGGTGTGGCTCAGTTTGGTAGAGCGCTTGAATGGGGTTCAAGAGGCCGCTGGTTCGACTCCAGTCACTCGGACCATAAAACCTCTCTATGTATGTAGAGAGGTTTTAAATTTATTATAAGCGGGGGGAATATAGTGGATATAAAATGTCCTTGTTGTAGTTCCGAAAATTTAGTAGAGGGTATTATCCGTTCTTCTGATGCGATGCCAATCATATTTGTCAGTAAAGAAGATAATAAGAAAATTTTCAATAATAAACATAAGCGCATCAATGCATATCATTGTAAGGAATGTGGCTATATCTCTTTGTTTGCTGACAATTCTAAAAATTAACAATGAAAAACAGGCTACAATCGTAGCCTGTTTTCTTATGCTAACTTAAATTTGTGCATGATATTGTAAATCTTAGCGCCTAGCGGCAGGTTTTCATAATCTTCTTTTGACAGTGCGCGAAGTACAATCAACATAGCAAAATATACAATCACACCAATAATTATTGAAAGTAGCGTACTTACAGTATTTCCTAAATCCTTAACTGTAAGTGTATAAGTAATATACACTGTTAATCCCATTATAAGCATGGAAATTGTCGGCTTCAGTAGGTGATTTAATAAATTCAATCGAACAGGAACAAATTTATTGAGATAATATATTTCCACAACCATAACTATAAATTGATAAATAATAGTGCTTATAACTGCGCTGACGGCACCGTAGTTCATAACTTTTAAAAATACGATATTTAACACCAGTTTTATAAAGGCGCCAATTAGTAAAATAATTGCGGGATATTTCTGTTTACCCAGGCCATAGAACACACCGTTGAGCACAAATGTGATTGCGGCAAAAATCATAGCAATGGTTTGCAACTGCAATAACAGAGCTCCGTCTGAAACAGTGGGGTACAGTAGCATTAATATTGGCTCCGCTAATACAGTCAGTCCCATAGCACATGGAAGCATTAATAAAATGCTTAAAAACATGGTGTTGGTCAGATTGTCTTGAGCGCCTTTATAATCCTCTTTTTGAATAAGAGCGGATATAACAGGCACCATTGCGATGAACAATGTTGCACCAAGCGCTAACGGCATGTGGGTAATGGTTTCTGTTTTTGACATAATTCCATACGCCTCGACATTACCTGTGTATAAATTAACAGTTACCGAATCTATATTTCCGCTAAGCGATGAAACAAGGGAAGCAAAAGAAGCAGGAACTGCCAACATTGTAATAGTTTTAATTAGATTTCTTGTACTTGAGTTTTGAGAATAACTCTCTTGTGAGTCACATTTATAATTAATGTATTTTTTTCTTAGCATATAATGGCTGAGCATATATCCCAAGGAGATAAGAGCGGCAACCGAGGTAGAAATATTACCCGCAGCAGCCATAACAGCTGTATCAGTTCCGATAGCCATATATACAAATGAGATAGAAAGAAGACAGTTGAAAAACTGCTCAACGATTTCTGAAATGCTGGTTGATTTAAGACTGCCAAGCCCTGTGAAATAACCGCGCAATACCGAGTTTGACGAAACAAACATAACTGCGGGTGCTAATGACATAAGGGTGTAAGCAACACCTGGAGCTCCAAACAAAACAACAGATAAAGGTTTTGCAAACAGGAACATAAATAGAGCCAATATAAAGCCGATTAAGGTGAACATTTTGAAAGCTACACTAAATATTTTATGTGCTCCTTTATAATCACCTATAGCAACTCTCTCAGATACCAACTTCGACACAACATTCGGAATACCTATCGAAGAAATAGCAAGTAACACCATGTAAAGCTGATAACCTGTTGAGTAGTAGCCACTGCCAACATTACCAAAACCGGGTATGTTAACTATGACAATCTTATAGACGAGTCCCAATACCTTGACAACGATTTGTGCCACTGCTAACATCATGACATTCTTAGTAAAGGAAGTTGCTTCTTCTTTTTCAATTTTTGAGATTAATTTATTGTTATTTTCCATATAGTATCCTCTCAAAATAGAAAGTACAAATATAATATACCACAAATCTCCAAAAAAGGCTACATAAATATTGAAAATATTTTATTAATGTGTTAAAATTAGCGGGTGAACACTCAAAGAAGGTGGATGTTTTGGATATAAAGAAAAAAGCGTTGGAAGCTCACTATCAGTGGAATGGTAAAATTGAAATAATTTCCCGAACTCCTATAGAGAACAGTGAGCAATTATCTATCGCGTATACTCCCGGTGTTGCAGAACCGTGTCTTGAAATAAATAAAGATGTAAACAAATCCTATGAGCTTACAAGACGTAGCAATCTGGTTGCAGTTGTAACTGATGGCACTGCGGTGTTGGGACTTGGTGATATCGGACCTGAGGCAGGAATGCCTGTTATGGAGGGCAAATGTTGTTTGTTTAAAGAGTTCGGCGGAGTAGATGCTTTCCCACTTTGTATAAAGTCTAAAGATGTAGAGGAGATTGTCAGGACTGTATATCTGCTTTCGGGTAGCTTTGGCGGTATCAACCTTGAGGATATATCGGCGCCGCGTTGCTTTGAAATTGAGAGAAAATTAAAGGAATTGTGCGACATTCCTGTTTTTCACGATGACCAACACGGCACAGCAATAGTTGTTGGAGCGGCTCTTATTAATGCTCTAAAGCTTGTTGGCAAACCTATTGAGTCGGCTAAATGCGTGATAAACGGAGCTGGTTCTGCTGGTATTGCTATTGGTAAACATTTAATTAAGTTGGGTGTTAAAAATCTCACAATGGTAGACCGCTTCGGTATAATATGCGAGGGTGACCCACAGCTGAATGATGCACAGCGTGAGATGAGTGTTGTTACCAATCGCAATAAAGAAGTAGGTAATTTGGCTGATGCTATCAGAAATGCGGATGTTTTTATTGGTGTATCTGCTCCTAATGTTGTTAGCGAAGACATGATAAAATCAATGAATCCTGATGCTATTGTATTCCCAATGGCTAACCCTGTACCCGAGATAATGCCAGATTTGGCCTTAAAAGCAGGTGCAAGAATTGTTGGTACAGGTCGTTCAGATTTCCAGAATCAGATTAACAATGTTTGTGCTTTTCCTGGTATTTTTCGCGGTGCATTGGATGTCAGAGCCAGTGACATTAACGATGAAATGAAGATGGCAGCATCGATTGCTATTGCATCTTTGGTAAGCGATTCTGAACTTTCAGAAGATTATATTATACCAAAAGCCTTCGACAAGCGGGTAGGAAAGGCGGTTGCAGAAGCAGTGTCAAAAGCCGCCAAAGAATCCGGAGTTGCCAGAATCTAAAAAACACACAAAGTTTTAAAAGAATTTATTCATAATATTATAATTTGAGTTTGCTTTTTTATTAAAAGCAGACTCTTTTTTTATTACTTTCACTCCATGGAATTTTTTGGAATATATTGTAATAAAAATCTATGTTTAAAGACAAAGTAATCAGTCAAATATATTAACGAACGAAATAGTAATCCAAAAAAATTTACGGCGAAATGCCTGGATATACATAGTAGCTTCGTCGTAGCTAAAGTGAGTGAAATAGAATGAATATTAAACGCGGTGAAATTTATTATGCGGATTTAAGCCCTGTTATTGGCTCGGAACAGGGGGGAGTGAGACCTGTTCTGATAGTACAAAATGATGTAGGCAACAGATATAGTCCTACAGTTATTGCTGCCGCCATCACTAGTCAAAAGGAAAAGAATAATCTTCCAACTCACATAAAGGTGAATGCCGATGGTTGTGGACTTGCAAAGGATTCTATAGTTTTATTGGAACAGGTGCGCACTATTGACAAGCAGCGGCTCAAAGAGAGAATGGGTAGCTTAGGTATTGAAACTATGGATATGGTAAATCACGCTTTGTCGGTTAGTTTCGGACTTAATGAGACGCAATAAATATTTATAAAATTAATAATAATGATTGAACTCTTCTTAGATTTGTTGTAAAATAAAATGATAGAAAGTATATGGTGATTTTATGACAATTAAAGAAGAGTTTATTAATATCAGAAAGCAGATTATAGAGAGGGATTTTTCCCGTATGAATGATATGCAGCTTAAAGCTGTTACGGCAACAAAGGGTCCCGTATTGATTCTTGCTGGGGCCGGTAGCGGTAAAACCACTGTTCTTGTTAACAGAATTGCAAATCTTATTAAATACGGCGATGCCTATAATACCACCGATACTGGGGACATTAATGAAAATTTATTAAATATTGCTAAAGAATGTCTTGAAACAGATGATTTTGACGGCAAGTTATTCTCTTATAACCCCGTTAAACCTTGGGAGATTTTAGCAATCACCTTTACAAATAAAGCCGCTGGTGAGCTTAAGGAACGTATTGCTACTAAATTGGGGGACAGCGCTACATATATCAAAACAGGCACTTTCCATTCAATTTGCTCTAAGATTCTTCGTCGCGACGGAGACCGTTTAGGCTACGACAGAAATTATACTATTTACGATACCGACGACCAGAAGCGGGTAATGAAGGACGTTTGCAAACAGTTAGGAATAGACGAAAAGCAGATTCAGCCAAAGACAATTCTTAACGAAATCAGCCATGCAAAGGACAGGCTTTTATCACCGGATGATTTTGCAAAAGAAGTAGGTGTTGACGTACGTCTTAGATACATATCTAAGGCATACTATAAATACCAAGAAAATCTTTTAAAAGCCAATGCCATGGATTTTGACGACTTAATATACAATACAGTCAGATTATTCCAAGAAAACACCGATGTTTTAGATTACTACAGAGACCGAATTAAATACATAATGGTGGATGAATATCAGGATACCAACCCTGCTCAATATATGATGGTTAAGTTGTTAGCTGAGAAAAGCAGAAATATATGCGTTGTTGGTGATGATGACCAGAGTATTTATAAATTCCGTGGTGCAACCATTGAAAATATTCTGAATTTTGAAAAGCATTATCCCGATGCATTGGTTATCAGACTTGAGCAGAACTACCGTTCTACCCAGAATATATTGGATGCCGCTAACGCTGTTATATCCAATAACATGGATCGCAAGGGAAAAAGTCTCTGGACTTCTAATGGAACAGGTGAAAAGATAAGCGCAGTCACGGCTGAAAACGAAGCTGATGAAGCGCGATTTGTTTCTGAAGAAGTTTTACTGCACGTAAAAAACGGCGGTAAATTCAGCGATTGCGCCATACTTTATCGCATGAATGCTCAATCAAATGCCATTGAAAATGTATTCGTTCGTTCAGGTATACCATATAAGGTTATTGGCGGTTTGCGATTCTACGACCGCAAGGAAATTAAGGATGTAATTTCTTATCTCAATGTTATTAATAACCCCAGCGATAATGTGCGTCTCCGTAGAATAATCAATGAGCCTAAGCGTGGAATTGGAAATACCACCGTTGAAAACGCTTTAAGCATATCGGATTCTTTAGGATTATCACTCTTTGAAGTATTTGAAAATGCTGAAAACTATCCCTCAATATCCAGAGCCGCAGGAAAACTAAAGGAGTTCTGCGGAGTTATCCGTGATCTGCAATCCGACATAGAAGTTTTAAATCTGCACGAACTTCTTAAAGAGATGCTGGAGAAAACAGGATACAATCTTTATCTGGCGACTTTACCTCCCGACGAAAGCGACCGTGGAGAAAACGTGCAGGAATTGATTTCCTCTGTTATGCAATATGAGGAGGAGAACGAAAACGCAACCTTGTCCGGATTCTTGGAAGAGGTATCCCTTATCAGCGATATTGATTCCTACGAAGAGGGTGCTGATGCAACCGTTCTCATGACACTTCATTCTGCTAAGGGGTTGGAATTCGACACTGTATTTCTCATAGGTATGGAGGAGGGGATTTTTCCTGGCAATCAGACTATCTACGGCGGTCCTGAGGAGATGGAGGAAGAACGCCGCATTGCTTATGTTGGAATTACAAGAGCCAAGAGAAAGCTGTATGTTACAAATGCATATAGGCGTATGCTCTACGGTCAGACAAGCTATAACAGGGCTTCCAGATTTTTTAACGAAATTCCTACGTTTTTATGCGATATTTGCAGTAGAGTGCAAAACGGAAATGATATCTTTGGAGATAGCTATTCTCCAAGAGCTGCATACTCAGGTTATCAGAAGAGAAATAACTACGTTTCTAACTCAGCAGTTTCCCGTCCGCAATTCAATACCCAACGTGCCGAAACTAAAAGAAATCTCCCAAGCGGTCAAAAGTTTTCTGAGGGTGATACAGTGGTCCATTCAGTATTTGGCGAGGGAACCGTTCTTAAAGCTACACCTATGGGTAATGATACATTGCTTGAGATTAACTTTATCTCGGCAGGAAACAAGAAATTAATGGCGGCTTTTGCCAAACTTAAGAAGGTGTAGCATGGGTAAGGAAGCTAAGACCAACGCTGTTCGTATTCTTGAGAAAGCCAATATTAAGTTTAGTGTAAACAATTATGTTTGCGGGGAATTTGTTGATGCTGTTAAAATTGCGGATATGCTTTCCCAGCCATATGAATCTTCCTATAAAACATTAGTGGCACAAGGGAGAAGCACACGGAATTATTTTGTGTTCTGCGTTCCTATTGCCGAGGAGCTTGACTTAAAAAAAGCGGCAAAATGTGTTGGTGAAAAATCTGTTGCCTTGATTCATGTTAAGGACATAACCCCTGTGACGGGATACATTAGAGGCGGTTGTACGCCTATCGGCATGAAAAAACATTATGTAACAGTAATAGATAAAACTGCTGAAAAATTTCCCGAAATAATTATAAGCGGTGGTAAAATCGGTGTTCAGCTTTTACTTAATCCATACGACCTTTCTAAGATAACCGATGCGACCTTTGCTGATATAGTTTTGTGAGAAAATGAGGAGACTTGAAATGAACGAGATTATAATGTCTGTTGGTATCGTGGCATACAACGAGGAGGATTTTATTCCCTCGTTATTGTCTGATATACTGGCTCAGGATTTTCCAAAGAAACAGATAGAACTGCTGTTTATAAATAGTATGTCAACAGACGGAACAGTTGGAATTTTTAAGGAATTCAAGGAAAACCATGGTGAAGAATATAAAAACATTTTAGTTCTCGACAATCCTCTTAAAAATCAAGCGAGTGGTTGGAATGTTGCTATTGATAATTTCAGTGGTGATGCCTTGATAAGACTTGATGCACATGCCAAAATCACTCAAGATTTTATCAGACATAATGCCGAATGCTTATGCTCTGGTGAAATGGTTTGCGGTGGCATGAGACCTAATATTATAAAGAATGCTACTGCTCTCAAAAATTTAGTTTTACTTGCCGATACCTCAATGTTCGGAGGTAGCTTTGGTAAATATCACAACAGCGATAAGAAAAGCTATGTAGATACTTTGTTTCACGGATGCTATCGCAAAGAAGTAATTGAAAAGGTGGGACACTTCAACCCTGAGTTGGGTAGAACTGAGGATAATGATTTCCATCAGCGTGTTCGCCAGGCAGGATATAAAATCTGCTATGACCCGCAAATTAAATCTTATCAGTATTCAAGAGGTAGTATTATCGGATCTGTTCGCCAAAAATACGGTAACGGATTTTGGATTGGAAGAACAACTGCAGTTAATCCTAAATGTATTTCTCTTTTCCATTTTGTACCCTTTTTATTTGTCCTTGCAATAATCGGAACGTCAGTGATTGGTGCACTATGGACTTGGGCTTTGTTTGCTTTGCTGATAGCGGCATACGGATTTGTTAATATTGCATTAAGTCTTATTTCGATTATTTCCGCTAAACCTTTTCACCTTGTTAATTTATTGCTTCCAATTATGTTTTTGGCATTGCATTTAGCCTATGGAATCGGAACGATAATGGGATTTATCAGCATATTAACTCGTAATCCAAAAAGGTAAGAGGTAATAATGAATAGGAATTATTTGTATATTATTTTAGCGGCTGTTGGCTGGGGAATAACCGGTATTTTTATTTCCGCTCTTGATGGATATGGATTAACAACACCCATCATCAGCGCCGCCCGTTCTGTGTTTACCGCATTGATTATTGGACTTTGGCTATTAATCTACAATCGCAGTGCATTTAAAATCCGACTTAAAGACATTTGGGTGTTTATAGGTACAGGTGTTCTCAGTTTCACGTTCTTTACATATTGTTATTATTTATCAATTAATTACAACGGCATGGCGGTTGCGGCTGTTCTGCTTTATACGGCACCTGTGTTCGTATCGGTTATGTCGGCGTTAATATTCAGGTCTGCATTTACTAAATATAAGGTTATTGCATTGATTTTATCATTTTTAGGCTGCGCATTAGTTTCTGAAGTATTTAATGCAGACTATCGAATTTCAACAATGGGCATACTTTCGGGATTAGGCTCAGGATTTGGATACGCATTATATACTATTTTCGGCGAGATAGCGATTAAAAAGGGATATAAGAGCGAGACAATATCTTTTTATACCTTTGTGTCGGCTTCAGTTGCAACAGTGACTTTCGCGTTATTTGGCGGTATACCTGAGATTAGTGATTTTGGCAAAATATCGGTTATATTAGTATTGTTTGCTTTGCTAACAGGTGCGGCGCCTTATTTACTTTATACCAAGGGGTTAGAAAAAACCGAGCCCTCAATGGCAGCTATTGTGGCAACCATAGAACCTGTTGTGGCGGCTATACTCGGTGTTACCGTTTTAAACGAGGGTTTAACAATAACAAAATTTTTTGGTATCCTATTAATATTTATTTCGTTACTTGTTGCCAATAGGCAAAAAGAATGTTGAATTCTCTAGCTTGTTGTGTTACAATTATTAGGTTAAATCTTTTGTAAGGAGTGGTAGCTATGGCTGATAACAGACCTATTGGTGTATTTGATTCGGGACTTGGCGGTTTAACGGTTGTTCGCGAGTTAATCAAGGTTATGCCTTACGAGGATATTGTATATTTTGGTGACACAGGCAGAGTGCCGTATGGTACCCGTAGCCGTGAGACTATCTATAAATACACAAAGCAGGATGAAAGCTTTTTATTGTCTCAGGATGTTAAAATGATAATTGCCGCTTGTGGCACTGTCAGTTCTGTTGCATCAGGGACAGGTGAATTGCTTCCTGTACCATTTGTAGAGGTTGTGTCTCATGCCGCCAGGAGAGCGGTTGAGGCAACTGTTAACGGCAAAATCGGTGTGATAGCCACCCCCGCGACAGTTAAAAGTAATTCTTATAAAAAGTATATACATTCATTAATGCCCAACGCTGAGGTAGTTCAAAACGATTGTCCATTGTTTGTACCACTTGTTGAGGCAGGCTGGGTCGAGCGTGACGATTTGGTAATAATAGAGACCGCCCGAAGATATTTAGAGCCTATCAAAGCGGCAGGTGTGGACGTTTTGATTATGGGTTGCACACACTATCCTGTTATAACCGACGTTATAAGGGATATAATGGGTGAAAATGTCGCCTTAGTTAATACAGGTGAATATACCGCCAAAGCGGCATACGATATGCTTGTTTCTAAGGATATGCAATCGGAAAGCAAAACACTGGGTACTCAGAAATATTTTGTCAGCGATAAAACCGAGGCGTTCTCCAAAACCGCCTCTATCCTTATGGGCTCACGTTTTACAGGGAATGTAAGCGAGGTTGATATACATAGCGTTAAGGAGCTATTTTAATGAAGGAAGTTACATTTAATATAAAGGGAACTCAGGAAATCGACGGTCATTCCGATGTTATTGAATTTATGTCGGTGGGTAAATATACAAATTCTGATGATTCCGTAATTCTTGAATATGACGAAAGCGTTTCTTTTGGTGTAAAGGGTGTGAAAACAACCCTAACACTCCATCAAAACGGTGTTGTAACCTTGGAGCGAAGCGGGGGAAAATACGGTAATCTTATCGTTGAAGAGGGGAAAAGACACCTCTGTCAATACTCCACCGAATACGGGGATATTATGATTGGAATCTTCGGTGAAAGTGTCAAGAATAACTTGACGGAAGATGGTGGCAGCCTGTCCTTGCAGTATTCCATAGATGTTAATGCAGGATTATTAAGTAAAAATAAAGTAGAGATAAGCATAAGAGAGGAAGCTTAAAATGTCAGTGGTCGTTAAAACAACTAAAAATACTATCGAAAAATGTATTCTTAATGCGGTGGAAAAAGCGGTTTCTAATGGTATTTTACCCGAGGCCGAACTGCCGTCGTTTTCTATCGAGGAGCCTGCAGACAGCACTCATGGTGATTTTGCTGTAAATGCCGCTATGATATGGGCTCGAGCTTTAAAGAGCGCTCCCAGAAAAATTGCAGAGACAATTGTTGATAATATTAATATAGAAAACACGTATATCGATAAATTGGAAATAGCCGGTCCTGGGTTCATTAATTTCTATCTAAAGCCGTCCTACTATGCTGCTGTTGTGGCGGATGCTTTAGAAAAAGGCGAGGAATACGGTAATTCTGATATGGGCCATGGTAAAAAGGTAATGGTGGAGTTTGTTTCAGCCAACCCCACCGGCCCCATGCATATTGGTAATGCACGTGGCGGCGCTTTAGGTGACACCTTGGCTTCAGTTCTCAGCAAGGCGGGGTATGATGTTACCAGAGAATTTTATGTTAATGACGCTGGTAATCAGATACAGAAATTTGCAGGGTCATTAGAGGCTCGTTATTTGCAGTTATTTGATTCATCTGTAGAGTTTCCAGAGGATGGATATCATGGCGCCGATATTATTGAAAGAGCAACCGAATTCAAGAATATTAATGGTGATAAATATGTAACCAGTTCTCCTGAGGAGAGGAGACAAGCTCTTGTTGATTATGCTTTACCCCTCAATATAGCCGCTCTTAAAACAGATCTTGAAGCCTATAGAATCAACTATGATGTATGGTTCAGAGAATCCAGTCTATATGCAGATGGCACCCTCGAAAAGGTTATTCAGCACATGAAAGACAGCGGTCTCACCTATGAAAAAGAGGGAGCTCTTTGGTATAAAAATGCTGAATTCACAGCGGCTCTTTTAAAGCGTCAGGGTAAGAGTGACGCAGAAATTGAAAAGCTTGAACTTAAGGATGATGTCTTAATCCGCGCTAATGGTAATCCAACATATTTTGCTGCCGACATTGCATATCACTACAATAAATTTGCTATCCGTGGCTTTGACACCGTAATCAATGTTTGGGGTGCAGATCATCACGGTCACGTTGCAAGAATTAAAGGCGCTATGGATGCTATTGGTCAGTCGGGTGACAAGCTTGATATTGTACTCATGCAGTTGGTTCGTCTTGTACGCGCAGGTGAGGTTGTAAGAGTTTCAAAAAGAACTGGTAAATCTATAACCCTTAAAACACTTCTTGATGAAGTTCCTGTTGATGCAGCAAGATTTATATTCAACTCTAAAGAGCCATCAACCCATCTTGAGTTTGACCTTGATTTAGCGGTTGAAGAAACCAGCCAGAATCCTGTATATTATGTTCAATATGCCCATGCGAGAATTTGTAGCATACTCAGAGCGTTGGAAAACGATAATATCAAGCCTCGCAAGTGTTCCATTGACGAGCTTTGCAGATTGTCGGCTCCTGAAGAACGTATGCTGATAAAGCACATTGCGTCCCTTACAGGCGAAATTGAATCCGCCGCAAGAAGCTACGATTCCGCAAGGATAACCCGCTATGTATATGACTTAGCTACCTTGTTCCATAAGTTCTATAATGCTTGTAGAGTTAAGGGTGAGGACGAAGTGTTAATGCAGGCTCGACTCAATCTCTGCGTTGCCACAGCCTCTGTTATTAGAGCAGTACTTGCTATGCTGAAAATTGACGCTCCAAAATCTATGTAATAAGAACCCGACCCGCTGTATGAAATTAAAATTTTGAGCGGTTATCTCGGAACCTTGTTGTATTTGCAATAAAAAACGGATAGCTCAGGCTATCCGTTTTTACTTTGTATTTTTATTATTACTTTCTAATCTTAGAAAAGTATTTGAATGTTAATGGCCACACACAACCCGCAACCACTACCATAAGAAAATATCTTAGAGATTGAACAACTATTTGTGAGCTAATTCCAAGCGCAGAAAATAGAGGTTTTAAACCCTCTTTTACTGCGAGTATCACAATTAATCCCAGAACAACCTTTAAAATTTGCCCAAGCAGAGGAGCATCGGTTTTAAAATTGGTGTAGTTATTGTCTACATAGTAAACCACCACAATTCCAATAATAGCGCCAAATAGCTTATAAGCATTTTTAATGGCTGATTGTAGATTAGCTACGTCGGTGTCAGCGGGAAATTGATATATATTTACATATAAGAGATTTGTAAGTGATATTAACACCATTATGCCGATAAGCCACCACATATACCTATGGTCAGTTTCAGCCTTTTTAATGATTGGATGAAAAACTAATAGAAGTATAAGCGCAATTACAACAGAGGTTATTACATCCATTGGCGTATGTACACCCAAATACATTCTTGAGATAGGAACGAGAAAAGTAATAATTATTGATATAATTTTTAACCACTTAATTTTTGTGGTTTTGGCAATCCCGCCGAAGGTGGCTACGGAGCTTTGGGTATGACCGCTGGGGAATGAATAGCCTGTGGCTTCGGCTCTCGCTGATTCAACAATAGTGAACTGTGGATCTTTTATCCAAGGGCGAGGTATTCTGTATGTGATTTTTAAAAACTGATTTATAACAGTTCCGAGAAATCCTATGCTCAGTATATAATATCCCGTGTATTTATTGACACACCAAAACAGTATCAAGGCAGTGACCATGAACACGGTTTCTTCGCCGAATTTAGTTATAATAGAAAAGAAAGCGTCTAAAACCGGATTTCTGATTAATTCAAAAAAATATAAAACATCCATACTTTTTCCGTCTTTCGATAAATTTTTAGGGCTTGAGTATTATGCTCAAACCCTAAGTTAACTTATTGTTAGAAAGCGCTGTAGAAAATACTTGAGAACACAGCTATGTATGCTATGGAAATCACAATACCGATAACAATAGAGATTGCATAGTAGATTAAGTATGCCTTAAAATAGTTGGATTTATTAGGGTTGTCAGTTTTACTGAATGCCCAGACAAACATCATGATTATGTTTACGCAAGGTATGAGCATAACAAGAAGTGTGAGAAGCCAATCCTTAACCGACATAACAGGTGCAAGGGGTTCGTTGTACATATAGGGGTTAGGAGTGTACTGAGGCGGTTGCTGGAAGTCAGGTTGAGATACAACTTCCATTTCGTTTTGCTGTTCGAAGTTTTGATTATTGTTTTCCATATTTTACCCTCCAGTAAAATTAAAAATTAAATTTATAACATTCCTAAAAAGATTGTTATTGTTATAAGTCATTGGCTCGGTTGTTGGAAATAAAGCGATTAATCGATATATGTAAACCGGTATTGATAACACCAAAATACTAATAAGAAAAACATTGATCAATCTTTTACATGCAATGCCGAAATATCTATTTAAAATCCAAAGTATTGTGGTTATTATAATGAGATATATCAGCGGATTAAGAGAAAATGCTTCTAGTAAATCGAAGGATATAAGTTTCAGTGCGGCTCTGGTTAATCCGCAGAAAGGACAGGGAAGACCAACCAGAAGTTTACTGATGCAAACCGTACCGAAAGCTAAATCAAAAACCGAGAACACTAAAAAGGTTGTTATAAGATTGTCTATATTTTCCGCTACATCCTGCCTGAATTTATTAAAGGCTATTTTAAACATTGAATCTAAACAGAACAATATCGCCGTCCTGCATCACATATTCTTTACCCTCACTGCGAACAAGACCTTTTTCCTTAGCGGCTACCATGTTACCACATTCAATTAAATCCTTGAACGCAACCACTTCTGCTCGTATAAATCCGCGTTCAAAATCAGTATGGATTTTTCCTGCTGCCTGAGGCGCTTTAGTGCCTTTGGTTATGGTCCATGCTCTTACTTCGGGTTTACCTGCTGTAAGATAAGAAATGAGACCCAGCAAAGAATAACACTTTTTGATTAATCTTTCGAGTCCTGATTGCTCCAGACCAAGCTCGGATAAAAACATAAGCTTTTCATCCTGTTCAAGCTCTGAAATCTGAGCTTCAAGCTCTGCACAAATAGGTAAAGTGTCAGCATTTTCACTTTGGGCTATTGCTTCGACTTTTGCATAATAAGGGTTCTTTTCAAAGCCGGAGCTGAAATCCTCCTCACTCATGTTACATGCGTAAATTACAGGTTTCATCGAAAGGAGAGACACTTCCTTAAGCATTGCTAATTCGTCGTCGGATTTTTCCATGGAACGGGCAGGAGCACCCGCTTCGAGATGCGCCCAAAGTCTTTTGAGAAAATCAACCTCGGATGCGAGACTCTTGTCGCCTTTCATTAGTTTAGATACCCTGTCGATGCGGTTTTGCACCATGTCCATATCTGCAAAAATCAATTCAAGGTTAATTGTTTCAATATCACGGGCAGGGTCCACAGAGCCATCAACATGAACTATGTTTGTATCATCAAAACACCTTACAACATGTACTATAGCGTCAACCTCTCTAATGTGGGAAAGAAACTTGTTTCCAAGGCCCTCACCTTTAGAAGCGCCCTTTACAAGTCCTGCTATGTCAACAAATTCTATTGTTGCGGGAGTAAACTTCTCGGGCTCATACATTTCTGCCAACTTATCTAAACGCTCATCTGGTACGGAAACCATGCCAACGTTTGGCTCAATAGTGCAGAAAGGGTAGTTAGCTGACTGTGCGCCTGCAGAAGTAATAGCGTTAAATAGGGTGGATTTACCTACATTTGGCAAACCTACAATACCTAATTTCATTTTAAAGCCTCCAATTTATTGTATTTTACTGATGGAATAGTTATAAACCATTAACAATAATTCCCTTATCCGCTGAAATCAGCGGATGCGAAACACGGAATAAACCATTGTTTTGCTAATCTATATCCATTATAATTGCATTCATAAAATATTTCAACAATTTTAAGCAAAAAATTGGAATTAAGGACTATTATTTTTCAAAAAAATATAGTATAATATATTTAAATATTTATGCATTATGGATAAGTGTGTAAAATATAGGATGGTGAATTGCATTAATGAAGACAGAATATTCGGTTTCTTTGCAAAAAATTGCAGATGAGTTTTCTTTAGAAAAGGTTTATTCTCCGCAAGACCCCAGTGAAATTCTAATAAAAAGCACCGAAATAAATAAACCTGGTATTCAGTTTGGCGGTTATTATGAATTCTACGATAATTCCAGAATACAAATCATAGGAAAACTTGAGGACAGTTTTTTATATAACCATACTCAGGATGAATGCGCCCAGATTATTGACAAATTTTTCTCAACCAAACCTCCGGTTGTAATTATCACAAGAGAACTTGAGATTTCTGAACTGATGCTGGATGCCTCCAAAAAATATGGCGTACCTATATACAGAACTCCTGACAGCACTTCGAGTTTTATGTCGGCACTAATTGCCTTTCTTAATGTCAGATTAGCTCCAAGAGTTGTTCGCCACGGAGTGCTTGTTGAGGTATATGGCGAGGGTGTACTTATCTTAGGTGATAGCGGTATTGGAAAGAGCGAAACCGCTATAGAGCTTGTAAAACGCGGTCACAGGTTAATTGCAGATGACGCGGTGGAAATCAGAAAGGTTTCTTCCAAATCACTTGTTGGGTCTGCTCCCGAAAACATAAGACATTTTATCGAGCTTCGCGGCATAGGTATTGTGAATGTCAGACGCATATTTGGTGTGGGCTCAGTTAAGCTTACAGAAAAGATAGATATGGTTATCAACCTTGAAACCTGGGAAGCGGGTAAACAATATGACCGAATGGGTTTAGAATCCGAAAAAATGAATATACTTGGATTAGATGTTGTTTCGGTTACAATACCTGTAAAGCCAGGTAGAAATCTTGCTGTAGTCATTGAGGTTGCGGCAATGAATAACAGACAAAAGAAATTAGGTTACAACGCCGCCGCTGAGCTTCTGCACAAGCTTGGTATGGAAGATGCAACAGTGGAGGCTTCAAAAAGCGAAGTGGAACCTTTTTAATTAAAGGAGAAGTAAATTGTGTACAGAGTAGGAATTGATTTAGGCGGTACAAACATCGCTGTAGGTGTTGTAGATGATAACTACAACATTATAGGCAGCGGTAAGGTTAAGACAAAGGCGCCAAGACCTGCTGATGAGATATGCGACGATATTGCAACAGCAGTTAAATTAGCTGTTGCTAATGCAAATTTAACAATGGATGACATTGGCTTTGTTGGCATAGGAGCTCCTGGCTCAATTAATCCGGCGACGGGAATAATTGGTTTTTCAAACAATCTTGGATTTGAAAACACTCCAATTGTTGAGATGCTCGAAAGCAGAATTGGTAAAAAAATTATTATTGACAACGACGCTAATGCAGCAGCTGTTGGAGAGATGTTAGCTGGTGCAGGAAAGGGATGCAATAACATAGTTGCCGTTACTCTTGGCACTGGTGTTGGCGGTGGTACAATCATCGATGGCAAAATGTTACTCGGTAGTAATTTTGCCGGGGGAGAGTTAGGTCATACGGTTATAGATATGGATGGTATTCAGTGTAATTGCGGCAGAAAGGGTTGCTGGGAGGCATACGCATCTGCAACCGCTCTTGTTAGACAGACAAAAGAAAAAATGCTTTCTAATAAAGACAGCAAAATGTGGGATATTGTTAACGGTAATATTGATAAGGTTAACGGCAAAACCGCTTTTGATGCAATGCGCCTCAATGATAAAGCGGGTACTGAAGTTGTTGATAAATACTGTGATTATGTTGCTTGTGGCGTTATTAATATCATTAACGTGTTCCAGCCTGACGTAATCTGTATCGGTGGTGGTATCTCCAAAGAAGGGGATCTGCTTATTTCGAGAATTGAAAAGCATAATTCTGAAAGATTTTCCAGAAATATCGATAAGCAGTCATTAATTAAAACTGCTGAACTTGGCAATGACGCGGGTATCATTGGCGCCGCAATGTTGGATAAAATTTATAGTTAAGGGTGTTTTGCTTGGTTTCTCTTATCCTTGAATATTTAGAAAACGAGAAAATTGAATATATTCAAAGTGCTCAGATGAGTGAATATACAAGTTTTAAAATAGGCGGTCCGGCGGATTTTCTATGTTTCCCTGACGGATTACCTCAGCTTAAAAGTTTACTTAGCTTTTGCCGTGATAAAAACGTTCCATATTTTATTTTAGGCAACGGTTCAAATCTGTTAGTTTCGGATTTGGGAGTTGAGGGAATTGTTATTTCGTTAAAGCATTTTAATGAGATAACCTATCATCCGGCTTTTGAAATTTCTTGTAGCGCAGGTGTTAAGCTTTCAAAACTTTGCACCTTTGCTTTGGAGAATTCTCTTTCGGGATTAGAGTTTGCATGGGGGATTCCCGGCACCGTCGGCGGCGCAATATACATGAATGCAGGAGCCTACAATGGAGAAATTTCCTCAGTATTGAAAGAATGCACATTTATAGATGAGGAGGGTAATGTCGTTCAGGCAGATGTTTCAAGCTTACAGCTTGGATATCGTAGTAGCATATTCTCCGATTCGTCTAAAGTTATAGTCAGCGCGGTTTTTCGGCTAAGAAATGATAGAAAAGATAATATCAAGGCTGTTATGGATGATTTAATCAACCGTAGGCGCACTAAACAACCTTTGGAGTATCCAAGTGCCGGTAGCACATTTAAACGTCCTCAGGGTCATTTTGCTGGCGCTCTTATTGAGGAGTGCGGACTTAAAGGCATGGCTGTCGGCGATGCCGAGGTCAGCGAAAAACATGCTGGTTTTGTTATCAACAAGGGTTCTGCCACCTGCAATGATGTTCTCTCATTAATTTCAAAAATCAAACAAGAGGTTTTTCTTCATAAGAGCGTAACATTAGAGCCGGAGGTGAAGACGGTTGGTAGGTTCTGACTTTAATTTCGTAATTATCACAGGTATGTCTGGCGCTGGTAAGTCTCAGGCTGCACATGCACTTGAGGATATTGGATTTTATTGCATAGATAATATTCCTCCTGTATTGATTCCATCTATTGTGGATTTAAGCATCAAGGGAGAGGCTAATCTTTCGAAAATCGCTGTTATTACCGACCTTCGCGGCGGTGAGATGTTTGATGATATCGATGAGACCTTGAGTCTTTTAAAGCAAAGAGGGGTAGAGCCGAAAATTCTTTTTCTTGACGCCTCAGATTCTGAACTCTCCAGACGTTATAAGGAAAGCCGACGGTCTCATCCACTTTCTACTTCCTTGAATTTGTCCATTGAAGAAGCCATTTTAAAGGAACGAGAATGCCTTAAAAAGATTAGATCATACTCTGACTTTATAATTGACACCACTTTTTATTCCAGTAATCAGCTTAAACAACGTCTTGTTGATATATTTTTTAATGATAAACATTTATCTTTAAACATACAGTTGATAACCTTTGGTTTTAAGCACGGCCCCTGTAGTGATGCAGATTTGGTGTTTGACGTAAGGTGTTTGCCAAATCCTTTTTATATTGACGAACTGAGAGATTTAAGCGGATTGGATAAACCGGTCAGTGATTATGTTATGAATTTTCCTCAGTCGCAGATGCTATTGGACAAATTAAATGAATTGGTTGATTTTTTAATTCCTCTTTATCAGAGCGAGGGCAAAAGTCAGCTTGTTGTTGCGGTAGGTTGCACTGGTGGTAAGCATCGTTCTGTTGCCATTGCCAATGCTATTTATAATTTTCTTTCTTCAAAGGACTATAATGTAAGTCTTACTAACCGTGATATTAAAAAATAACTCTTATCTTTGGTGATATCATGTCTTTTTCTTGGGAAGTTAAAACCGAAATATGTAAGGTAAAGCCAACCGATTGCTGTGTGTATGCTGAATTATATGGCATACTGCTTTTCAGTCGGAGTTTTTCTAATGCCGATATTTTTTATTCTTCCGACAGACAGGATATTGCTGATAGGTGCGCTTCCCTTATTTCTTCAGTATACAAATTCAAACCAACTCACACCCAAGACAAGGGTAATCATAGTCTTAAAGCAGATATCATTAATGTGGGTAAGCTATATGCTGATTTTATAACTGTAGAATACATAACAGATGTTTTTGGATGTGACACCTGCTTTTCTTCATTTCTAAGAGGCGCTTTTTTGTCATCTGGCACTGTAACAGACCCCAATAAAGATTTTCATTTAGAATTAAAAACCCTTAATGAAGCTGTTGCATTATCAACCCACGCGCTTCTTGTTACTCAGGGATTCAAAGCGCACATTTCAAAGCGTGGGAAATATCATATTGTGTATTTTAAGGGCAACGAAAATATTTCGGATTTTCTTGCGTTGATTGGGGCCTCAAAAAAGGCACTGGAAGTTATTGATGCGGGTATGATTAAGGAAATGAGAAATCGGGTTAACAGAGCAAAAAACTGTGAAACTGCTAATATTGGAAAAACTGTTAATGCAATGATAAAACAGGTAAAAGCTATAAATATACTTAATTCCAGCGGTAGGTTAAACAACCTATCTGAGGAGTTGCAGTATGCCGCAAAGCTTCGTCTCGACAATCCTGATATGTCTTTATCCGACCTTTCTAAGCTGTGCGGAATTTCGCGTTCTGGACTTAACCACAGACTCAATAGGCTAATTGAATTAGCCGACGATAAATAAGAGGTGACGTATATGTCGTTTGTACATCTTCATGTTCATACAGAATACAGCTTATTAGACGGTGCCTGCCGTATTAATGAGCTTATTAATTCTGCAAAAGAAGATGGACAAAAGGCTATTGCGATAACAGACCACGGTGTCATGTATGGCGCTGTGGATTTTTTTAAAGCAGCTAAAAATGCTGGTATTAAACCAATAATTGGCTGTGAGGTATATGTAGCTCCAAGAAGTCGTTTCGACAAGGACAAGCTATTGGACTCACGATACAATCATCTTATTTTACTTTGTAAGGACGAAATAGGATATAAAAACTTAATTTATTTAGTGTCAAAAGCTTTTACCGAAGGTTTTTATTCTAAACCACGAATAGATAAAGTACTGTTGAGTGAACACAGCGAGGGTCTCATTGCGCTTTCTGCCTGTCTTGCCGGCGAAATACCATCTAAGATTTTACAAAATAATTTCGATGGCGCAAAAGCAGCTGCGCTTGAATATAATAAAATATTCGGTGATGGTAACTATTATCTTGAATTGCAGAATCACGGCTACACCGAAGAAGCGACTGTAAATAACAAGCTTATACAGATATCCCATGAGACAGGCATCCCGTTGGTTTGTACAAACGATGTACATTATGTAAAGAAGACTGATCACGAAATGCAGAATGTACTGCTATGCATAGGCACCAACCATACTGTTAATGAGGAAAACCCCCTTTCTTTCGACACTCAGGAATTCTATTTAAAAACTCAAAATGAAATGTCGGAGCTATTTTCTTCTGTTCCTGAGGCAGTAGAAAATTCATCTAAAATTGCTAACAAATGTAATTTTGAATTTGAATTTGGAAATGTTAAGCTTCCTTATTTCGACCTTGGAAACAGGGTACACAGCGATGTTTTACGCGAAGATTGTTATAATGGACTCCGTAATTTAATTGGAGAAAACCCTCCTAAAGAATATGTCGACAGATTGGAATATGAGCTTGATATAATCAATAAAATGGGGTATACAGATTACTTTTTGATTGTAGCTGATTTCGTTAATTTTGCTAAGAAGAAAGCTATTCCTGTTGGTCCCGGAAGAGGCTCGGGTGCGGGAAGCCTTGCGGCATATTGTATGGGTATAACCGGGATTGACCCAATTAAACTTAATCTCTTATTCGAGCGTTTTCTTAACCCAGAACGTGTATCAATGCCCGACTTTGATGTAGATTTTTGCTATATAAGACGACAAGAGGTTATAGATTACGTTATAGAAAAGTATGGTGAAGATCATGTTTCTCAGATTGCAACATTTGGTACATTAAAGGCTAAAGCTGCAGTTAGAGATGTGGGCAGGGTATATGGTATTTCATACGCTGTATGCGATAGTGTAGCCAAATTAATTCCAAACCGTTTGGGTGCTAATATTAAAGAAGCTTTGGAAGAATCTAAAGAGTTGAAACAGAAATACAACACCGACGCTGATGTGAAACGTATAATCGATATGGCTGAGCGTATTGAAGGTATGCCCAGACATATGTCTACCCATGCGGCGGGGGTTGTAATTACCGATAAACCGGTGTCTGATTATGTGCCTTTAGCTGTCAGCGATAATGTAGTTGTTTCTCAATATCCTATGAATAATTTGGATTTGTTGGGATTATTAAAAATGGATTTTCTCGGTCTTCGAAATCTTACAGTTATTGATGATACTGTGAAGCTTATAGGTAATGGATTTAAAGTTTCAGATATTCCGTTAAATGACCCTAAGACCATGCAGATGATGGCATCTGGCGATACAACAGGTGTGTTCCAGTATGAATCCGCAGGTATGAGGACTGTTTTAAAAAGCCTGAAACCTGAAAATATGGAAGACTTAATAGCTGTTATTTCTCTTTATCGTCCCGGTCCGCGTCAATATATACCGAAATACGTACACTTCAGACATAATAAAGATAAAATCGTTTATGACACCCCTCTCTTAAAACCTATACTTGAAGTCACCTACGGATGTATTGTATATCAAGAACAGGTTATGCAGATTTTCAGACAGGTTGCTGGTTATTCCTTTGGCAGAGCCGATATTGTTCGTCGTGCTATGTCAAAGAAAAAGCACGATGTTCTTGAACGAGAAAGAAATGTTTTCCTTTATGGTGAAAAGGATGAGGTTGGCGGTGTTATAATCGAGGGTGCTGTTAACAGGGGAGTACCCGAGAAAATTGCTGTTAAGCTTTTCGAAGAAATTACAGCCTTTTCGTCATATGCATTTAATAAATCTCACGCGGCGGCATACGCATATGTTGCATATCAGACTGCATATTTAAAATGCCATTATCCAAAAGAATACATGTCTTCTTTACTAACAAGCGTTCTTGATTTTTCGGGCAAGGTTTCTGAATATTTAAAAGAATGCGAGAACATGAATTTAAATATCCTGCCTCCTTCTATTAATCATAGTTATGGAGAGTTTACGTGCGACAATGGCGGAGTTCGCTTTGGACTTCTTGCAATTAAAAATCTTGGTAGGAACAACATTAACGCTATTGTTAATATTCGCGAGAGCGAAGGTGGTTTCAAAAATGTTTATGACTTCTGCATGAAAATCGGCAAATCTCCCATTAATCGTAGGGGAGTAGAGGCCTTGATAAAATGCGGAGCTATGGATTGTATTGGTCTGACAAGACGAGCCCTAATGCTCTCCCTGGATAAAATATATAATTTCATCGAGACTGAGCGTCGCTCTATGGGTGGAGGACAAATCTCGCTGTTTGATAATGAACAACGTTTGAGCGGTGTTGAAAACACTTTTTCCAATGTTGAGGAATTCTCATTAGATGAACTTCTTGCCTTTGAAAAAGAGGTTACTGATTTCTACATTTCCGGTCACCCAGTGCAGCATTTTGCTCATTTTAGTGATATAATCGGTGCAAAAAATATTTCCGATTTGCTAATTGCAGAAGACGCTGAAACTATAAAGGACGGAGAAAACGTTGTTATATTGGGATTGATTTCCGCTTATAAACAGCGAAAAACTAAGCAAAATAAGATAATAGCAAATATAACTATTGAGGATATGACCGGCTCTATCGGATTAGTTGCTTTTGAATCAGTTATTAATAATTCTTATAATATATTGAAAACAGGAAATGTAGTTGTAGTTAACGGTAAAATCAGCTTTAAGGAAGATGAGGATCCAGAGATACTTTGCAACAAAATTGAGCTATTTAATAAGGAAGATTATATCGAAGAAATTCATGAAGATAATCCTACAAAGGTCATTGAAGTAAAATCTATTTCTATTACGATTACTAACGAAAACAAAAGCAATTCAGATAAATTGAGGTTGATTTGCGATCTGTTCCAGGGTGATATTCCTTTAAGATCTAAAAATGAAAACCAACTAATTCTTGGCAAAATTACACTAACTGAAAACCTATTAACACTATTAATTCAATATTTTGGAGAAAATTGCATTATTATTGAAAAATAATCTAAATTCTATTGACTTTTCCGTTTTTATTTTATATTATTATAATGTTATATTTTAAGGTATTAGGTGATAAATATGGATAGTAAAATCAAAACCATTGGTGTTCTCACAAGCGGCGGTGACGCCCCTGGAATGAATGCTGCTGTACGCGCAGTTGTTAGGACCGCTCTAAAAAGAGGAATCGACGTTTACGGAATAAATTGTGGATATAATGGTCTAATCGAGGGCGATTTGTTTAAAATGGATATTCGCTCTGTTTCCAATATCATTCAAAACGGTGGAACTATTCTCAGCACAGCAAGAAGCGCTAAGTTTAAAACAGAAGAGGGAATGTTAGAGGCAGTTGATACCTGTAAAAAGTATGGTATTGAGGGTATTGTTGTTATAGGCGGCGATGGTTCTTATAGAGGAGCAAAGGATTTATCTCTCCACGGTATTCCTTGTGTTGGCATTCCCGGTACTATTGACAACGATATTGCTTCTACCGACGAAACAATTGGATTCGATACCGCTATGAATACCGCTATGATAATGATTGATAGATTACGAGATACCTCACAGTCACACAATAGATGCTTTGTTATTGAGGTTATGGGCAGACATTGTGGGGATATCGCATTAAGGACGGGTGTAGCCGTAGGAGCTACAGCTGTTTTAGTTCCCGAAGTTCCTTTTGACTTTGAACGTCAGGTAGTCGATAAAATCAAGGAAGGTATTTCATTTGGTAAAAAGCATTTTATAATTGTTGTAGCTGAGGGTGTTACAGAGTCTAATGTTGTTGGCGATATTAACGACATTGCCAATCGTATCAAAGAGACAACCGGAATTGCATCTAAAGCCACTGTTTTAGGTCATGTTCAACGTGGCGGCAGTCCTACACTTCGCGACAGAACACTTGCAAGTAATATGGGAAATTATGCTGTTGATTTATTATGCAAAGGAATTGGAAACAGGGTTGTTTCTATAAGAAATAATGTCATAGTTGATGATGACATTGTTGAGGCTCTTAATATGAAAAATAATTTTGACAAGCGCTTATATGATGTTAGCTATGAAATTTCTTTCTAAGTAAATTCGAGCAACCCAAATTTTTTTGGGTTGCTTTAGTTATATGAAAGGAGTTTACAATGGGTATTGCGATAATAACAGGCGCATCCTCAGGTTTAGGTAAAGAGTTTGCACTTCAACTTAAATCAAAGGGTTTGGCCGACGAATTCTGGCTTATAGCAAGAAGAGAAGACAGACTAAAGGATTTAGCTAATACATTAAATTGCCGTTGCAAAATCATAGTTCTTGATTTATCGAAAGAATCATCATATAGAAAATATAAAGAGCTTTTATGCGAGAACAGTCCGTGCATTAAATATTTAGTGAATGCCGCTGGATACGGTAAATATGGCGATTATAAATTAGTTGATACAGAACTTGCTCTTAACATAATTGATCTTAATATTAAGTCACTCGTATATATTACTCAAGAGACTTTGCCATATATGAGTGAGGGGTCTCATATTATTCAGCTTGGCTCTGCTTCCACTTATCACCCCTTGCCCAATTTAAACGTTTATGCTTCCAGCAAGGCGTTTGTAAAGCATTATTCACGTGCACTTTCTAGGGAGCTTAAGAATAGGGGAATTGGAGTAACAACTGTATGCCCCGGTTGGGTTAAAACGGAATTTTTTGCAAGAGCGGAAATTAACGATACCGCTCCGGACTCCTTTGCAAAACCTATGGTGACTGCGGGAAAAGTAGTGAGCAAGGCTTTAAAGGATATAA
Organism: Acutalibacteraceae bacterium; assembly: GCA_045542355.1. Classification (GTDB taxonomy): domain Bacteria; phylum Bacillota; class Clostridia; order Oscillospirales; family Acutalibacteraceae; genus UMGS1532. The sequence continues at coordinate 64,012 of JAZQKX010000013.1, forward strand.
AGAAGAATAAGGATATTTCTATGTATCATTGGTATAATAAACTTCATCATTTTTTATCCAAGATATTACCGCACAGTTGGTTAATTAAAATGTGGGAGATAATGCAACAAAAATGATTTTTCAACATTAATATCAGGACGTACTAGTAGTAAGCATTTCTAGGCGGTTATATATGAGTGCGCTGGTAGTAGCATTTCTAGTAGAATTGAAGCCAAACAAGGTATATACAGACTTTTTGTATATACCTTGTTTCTTTATTCTTCGATGTAATATTAATTGCTCACTTAACATATATTTTACCAATAAATATGCTAAAAGGAGCAGAGAATTATGGAATTAAATATAACTAAACAAGCTGTTACAACCAATGAAACTTTGTTCGAGCAGACTGTAGAACAAGCTATCGACACGGATTTTACTATGCCAGATTATTGTCCAGATATTGTCAGAATATTGAAGTGTAAGATGACGCCAAGAATATCATCTAAAAATATTATAGGTGACACTTTAACAATCGATGGTACCACTGTAGTTACAGTAATATATTCAGACGAAAACAATAAAATATGTAGTTTTGAAAATGAAGTAGATTTTCAGAAAATATTACCAATAGGCGAAGTTGACGATAATAGTTGTGTACGGTTATCTATTTCGCAGGATTATGCAAACTGCAGGGCTGTAACACAAAGAAAGATTGACATTCATGGCGTACTATCTGTGAAGATTAAAATCACATGCCATAAGTCCAAGGAAATCATAACCGATATTGATTGTGAGGGAATGCAGTTAAAAAGCGGTAGTTGTCCAGCAACAAATCCTCTGGGGTTCTCTGAAAAAATTGTTGTTATTGAAGAAGACTTAGAGCTGAGTCGTAGCTCAGGTGCAATTAAATCTATATTAAGAAGTGAAGCCAGAGCGATAGTCGAGCAATGTAAGCTTATCGGAAATAAAGCTGTAGTTAAAGGCGATATCACCATTAATGCCTTATATTGCACCGATGAGGGTGCGGTTGAAAAATATGAAAACAGAATACCCTTTAATCAGATTCTTGATTTAAATGTTGAGGGTGATGAGTGTGAATGTGATGCTGAACTAAAAATCATGTCATGCATATTGAAGCCGAGAACAAATTTATCCGGTGAAGCACGTAGCTTTGCTTTCGAATGCAAACTATCTATAGTTGCGATGGCGAGTTGTGACAACGACATACCTGTAATATACGATGCGTTTTGCACTAAGCACGATATGGAAATTGAAAAATGTAGAGTACAATTCAAAAAACTTGATTCCACATTAAATGAAAGATATATGTGTAAGAAAACTTTGGAGTTTTCTGAAAATACCTTTGGAACAGTTGTAGATATGTGGTGTGAAAACAAGATTGGTCAGTCGAAAATAGTCGGCGGTAAATTATCCCTGAACGGCACAACGATTATTTGTTTACTGGTGTACGATGGTGACGGATGCCCTCAGTATTATGAAAGAAGTGTTGATTTTGAATATAACAATAATATTCAAAGTAGCGGTGAGAACTTAATAGCGGATGCCAAAATAACAACATCTTCATGCGCCTATACTGTCATCGGTGAAAACAAAATGGAAGCGCGTATAGAACTTTGTATCTCAGCTCAGATTTTCAAAGTTAAAGACGAAAGTGTTATTATGAACTCCTCGGTCAATTCCGCGCCCACTAATCGATGTAAAAAAGCCCCTATGGTTGTTTATTATGCTCAGAGTGGCGAGAAAATATGGGATATTGCAAAAGAATATAATTCAAGCTGTAGTGACATTATGATGGTTAATAAAATTGAGGATGATGCATTAAATAAAGCTTGCATACTACTAATTCCATAATTTAGAAATATAAAAGCATTGGCAATACGTAATGCGCCAAACGTAGTATCACTATACAGACAAAAGTAAAGAGAAGACTCGTTGCAATACACGAATCTTCTCTTTCCTGTTGTTAGTATGTTTGGGCAACTGCCCATGTTAATTTGTACGTACAAACGCGATGCTGGTTCTCGACGACGGTGGAGGTGTTTTTAAATTCTCCGTTAAGAACAACACTTATTAGCTACTGCTTTATTTTTGTTATGCATTAACATAGAACTTAACCATATTTTGCAACAGAACATCTCTATCGATTTTGCGAATAAGACTTCTTGCATTGTTGTGTGTGGTGATGTAGGTAGGGTCTTCCGAAAGAATGTATCCGACTATCTGGTTAATAGGATTATAACCTTTTTCCATTAAAGCATTGTAAACCTGAAACATTATTTCGTGAATCTCGCGCTCTTGTTCTGTTCCAAGTGAAAACGTCATAGTCTTATCATTCATTGCTCATCACTCCTTTATTGATATATTACTATAATTCTCCTCAAAATGCAACTATAAATTTATGAACGGAGAGTTGCGCCCAAATCCTCAAGATGCTTGAAGACCTTCGTCATAACTTTTTCAACCTGTTCATCGGTAAGAGTTGCTTCCAGAGAGCGAAGAGTAAGGCTATAGGCAACACTCTTTTTGCCCTCAGGAATCTGAGCACCCTGATATACGTCGAACAAAGTTACAGCCTCACACAATGTACCAGCGCCCTTGCGGATTGCAGCATCAAGCTCACCGACAGGAAGCTCAGCATCACAAAGAAGCGCAATATCTCTTGTTACAGCGGGGAACTTAGGAAGAGGTTTATAAAGAGTAGGAGCTTTTTGATAGTCGTAAATATAGGATAGCTTAATCTCTGCAATATATACCTTTTTATCAATGCCGTATCTTTCTGCGGTTTTGGGATGAACTTCACCAAATGTAGCAATAATGTCGCCATTCATTGTAACATTAGCCTGTCTGCCTGGATGCAGATAATTTTCAGTTGATCTGCTGTAGCTTACTTTCATACCTAACTCTGCATACAGCTCCTCAATAATGCCTTTCATAGTGAAGAATGATTCATCATCGCCATAAATACCTATAGAAAGTTGAGGAATTTCTAAGGGTTGTTCAGTTATAGGCAGAGCCTTAGGAACGAAAATCTTGCTCAATTCAAACATTCTGACACCGCTGATTTTACGGTTGTAGTTGGTTGAAAGGGTGGTGAGCATACTTGTAATAAGCTGTGTGCGCATGGTTGAATACTCGTCACCTAAAGGATTAAGAATTTTCACAGCATTTAATCTTGAATCGTTTTCATCAAGATCAAGTGCATCTATAGCTTTTGAGCCAATGAATGAGTAGGTAGCAATTTCTCTGACGCCATTGTCAATGAGGATGTTCTTTATCTTATTTGCCTTAAGTCTCTCGGGAAGCTGTTTACCGCGTGTTACAACACCGTTCATAGGCTTTCCAATCATATGGTCATAACCGTAAATTCTTATAACTTCTTCTGCAATATCTGCACGGCCCTCGATATCATCACGGAAAGAGGGGACCATGCAATGAAGCATACCGTTGCTGAGTGTTGTGGATATTTCTAATCGGTTGAGAATGTTAACCATGGTTTCTGAGGGAATTTCAACACCTAATAATTCGCAAACGCTTTCAACCGAAACGTTCAATTCGCGGGGAGTGGGCAGCCCCCTGTTTAGGTCTATGCAACCGTCTGCAATATCACCGGCATCAAGGTCATATATTAACTGCAAGGCTCTGTTCATAGCGTACTCAACATTATTGATGTCTACACCACGTTCAAATTTGCCACTGGCTTCGGTTCTCATACCCAATGCACGTGCAGTCTTTCGGATGCTGTCGCGACGGAATTTAGCACACTCTAAGAATAAGTCTTTAGTATCTTCCTTGATTTCACTGTTGAAGCTACCCATAATACCCGCAAGACAAGATGGAGCAACTGCATCCGCGATAACCAGCATGTCTGACTTTAAGGTGTGTTCCTTTTCATCAAGCGTCACTATCTTTTCTTGGTCATAAGCATTACGAATGATTATCTTATCTCCCTTAACATCACGCTTATCAAAGGCATGCATTGGCATACCTGTCTCAAGCATAACAAAGTTAGTTATATCTACGATGTTATTAATAGGACGCATACCTGCGGATTTTAAACAGGATTTTAGCCATTCGGGAGATTCTTTGATTCTAAGGTTATTAACCACTCGTCCATAATATCTGGGGCAGAGATCAAAGTTTTTATTCTCAATAGAAATTTGCGTGTTTATATCTACATCTGTAGTCTCATAATATGGCTTAGGCGCTTTGAATTCTTTGCCCAAAACAACCGATACTTCTCGTGCTATGCCCAGAACACTCTGGCAATCGGGGCGATTTGCCGTAACGCTGAAATCTATGATATAATCGTCCAATTTCAAAATTTCTCGCATATCGGTGCCTGGGGTAGGCTCACCCTGTAATATCAAAATACCGTATACTTCCGCACCGGGATAGTCTGCTTCCGTTAGGCAAAGTTCTTCTCCTGAACACATCATACCATTTGAGGGCACTCCGCGAAGCTTACCCTTAGTAATTTTCATTCCGTTAGGAAGCAAGGATTTATGAAGTGCTGCAGGAATATAGGCGCCAACAAAAATATTCTGAGCGCCGGTAACAATCTGAACAGGCTCATCTACGCCAACATCTAACTGACAAATAAGCAAATGGTCAGAATCAGGATGTTTTTCAATTTCTAATATCTTTGCTACAACGACGTTTTTCATTGTTTGAGACAGGTCAACAATTTCCTCAATCTCAAAACCCGCCAAGGTCATCTTATCGCACAATTCCTCAACACTTACATCTATATCAACATAGTGTTTTAACCAATTAAGTGAAACTTTCATTATGATTTCCTCCTGTTATTATTTGCTGAACTGCTCTAAAAATCTCTGGTCATTTTCGAACAGAAGGCGAATATCGCTGATTTTATATCTTGTGGTTGTTAGTCTGTCGAGACCTATACCAAAAGCAAAGCCGGTGTATTCATCAGGATCTATATTACAATGTCTTAGCACATTAGGATGTACCATACCTGCGCCGAGAATTTCTATCCATCCAGTTCCTTTGCATACACGACAACTCTTGTTTTCACCCTTACATTCAGGACAGCTAACGTCAACCTCAACGCTGGGCTCGGTAAAGGGGAAGAAAGATGGACGGAATTTTACCTCTGTACCCTCGCCGTAAATCTCGCGGGCAAACTGTTCAAGAATACCTTTAAGGTCGCACATGGTAATGCCTTTATCAACAACAAGTCCCTCAATCTGGTGGAAAACAGGGGAGTGGGTAGCATCCACCTCGTCGGCTCTGTACACTCTACCAGGGCAGATAATTCTTATAGGGGGCTTTCTGGTGGTCATAGTGCGTATCTGCGCCGCAGATGTCTGGGTTCTCAACAATAGATTTTCACCAACATAAAATGTATCCTGCATATCCCGAGCGGGATGGTCGGCGGGAACATTCAAAGCCTCGAAGTTATAAAAATCGGTTTCAACCTCAGGTCCGTCTACAACGTCAAAGCCCATGGATTGGAATATATCAATCATGTCATCAAGGACTATATTAAGTGGATGCAATCCGCCTTTTTTTCCGTGAACTCCAGGCATTGTTACGTCTAATGTCTCGGCGGCAAGTTTAACATCAAGCGCTTTTTCCTTGATTTTCGAAGTCATAGAGTCGATAGCGTCTTCTATTTCAGCTCTTACTTTATTTGCTAATTGTCCCACTATCGGTCTTTCCTCAGGTGATAAAGCGCCCATACCTTTGAGGATAGCGGTAAGTTCACCCTTTTTGCCGAGAAACTTTACTCTTAAAGCATCAAGGTCATTTTGTGTATCTATTGAATTTAGTGCCTCGATGGCGGTTTGTTTGATTTGCTCAAGTTTTTCTTTCATTAATTTAACCTCCTGAAATTAAAAATCAGACTTCAGTCCCATGTAAAGGGACGAAGTCTGACAAAATCTTTTCTCCGCGGTACCACCCAATTTTTTGCTAACAAAAGCAAACACTCTTGCGACCTTGTAACGGGGTCAACCGTCGACACCTACTGCAATTTTCTGCATCGCCACTCAGGAGGGAATTTCATGTTTACCACACATAAACTCTGCTTTCAGCCAGGGCAAAGTCTCTCTGATAAGGCAATGAACATTACTTATCTCCGTCACTGTGTTTAATTGAACACTAATAATATACCACTATTTTCATGTTTTCGCAAGTATTTTTTTAAAAGTAACCGATAATTATATTTTTGTGGCTATAAATATATAAGCCTACACAACACCTATAAAGTTTCAAACACCACAGATGTTAATTACTTTTAAAACATACTTGACATAAAGCGTAACCTTTTTTTATGTATTCGTTTAAGTCTCCCTTGTGTTCTTCTCGGTTTTCTTTCTTGATCTTTTTCGCGTGTTGACAGGTTTCAAGATGAATTTTCTTTGTGTTCTTATTAATAATACATTTTGCATTAGTTTGTGGTTGTTCGTTATATAAAACTTCATTAGAGATTGATTCAACATAGCTTTCAGTAGTGGTGATTTCGTTGGAATATGACGTATTTACAGAACTCTCTTCATCAGGTAACATGTTGCTTATCAGTGTGCTTTCACCGGTAAGATAATTAATTTCTATTTGTGGCTGAGCGTTGTATGCGAACACGTTGAATGAAATTCCATCACCATCATCCTCAACCGAATAGCCCTCAATTTGCACACCCTTACATAAAAGATTGACTCCCTCGAAAAAGGGGGTAACTCTGTACATAACATGGTTGTTTGTTTCCTTAACATAGTCAGCAATCATATTTTCAAAAGGTAGCATTCCCTCAATATTTAAAAATCTTGTTCCTGTTATGAGATTCTGCTCATTTGCGTTTTCTCCTGTTAATTGATATCCAATCAAGTGGCATCTATTGTAAAGATATTTACCGTCAACAACATCGTATTTTACAGTATGCCAACCAGTTGGCTTAACCATGCCTATTTCACCACGTTCTTCGGTGGGCATTATATCTACACCAACACATGCAGATGCAGTACCGCATCTGCTAAGATAGTCGAGCGCTGAATATTTTTCAAAAGATTCGGCGGTTATTTCATCCTTTGAAAATTGCGGTATGTTATTGTTTATTTCTACATATGCCATTCCGTAGAAACTCGGTAAATTTTCTATCGTTATATTATCTGCGTTGGAGTTAGTGTCAACGTCATTTCCAAAGCAACCGCCAAGGATTAATACAAATATTAAGGTTAAAAAGCAACAGATAGCTCTTTTCATTTTGTGTAAATCTCCTCTGTTATCTTATCATGTGAATTACCTTTGAAATTCTCTTTTGATATCAATCTCCATTCAGCTAAATTTATTGGAAACACCTCGTCCTGCGGATAGACCTTATTCCAACGGTAGACAAATATATCATCTATAAATTTAATATCGGGCATGTCCTCAACTTTTTCTATGAATGCATATTCACATGATTCAAATATGTCAGAGCATACAACCAAATTAGTGCAAGGGAGAGCAAACAGTTTTTTGCTGTATGTATTAATATATAATTTAGAGTTGTTTGTTAAAGCGCAAATTCTGTTTATAACGGCAACATCCCTGCTTTGTCTTCTTTTATTGAATCTTAAACCATTTTTTAAATCTAAACATACAATTAATTTCATGTTAATACACCGACTTCAATCTTTTTCACTAATTATATATCGTTAAGCTATAAATGTAAAGCACCAACGATTTTAACATGTAAAATTCCATTATTAAAAAGTTCAATTCCGATATCAGCCTTGTCTGTTGTAATTGCATTTTTAAATATTTTTCTGTATCTGATAGTTTAATCAAGACAAAAATCATAACTTGATTTAATATATATTATGTGATAACATTAAATTGGCGTTAATAAATAATATTACACTTAATAAACTTGAAGTTGATTTTGTCAGTATTTTTGCATTACTGTTGGTTTAAAATATGATTAAGAAAAAATTGTTGATAAGCGCCTGTCTTATAGGTGAAAATTGTAAATATAACGGTGGCAATAATCGTATTCCTGCTTTAGAAAAACTTACTGAAAAATACGAATTAATACCCGTATGTCCTGAGCAACTTGGAGGTCTTTTAACTCCGAGAGATCCCTCTGAAATTTTAGGAGATAGAGTTGTAAATAAAATTGGGAAGGATGTAACAGCTGAGTTTATTAAAGGGGCAATCAAAGCCCTTAAAATTGCAAAAGGAAATAATTGCTTCGCATGTCTTCTTAAAGAACGCAGTCCATCGTGTGGAGTTAATAATATTTACGACGGAAGTTTTAAAGGCGCGTTAATTAAAGGCTCAGGGATCACAACCCAATTATTAAAATACCACGGATTTATGGTTGTTTCGGAGGAAGAAGTTAATAAATTAGTTTAGAATTCTTGAAAATCAATACCATATATGCTATTATTAAGTTAATAAGGGGGCTGAATTTATGTCTAACATCTGGCATGATATATCACCAAAACGCATCACACCTGAAGATTTTATGTGTGTTATTGAAATCTCAAAGGGTAGTAAGAAAAAATATGAGTTAGATAAGGAAACAGGCTTTATAATGCTGGATAGAATCCTCCACACTTCAACACACTATCCCGCTAACTACGGATTTATTCCGAGGACCTATGGCGATGATGAAGACCCGCTTGATGTACTTCTTCTTTGCTCAGAGCCTATAGAACCATTGACCCTTGTAAGGGCTTATCCAATCGGTGTTATTTCTATGATTGATAACGGTCGAAACGACGAAAAGATTATTGCAATTCCTTTTAACGACCCCAACTACAATCACTACACAGACATTGACCAACTCCCCAGACATATATTCGAGGAAATGCGTCACTTCTTTACAGTGTATAAAAATCTTGAAAATAAAACAACCGCCGTTGATGAAGTAAGCGCACGTGAGGATGCTGTTAAGGTTATATCTGAAGCAATAGATAGGTATGTAGAAAACTTTTGTAAATAATTAAAACAAAGCCATGGCATGTCAATTTTTATAGCTATGGCTTTGTATTTTTAACTATGAATTGTAATAAAAAGGATGCGCATTTTATGAATTATAGTAAAAAGGCTAAATGGATAATCGGTATTGTTGCGACCTGTATTATATTATATTTAGGTCTGCAGAACGTTGGTATTGTTGCCAATGCCTTTTCTTGGGTGTTAGGTCTTGTTATGCCACTTGTTCTTGGTTTGGTGTTCGCCCTTATACTTAATATTCCTATGACTTTTTTTGAGAAGCATTTATTTAAGAAAAGTACAAAGAGGTTTTGTAATAGTATTCGCAAACCGTTGGCCTGTTTGCTTTCTTTTGTTTCTATTTTTGGAATAATTGTAGGAATAGTAGTGCTGGTTATTCCCGAACTGGTCAATGCTATTAAACTAATTGCGGAATCTGTTATAAAATTCGCCTCAGAAATCAGCACAATGGATTCAGCAGAATTACCTTTAAGTAATTTAATCAAAGAGATTGATTGGAAGAACACAGTATCATCTATTGAAAAATGGCTTAAAGATGAAAGTGGATATATTGTCAATACCGCATTTGGCACAATCGGTTCTCTTATAGGCGGAATCGTTGATTTCTTTATTGCCGTAATATTCTCGATTTATATTCTCTTTAATAAGGAAACTTTAAAAAGACAAACCGCAAGACTTGTTAAAGCATGGTTGCCTAAAAGATTTGGCGAATGGTTAATTCATGCTGCTATTGTAAGTAGCAGAGTTTTTCGTAATTTTGTTTCTGGTCAGACCCTTGAAAGTGTAATTTTGGGTACGCTTTGTATTATAGGTATGCTTATTTTGAGAATCCCTTACGCGCCAATGGTTGGAGCCCTCGTAGGTGTAACTGCATTGATTCCCGTTGTGGGCGCGTTTATAGGCGCCATAGTAGGTGCATTTATGATATTCACCGTTTCTCCAATTAAAGCCCTGATATTCATTATATTCCTGATAATTCTGCAACAGTTAGAGGGAAATTTAATCTACCCCAAGGTTATGAGCAGTAGAATTAATTTACCCGCAATGTGGGTACTTGCTGCTGTTACAATCGGCGGAGGTCTGGCTGGGGCAATAGGTATGCTTATCGGTGTCCCTGCAATGTCAATAATTTATATACTTGTAAAAGAGGCAACAGAATCAAGAGAAAAGAAACTAACGGAATTAGCACATCTCGATGAGTAGACACAAACTTAAATCCAATTTAGTTTTAATTCTGTTTTATTAACATGCACACTTAGGTTTCATATAATGAAATCGGAGGTGAAAAATTCATGACAAACTGTAATTCTTGTTTTAGATGCAACTGCCTTGGTGTGGCAGTAATAGGAAGTATAATAGTTGGTATTATTACAGCTTTCCTGACCTTTATGGCAGTTATAACCCTAACTCCTGCATTCCTTTGGGTAGTGTTTGGTATAGCTGTCGTATATCTTGCTATTGAACTTGTAACAACGGCATTGGGTCGCGAAACGGTAAGACGCTGTAGTTGTGCAAATAACACCGCGTGGTCTATTGGAGTTATCGGCGCTATAATAGTGTCGCTTGTTCTTTTAGCTGTGGAATTTGCTGCAACAAGCGTTATCGGAGCCATATTCGCAGGTCTTTTATTAGCGTTTTTTACCCTTATTATCACCACAACTATTTGCAAAATTAGATGCATAGCCTGTCAGGATTATTAATTTGCAAATTATAACTAAATTTAGCTGTCGCATTTAGCGACAGCTTTTTTATAGTTGATATTTAAATAAATGTTTGATAAAATCAAGATGTAAATAATTTCTTTCAATAGGCAGTGTTTTTTATGAAAATATATGCTCCATCTTATTATAAAGATTTTAAGTGTCTTGCTAATGAATGCAAACATAATTGTTGTATTGGCTGGGAAATAGATATCGACGATGCAACAATGGAACGTTATTTATCAATTGAAGGTGAAATGGGAGCAAAATTTAGGGATAGTATAGATACATCTGAAACTCCGCATTTTCGCCTTTTAGAAAACGAAAGATGCCCATTTCTTAATAATAACAATCTGTGCGATATAATATCCATTTTGGGTGAAGACAATCTCTGTCAGATATGTTCTGACCATCCAAGATTCAAGAATTTCTTTTTCGAGCGCACGGAGGTGGGCTTAGGCCTCAGCTGTGAGGCTGCCTGTGAGCTGATATTAAACTATAAAAAAGACTTTACTCTTGTAGAAATAGGGGAGACTGAGGATACTGCGGTTTTTGATTCCGCTGAATTGGAATTGTTTTTAATAAGACAAAATTTGTTTAATATTTTAAATAATAAAAACTTATCACTTGATGTTAAAATCAAAGAAATATTGAGCCTCTGTGCTGTTGAATTACCGAATATAGACTCAAACTTCTGGGCAGATGAATACCTTAAATTAGAACGATTAGATAATGATTGGGATATCTATCTGGAAAATCTAAAAAACAGAAATATTGATTTATTAAACCATGATTTTGGAAAAATGGAGTCTTCGTTCAAAAATTTATTGTGTTATTTTATATATCGCCACATAACCGAAATTTTTGATTTAAAGGAAAAGGTATTGTTTTGTATATTAAGTGTTTATATCATACATGCAATTTACTCGCAAAAGGGTAATCTTAATGAAATTGCTCGAATGTATTCCAGCGAAATCGAATATTCCGATGTAAATACTGATAGAATTTTAATGTTACTCGGCAGCAGTATTTAATAGGAGGTATACTTATGAATTTTTTTAGAAATAGCAACCAGCCGTCAATCGTGTAGGAAATATGATTAATCAAGAATTGTCGAGGACGAAGCTATAAAAGCTATACTGGAATCTGCGAGACTTGCTCCATCAGCTTGTAATGGTCAACCCTATCTTTTGACAGTATGCAAAGGAGAAACCGCAAAAGCTGTTGCTAAAGCTACCATGGGAATGGGCATGAATAAGTTCGCGGGGGATGCCCCCGTTATAATAGTTATATCCGAAAAACCTTATGTAAAGACTGCTGCTTTTGGTGCAAAGGTTAAAGGAAATGATTACCGTTCAATAGATATTGGAATTGTGGCATCTTATATAACCGCTGAAGCTACATGCCTTGGTTTGGGCACTTGCATATTAGGTTGGTTTGATGATAATAAAATCAGAGAAGTATGTGGCCTGGATCAGCCTGTAAGGCTTGTCATAACTTTAGGTTATCCCAATCCCGACGATAAACTACGCGCCAAAAAGCGAAAGGATATGGATGAATTGGTTTCCTTTAAATAAAATCAAAATCCACAACAGATACGTTGTGGATTTTTTAGATATATAGAATTTACTATTGCTTTCAAAATAAAAAACGACAAGTCGAAACTTGTCGTTTTTGGCAGGGTAGCACAAATTCGATGCTCTTTGAAATTTTTATTTATGGATTTGAGCTCCTACATATTTTAGTGATATTATGCCTTTCGGCATAGTGATATTTTCGCGTTGCGAAAGTGATATTATATTCGCTATAAGACTCGCAAAGCGAATATCACTTGGACGAAGTCCAAATATAACTGCGAAGCAATATACCTCTCCGTAAGGCGAATATAACTGAAAAACCGACTTGTTTCGACAAGTCGGTTTTTCTTGGCAGGGGCAGAAGGACTCGAACCCTCAAGGACGGTTTTGGAGACCGGAATGTTACCATTACATTATGCCCCTATAAAATGGTGGGCCATCAGGGACTCGAACCCCGGACCAACCGGTTATGAGCCGGTTGCTCTAACCAACTGAGCTAATGGCCCAAGTCATCAGCTGACTTGAGATAGTATATCAAAAGGTGCTATGTTTGTCAAGGGTTTTTATTAAAAAAATCAAACTATTTTTTATTGCTTAATTAAGTTTTTTAACCTGACAATAAGAAAGATATTGTCATTGCCGTCGGCTTCTGCTATAATGTTTAAATCATATCAAG
>JAZQKX010000014.1:0-2893 GCA_045542355.1 Acutalibacteraceae bacterium
TCTTAGGAAGACAATCAACTGCCTCAACTCCTTGGCTCACAGAACGACATGGCTACGATCCGACTTAGCTTTTTGATTTTTCTCCGCTTCGGGCTTCGGCTTACGTGCCGTTGGCACACAAGCCTCCAGAACCGCTTTGAAAAATAAAAAGTTACACCCTCGCGATTTTTCGAAATTTATCTTTTTGCCTTTTGCACGCGTAGGAGCGAACCTGTGTGTTCGCCCGCAAAAGATTGACGATATTTGCACTTCGTCGGGCATGGTTTATATTTTTTCTTCATTCGGTCCTCGATGCTTTCGCATCTGCGGGAGCATTCCGAAAAAACACAAACCATACCCTTGGAGTGCGTAGGGGCGGATTATCCGCCCGCAAAAAGGAGAGAACACAATGAACCCCAGAGTACAAAAGCTTCTTTCAAAAATGGAAAAAGAGGGAATAGACACCCTTTTTATCACCGACGAAAAAAACATGTATTACTACAGCGGATTCTATAGGGGTGAGGGATATATTGTAATAAATAAAGACCGACTCACCGTTGTGACCGATTCCCGCTATACGGAGTATGCCTCCATGGTGTGCAAGGGCTTTGATGTGGTAAACATTGCATCCTCAAAGCCTTCGGATTTTGCAAAAAAAGGTGACATATGCGGATTTGAAGACAAAAGCATATCCTATGCAAAATATTCTGAATTTGCCTCTCAAATCACCAATCTAAAGCCAATAGGGGACATGACAGATTCCTTAAGGCAAATAAAAGACGAGGGTGAAATTGAGCTTATAAAAAGGGCGGCTCACATAACTGACATGGCTTTTAGTCACATATGCTCTTTTATAGCGGAGGGTGTGACCGAAAAGGAAATCGCCGCCGAGATAGACTGCTTTATGCTCAAAAACGGTGCTGAGGAAAGCGCTTTTTCAACCATCGCCGCCTCGGGCAGCAGAGCCAGCCTGCCTCATGCTATCCCTACTGATGAAAAGGTTAAAAAAGGCGACTTTATAGTCCTTGACTATGGCTGTGTCATAGACGGCTACCGCAGTGACATGACCCGAACTGTTGCCGTTGGCTCTGTGTCCGATGAAAAAAAGGACATATATAGTGCCGTTCTTACCTCTCAGCTTATGGCTCTGGACAGCCTCAGGTCAGGACTTACGGGAGCAGATGTTGACAAGGTTGCAAGGGATTATTTAGACAGTCTTTACAAGGGTGCCTTCAGCCATGCTCTGGGACACAGTGTGGGGCTATATATCCACGAAAGCCCTAATCTTTCACCAAGAAACCATACTCCTTTAAAAAGCGGTACAGTCATTACTGTGGAGCCGGGAGTATATTTGGAGGGAAACACCGGAGTAAGAATTGAGGATCTTACAGTGGTAAGGGATGGCGGGTGTGAAATCCTGTCAAAATCATCAAAGGAGCTAATAATACTTTAGCTTGACATATTTGCATACATGAGGTATAATAATGTCAAGTATTGAAAAATATGGAGGTATAATTTATGATATCAGCAGGTGAATTCAGAAACGGTGTTACATTTGAACTGGACGGCAACGTATTTCAGATTGTTGAATTCCAGCATGTAAAACCCGGTAAAGGCGCTGCATTCGTAAGAACAAAATTAAAAAATGTTATTACAGGCGGTGTTGTTGAAAAAACTTTCAGACCAACTGAAAAAATGCCTAAGGCTCACATAGAAAGAAAGGATTATGAATATCTTTACAGCGATGGTGATCTTTATTATTTCATGGATCAGGAAACATATGAGCAGATGCCCCTCAACGGCGACCAGCTCGGTGATTCACTGAAATTTGTTAAAGAAAACATGGTTGTTAAAGTGCTTTCATACAAAGGCAGTGTATTTGGCGTTGAGCCTCCTACATTTGTTGAGCTTGAAGTTACCGAAACCGAACCCGGCTTCAAAGGTGACACATCCACAGGTGCTACCAAACCCGCTACTTTAGAAACAGGTGCCACAATCATGGTTCCTCTCTTTGTAAATCAGAATGATTTCATCAGAGTTGACACCAGAACAGGCGAATACATGGAAAGAGTATAATTTGTTTTTAAAGGAGAATAAGCATAATGGAAAATATTTCTAATCAGCTTTCTTATCTCAAAGGTCTTATAGACGGTCTCAAGGTTGACCCCGAATCCGATTACGGTGCAATCTTTGAAGGCATTATCAATGTTCTTGACGAAATCAATGATTCAGTAGATGAGCTTGCTCAGCTTCAGGACGAGCTTGCAGATCAGGTTGATTTAATCGATGAAGACTTGGCAGCTATCGAAGATGAATTTGAAGAAGAATATGATGAAGATGAGGACTATGACGACGATTTTGAATACTACGAAATCGATTGTCCCAAATGCGGTGCGGTAGTTTGTCTGGATGAAGATTTCTTCGACAATGACAGCCCCGTTACCTGTCCTGAATGCGGCGAAGAATTTGACATCGAGATTGAATGTGACGGCGACTGTGAAGGATGCACAGATTGCGAATAAAATAATATTTCAGAGATTCAAAACCCGAATTACTACTTAAGTAATTCGGGTTTTTTATTTTAAATGTATACAAATGCTTAAAATGTCTGTGCCAATGTCCGTCTTGTTAAAGGATAAGAAAACCAATATAATGTAATTAGATGAAAAAGTATCTTTTGACATATGAATTGGAGGTAACAAGCATGGATAAAGAAATTAGACTTGGCGTAATCGGTCTTGGAACAAGAGGCAAGGATTTGATGCTTCTGTCTGTGGACCTCGGAAGAAATGTTAAGGTCGTGGCAGTTTGTGACGAATTTATAGAAAGAGTAGAGAGAGCATCGGACCTTGTTTTTGAAAAGACCGGTGGAAGACCCGAAATTGCTACAACTGATTTTATGGAAGTGATAAAC
>JAZQKX010000015.1:0-23436 GCA_045542355.1 Acutalibacteraceae bacterium
ATATATGCGGATGACTTTTTGATTTATATAGGTAAAACTTCAAGAAATGTAGAAAAGCGCTTTAAAGAGCATAGAGCCGCCGTGGAAAAATTGGATGACAACGCCTAGAGAATACATAGAATAATTGAAAGATAGTGGCGCCAAGATACAATTAAGAACATTATATGAGGTGGAAGATGCCAATGAATTAAGAGTTTTAGAGGATAATTTGATCTTTAAATTGTAGCCTATTGGAAATGTATAGGGGAGTTTAACAAATAAAAGAAAAGATGCTAAAACTTGAAAAATTTAGAATAGAGAAGTGATTGAAAATTAAGGAGTAAATTGAAAATTGTGGGGTAGACCTGCGATCGGTTCCCGCGCAGCCCTATAGTATTTTATCGTCATCGTCATCCTCACCATTCCATACTTCTTCACTATTGGAATCCACACTTGACTTTATTAAAAAAATATATTATAATATACTTGTAAATAATAATAAAAGGAGAATTCTCACCATGGATCTTTATAATGAACTGCGTTCCGGCCGGACAGCAGAAGAAATCGCAACCGCTTTTACAGAGGCACTCAACGCCGCTGAAGCGCGCATCAAGGCTGAAGAAGCCGCAGAAGCTGCTCGTCGCCACGCTGAAGAGGAAGCCGCACGTGCCCTAGCTGAAACTACCAAGGCCGCAAAGCGCGAAGAAATGACCGCTATGGTTGATGAGGCGCTGCACTTCTGCGCCACCTATTACCCCGAACTCGGCCTTAAGGAAAACGATTGGACGCAAGCTGATGCCGCAGTCTTTGCTGACCTGCTTCTTCTGCTTCTGGACATTGAGGCGGCAAAGCCCATCAAAAGAAAGCTAGAAATGTGGAGTAAACCCAAAGTAGAGATCGAAAAGTTTACTACTGCTTCTGGCAAGGAAGCTATGCGCGCAGTGCCCGTTGAAAAAAGCGCTTCTGCTACAGAAGACGTATTCGCTAAGTTCTTTGAAGAGTTTGGACTATAAGTCCCGGCCGGGTTTAACAAGTAACTACCGAACGGAAGAGAGGCACTATGTGCCTCTCTTTTTTACGCAGTCGATGCGGTTTTATATATTATATTCTTTCCCATTATATTATATCATAAAATAATATTTTTGTCAAATAAAGAATTTTTGTTTGACTTTTTTCAAAAAATATAGTATAATAAAAAAAATAAAATTTTTGTGCGGCCATACTACTGTCGATTACCGTCCGAAGTATCAGACTCAGCGCACTAAAATTTTAGCTTCTATTGCTACTGGAAATTTTCACCCGAAAGAATTACGTCTTTCGGGTTTTTTCTTTTGCCTATTAGACAAGGAACTAGTTCACGGGCGTGAAAAGTGGTGGGCCTCATTTCGGGAATTTTAAAATAAGGTCGCTATATGAACGCTAGAGTTAGAAAAGTTCCCGGTTATATCTAGCTTGGAAGGACGGTTTGCGACGTTCCTTCGCGAACCTGCGGAATCAGTGAAGCGTTTTCGGGAAAAAAGGTTAGGGGTAAAAAACTTGCTAGAAGTAGGAAAAAATTGCGCTATAGTGTTTCCGAACGGAATTCGGCTGGTTGCTCCGCTAACCAGCCGCTCAAAAAACGCTCCTCTGCCGCATACAGAGGAGCGTTTTTTTATTCAATTTCAGCAAGATCGTGCTCTCGCAGATAAATCAGAAAATGCTCTTCGAGCCATTCTGCACTGGCATTATCAATTAGCCACTGTTGCCAATCGGCAATGCCGTTCTGTTTGCAATATTCCTGAACGGAATAATGCTCCCAATGACCGAATATCGGATTGGTTTCGCCGGGAATATATACACCATATTCGCTCCATTCACCAATCCAACCTTCATCCAATAGCCACCGCATAGCAGACTTAGGAGAAGTTGCCACACCGATTGAGCCGTGGCACTCTTCAACAATGATAAAAACTTTCATATTTTTACCTCATTTGGGGCGGTTTTCCGCCCCTTATTTGGGTTTTCTCTTTTGAACGAGAGTAAATTCGTAGGTATTCTCACCAATAGTAAAGGAAATTTGCCGCTCCTTATTGGTAATGGTGACATTTTCACACGCATTTCCGCTCGTTTCTTTGAGAAAAGTTGCGATTTCTTCGATAATTGCGGCTTTGGTGGGATTTTCCTTACGAGGGCGTTGGTCGAACTTATACACAGTAGGCTTTTTATGCTCGTCAGCATTGGCGTTCTTCATAGCCTTTTTGTGTTCCTCTTTTGACATGTCCCACGGGAGGCTTTCGCCCCTATCCACCGCCTTATCGTCTTCAATCATTTCTTCGATTTGGGCATCGGAATATCCGAGTTTCTTAAATGCCGCCATTTGGCGGTCACTAATTTTAGCCATACAATTCGCTCCTTTCAGTTATAGTATAGCACATCAAGGGCGATTTGTCAAGCCCTATTTTTGGGGAGGGGGTTGCCCCCCTCGCCGTCTCTTACTCCTCGTCAGCAGTAGCAACGAGGGCATACATAGAACGACCCTTAACGATTTCCTTGGAAAGGACACCAGCGGTCACCAGTGCGGTCAGCCGAGGGGTCAGCTTCTGAGTATTGGGAACATTGGGATTATCCAAAAGTTTCACAATATCAGAAGGGGTATAGGTCGCACCTTCTGCCATAACGCCTACAATGGCGTTCTCGATAGCGGTATCAGCCGCCATCTTTTCCTTCTGCTTTGCGGTAGGCTCAGCGGACTTGCTGGCGTTCTTCTTCTTGGTGATTTCGATACGCTTTTCGATAAAAGCCTTCTGCTCAGCGTTCAGGGTGGGGATAGCCAGCAGTTCCTCGTACATCTGTACCACAGTTTTCTTGTTTGCCATAGTTATGCAACTCCTTCTCATGGTAGGTCATGACCCATTTTTGATTTCGTTCCCTTAGGAACATACTTATTATAGCACATCTTGTGCCGTTTGTCAAGAGGTTTTTTCAAATTTCTTTGAAAAAATTTCAGAGTGTCCACTGAATAACCCTATACCTGTCGACAAGGGAGGTTTTTGTTTCTCTCCTCTTGACACCCTTATTATAGCACAAGTTATGCGATTTGTCAAGAGGTTTTTGGGATACAGTTTATTATTTTTTTAGTGGCTTTGACGCAATCCGCAGGTAAGCCATAACTCGGAGCGTCGACCCTGCGTCCTCTTGACAAAAGTATTATATCATAAATACCACCAAAAGTCAATAGGTAATATTGCACAAATACGGGAAAAAATAAAGCAGAAATTTTGTGCAAGTTGCTAATTGACAAATTTCTGCTTGTGTATTAAAATATAAAATTCGGCTCTTTGCGTCCGACAAAGAGCCGGTTAGTCATTGAGTAGACCAGCTTCACGTAATACGCGCTTGGCTTTCTCTATCTCGTCTTCCACCCGGAAGCACTCGATACACAAATATGTTTTGCCGTCCTATTTGTGGATGAAGAAGTCATGTGTATCTCCCGGACGAATGTCTAACTGATCGCGGAGTTGGGAGGGAATGATAATGCGTCCGCTCGAATCAACTCTGCGTGCAAATTCTGTTTGTTTCATTGCGATAATTTTTTTCCAATGACCTAACGTGCCCGAAAAACGACCCTACCTCGGTTGGGGTCGGCTCTCACAAAAGAGCTTACAACTCGCAAGGCATACGCCCGCAAAGTTCGCGCAGTGGGCACTCTTTGCAATTTGACTATTTTTCACAAAATCGAATAATAGTCAATAATGCCCTTAGTAGTTCAAGGGTCATTAGTTTTTCTCCTTTCTCCTATTTTGTAATTATATTTTATCAAAAATTTTTTGGAAAGTCAAAAAGAGGATGCGTGAAAGCACCCTCTTAATAGCTGGCATCGATTTCACCAATAGAGCTAAAGTCAGAACGATAGGTGATGTCCACAGAGTGTTCATCATCATAAACCTGAATTGTGCCCCACCGCTCAATGTAATCGGCAATGGCATGGCGGACAACATTCCAATCTTCTTCCCTCTGCTTGCGCTCTCTGCGCACGTTTTCTTCGTTCAGTTTGGCAATCAAAGCCTGTAAATCATTGTTGCCAAGCCCCTTAGCATATTCGCAAATTTTTTCCAATTCACTTTTCGGTGGCATTGTTGCATTCCTCCCGCTCTCTAATTTCTATATCATCGAATTGTGTGCTTGCTATCGAGCCACGCATATCCGACTGAAATTCTCTCCAAGCCTTATCCTCGGCTTCCTCTTCCGTATCCGTTTCCACAAAATAGGTGTGGTATTGGATAAAAGACACCTCAAATTTTGCCATAATATTTTTCCTTTACAGAATATTTAATTCAGCTTCGACTAATTCAACCATAAGGTCATTTTGTACGTCGTAAACGTCTCCAGAGGTGAGAACAACTGCATTGCCCTCGTTATTGGGGGTAATTTTCATTTGCACCCAGCAGTCATCCACATCTCTTTCAAGAAAGACGTCTCCAATGCGAAGGTCGCCAAAACGTCTTAGACACTTTTCTCTACACATATTGATTTTCATAAAAATTACCTTCCTTTTTGTACTGCGCTTGGGCAGAAATGTTCAATCAATCCGTACGGTTGAGCGGCAAAAACGCAGGCTCTCACAGAATTTCAATCTGTGCACTAACCACCACAACCTCTTCGTCTTTATTGATTTTAGCCAGTTCACCTGTTTGCAGGTCTACGGCATTATCGCCCTCATAGGTTTCGCTATATAGCTTCATTCCATACCACCCCTCAGCAGGATAGTAGAATGGCTCACTTGCTTTCAGTTCACTGAATAGTGTGGTGTTTGTCATTCTTTTATCAATAAGTTCCATTTTAATTACCTCACTTTCTATATGTATTATATCATATTTTACTTGATTTGTCAATAGGTTTTAGAAAATTTTTTTAGGGCAAACAATATAATTGAAATAAGGGTTTTTTTCGCTTAGTTCTTTAGCATACTGCCTTGCTCTAATGGGATTAGCATATGTGCGGAGAATTTCATTCCCATACAACTTAGAACATCGAAACACAATGTAAACAGTGTCCATTTCATTACCCCCCAATCACGCAATATAGGTTGAAAATAAACAACGCAACATTCAACACCACAAGGTTGATGCGGTGCGCTTGCCAACAAAACGCAGTACCAATAGCCGAGCCAATAAGGAACAACCACGAATTGTCGATACCGCAGAACGCAAAGATGACACAGACTACATAAATCAAGGCGGTTAGGTCGGTGGGGTCAAACTTGTAGCGTTTATTTAACTCAAAAAACTTTTTCATTTCTCTCACCTCTTGGCATTATTATATCATAAGGGATTGAGTTTGTCAACCCCTAAATAGGTTTGCTTGCAAATCTTTTACGGTTGGATTGTTCTTAAAATGCTCCAGCACTTTGGCATAGTGTTGTTTGCCATATTCTGTCAATATGTTTGGCTGTTGGATGGCATACTCAATCCAATTTTCCACCTTATACAGCTCTGCTCCCTGTGGGAGTTTGGTTATCTCATACACCGTTTCTCTGCGTCTTGTATTGTTTCTGCCATAGATAATAAAGGTCTTTTTTGTATAGACTACCTCAGGCATTACTTCTTCAGTTTTCACTGTGACGACCCAATGGCTAAACCCGATTTCGTATAAGCTATGGGAATAAATTAAAGACCTTAAAACTGCTTCATCATTTTTATAATAACAGTTTTCTTGTTTGTTGTAATACATTATTTTCACCTCTTGGAGATATTGTATCACATTTTGGGAGATTTGTCAATAGGTCAATAGAAAAAAGTTTAGAAAATTTTTTTACCAAAGGTGGATAAATATTCAAATTCTGCCCAATCGCGAATGTGATTGGGCAGAGCAAAGTCCTGCCCCCTAACTGCGGGGGCAGGACAGTACCACTTTGAATTTTCTTCCGGCTTGCGTGAATTCGAACTCTCGCTCCGGATTTACAATGTGAACATCACCGCCCACCGCAGACGCTAAGACCAAAATTAGCTTGCGCTTTTCTGCATCTTCTTTGCGCTCTCTGTTGGCTTTCTTGGGAGTGTCGGTGCGGTCGGCTCGTCTTGCTTTTTTTGCTCCCGCTTCAAGAGAGGGGTCAAGCGGAAAGAGGTTTTCCCCTCGGTCGATTGCCTTATCACATTTCAGTACATCGGCAATTTCTTCTTCGGTCATGCCCACTTTCCGCATGGCTTGCTCTTGCCGAGAGGGGGCATTTGCCCCCATCGGTTAGTCCTCTGCTACCTCTGCGGTTTCCGCAGAGGGCAGGGCATACATGGAGCGACCCTTAACAACAGTCTTGACCATGCGGTTCTCGGTGACGAGAGCCGTCAGCATGGGGGTCAGTTTCTGAGTGTTGGGAACATTGGGGTCGCCCAACAGTTTGACGATGTCGGAGGGGGTATAAGTCGCACCCTCTGCCATGACCGCCAGTACCGCAGACTTGCGAGCCTCGGTTTCGGCAAGCTTTTCTTTCTGCTTGGGGGTCAGTTCGCCACCCTTACCGCTTGCGTTCTTCTTCTTGGTGATTTCGATACGCTTTTCAAGGAAAGCGACCTGCTCCGCAGACAGACCAGGCAGAGCCTTGATTTCCTCAAACATCTGTACCACAGTTTTCTTGTTTGCCATAGTGATTACCTCTTTCTAAAATTTATTTTGTAGGGTTGCCCCTTACATTATGTATTATAGCACATTCCGTGCGGTTTGTCAAGTGTTTTTTTGAATTTGGGGGAATTTTTTTATTCCCCCATGCAAAGGTATCGTTCCACAGTGCCGAGAATACGGAAAGGGAAAAATTCGATACCCATTTCCCAATGGTTTTTAGTCCGCTTGACGATTTCCGCAAACAACTGACTTTCAATAGCCACATCGTCAATGGCGGTATGACATTCTTCAAAATCGGTGTTACCACTCAAAAAGCGGAACGCAGTTTCGGCAGAGGTCTTGAAATACTTACCACTTGCGGTTTCCCACTTTTGGTCAATGCACATTTGCTTGTATTCGTCACAATTCAAAATGTGCTGACAAGACAGACCCCAAAGGTCGAAAAGCGGATATACCTTGCCACGAAAACGGAAAATGCTTTCCTCAAAGGTCTGCTGACCAGTAGCCTTGCCACCATAAGCAAGCCACTCGCAGGACTTTTCCTGCCATTTGAGCCAGTTATGATAATCGGCGGAATATAGCTTGCTGATATACAACTCCGTAAAGGGTATTGCTTTCTTAAAATCGAACATGGAATTGTATGCACCCACACTTTCCACGATTTCAAGGTCAGCAATAAAGGCGGTCATGGCGGTTTCCCAGTTCGTCAGCACGATTTCGCCCCTACGCATTTTTTCAAGGTAAATGGGTCTTTTTTCCTTGTAATATGCGGTATCAAAAATTGCAGGAACAGAGAAAACCTCGGTAATGAGAAAATTCTCACTATTGTAGATATTACCATATCTATCCACGATTTTCCACCCAAGGTCATAAATCAGCGGTTTGGCAATAGCCACATTCTTTCTTTCTTCTTCCGCATACTGAATTGCACAAGGCAAAGTAGCGGTTTCGCAATCAAGTATCATATAATACTTTCTGCGACGGTCATATTTCGGCATAGTGTACCTCGCTTTCTTATTCGGTTGGGGGTTGCCATCGCTCCCTCAACTGTACCCTTATTATATCACACCTTGCCCCATTTGTCAAGCACTTTTTTTACTTTTTCGCAACTTTTTTTAATGGGGGGTAGGGTCGGTTTGCGGTGATTACTTTAATATTGTAGCACAAAGGTTTCCAAATGTCAACGGGCAAATTCCACAAATTACGGGATAAAATTTTGTGCAATTTCCCGATTGATTTTCGGTTAAAAAAATGGTAAAATAGAATTTTTTTCTAAATTCTGCTTGTTGCCGCCGACAACAAGCAGCTGAAAAAGCGAGAGTTTTCACCCTCGTTCACCCAGTTTCTTTTGAATAGAAATGATTTCTTTCTCAACCTTGCGCCGTTGCAAGACCAGTTCCAGTTTCTTTTGGTAGAGTTCTTCCAACCGCTTGCGCAGATAGATTTTTTCTTCATCGGTCATAGTATCAGCCCCCTGTATTAATTGTGAGCGCCCCCATCCCCTCGCTGAATAGGGGCGCTCGCCAAAAGAAAGGATAGGCAGTGGTCTGCCGTTTGGGATGGGGTTGCTTGGTGCAACCCCTCAAAAACCATTAGACAATTACCTTGCCAGTAATTCTCGACAGAGTGGCGTTGAAATGGGTCATATCAACGGCGGCAAGTCCGTCAAATACTGCACCTGCAAGGGTTTCATCAACGAGGTTGATGAAATTGTCAGGGAACACAGAGTTCGGCAAGAAATAGTTAATTTGTGCCAAAAGGTCAGCGGCTTCGATATTGGGCGCAGACACATTATGGTGCTTGCAGTAGTTAGTCATGATACGCTCAGCGGTATCAATGGCGGCTTGACCTACGAGAGGCATGAGTTCAACTCGATTAAAGCGGCGCATGAGTGCGCTATCACTTTCCAAGACTTTGACCTCTGCGGTGGTGGTTGCGCCAATACACCGAATATCCTTGCGAGCAAGGGCAGGTTTCAACATCTGCGCCGCACCCTCGTTACTTTCGGTTGCGCCAGCCTTGACGATTTGGTGGATTTCATCGATGAACAGCACAATGTTGGGGTGGTCACGGCATTCTTCGATAACCTTGTTTATCCGTTCTTCAAACTCACCACGATATTTCGTGCCACCTACCAAAGAGGACAGCGAAAGGTCGTAAATAACAAGGTTACAGAGGATAGGCTTCTTTGGCTCAACGAACATAGGCTCTGGCTCGTCTGTGCTTTCGCATGCCCAAGCCCTATGTGCCTTGTTAAAAGCCGCATAAGCTTTGTCATATTCCACCTGATAGGCAACTCGCTGTTCGGAAATGATAGCCGCCAAACCCTCGGCAATGGCGGTTTTGCCGCAACCAGCAGGACCAGTCAGCAGAATGTTAGCCTTGTTCTTGCGCAACATGGTCTTTTGAATGGTGGTGAGAATATTGTCTCTGTGATATACGGGGTCGATTTTTCCGGTCAGATAGAGATGATTAAGGTTGCGAGCGAGCTTGCTCAATTCCGGACACTGGGCGTTGAAACCGGCGTATGCGCCGATAATGCCCTCTCTTGCCTTATCTTCCAATTTTCTTGCCATAGCAATTTCCTTTCTTTTGGTTGGGGCTTTTTACAGCCCCAAGATTTTCTTTAATACCTCGCAGATGTCGCAAGCGGTGGGGTCATAGGTATCACCCATGTGCCAACCCTTACGCACCTTTGCATTATCGTCAAACAAAATGGCGGTTTCACCCTTGGAGCGGTCGAGGTCTTTCCGTATACTATCCGCCTTGGTTGCTCCGTATGCGACCCCATGGAAATGGTCGATAGGGAACTCGTTGGCTTTTAACCAAGCCAATTTAGCCATACGCACCAGTTCATCATACTCCTTGGTGGTTTCCTTGGAGAGCCAAGTGATAATGCGGATTTCAATTCCTCGGTGTTGTGCGACTTCGAGTAGGAAAGCCAGTTCTTCCATATCGCACATCGGCTTGGCGGTTAGGTAAGGACTTGCATCATAGGCACGCAGTTTTTCAAGCCAGTTGGGCACGCCATAGAGGTCTGCGATAGTGCCGTCCATATCAAAGCAAATCATTTTCAGCATATTCATCAGTTCCTTTCTTTTGGTACTATTAGTATAGCATACTTTTAGTAGTTTGTCAAGGGGTTTAGAAAAATAACTTGCAATTTATTTTTCAACCTCATTCCCTATTGGCTACAATTCCAAAGTCCAAAGTTTCTGTTTTCTCACCCTGTGCACTGGGTTTCTGTTAACTTTCCCTTTGTGAAGGAGTTTTCGTGGTGGGCTGTCCCCCTTGACAATAGTATTCTATCACATTACGGGAAAAAAGTCAATAGTCAAAATGCACAAAAAAGCGAAAGCAAAATTGTACAAGTTGCATATTTTCACTAATTCGCTTCGTGGGGGCTGTCCACGAAGCGCTCAAAAAAGAGGGTGTTGCCACCCTCTTAATTGTAGATTTCCATCATGTTTTTCATGTTGCTCTCGATTTTGTGGAACTCTTCCTCGAAATCCGACCAATAGTACCACACATCATTGTCATCCTGAAAATACCAACCTTCGCCCCTGTCGCAGGCCAGTTCGTCCAGTTCATTGTCCATGATTTCTTCCCACGCAGACACGATGTCTTCAGGAATGTTGTACCAAGGCTGTTTAATCCAGACATAACCGACCTTCCACCATTGGAAAGGACACTCGGTAATCGGCTTTTTTGCGTGGTCGAATAGCTGAATGTAATCGGCAATTTTGTGGAGAATTGATCCTCGCTCGTAAGCTCGGCACTCTTCTTCGGTGTTAAATTCTGTGCCGTCTTCTGCGATATATTTTCTAACTATCCGCATTTTACCTACCCCCCTAATCAGACACCATTACCACATTGGTCGAATGGGTCAAATATGTTTTGCCATTGATAACAACCTGCACCATATCACTATTTTCATAGTCGCGCCACGAACTCGGCACGCCCTCGACGCACTCGCCATTGGGCAACTTGACATAGGCATACTCAAAGGAGTAGGTCACATCAAAGATTTGGCGGTTGCAACCGCAGAACAGAGTGGCTACCATGATAACCACCAAAAGGAGCACAATAATATTTTTCATTTTATTTTCCTCGCTTTCTTTTATTCGTATTATATCATACTTTGGGGCTTTTGTCAAGCCCCATTTTTGGGTCTGCCGAGCAGGTCATAGTGGTCATAGTAGCGGTAAAGGCTATCAACCATGGGGTCTTTTTCCTTTGCGCCGTCATAGGCAACTACTGTGCCTACGAAGATACCACCTAACCGCTCAATTTCTTCTTTGATTACGAGAACTGTACGACCGCTGAAATAGCTATCATCGACAAAGACGAACTCATAACCCTCGATTTGTTCCTTGAAAGGTTCAAGGTTGATTTTGGAGGGGTCGAAACGCAGACCGCCGGGAACGAGGAAACCCACACGAACACCAAGGTTGTGCATGGACAAACCAATTTCGCCACTTGCGATAGTCTTCGCGGTAGGGTGCAGTTCCATGGTCTTTTGGAGCAACTGACCCAAAATGTCAATGTCAAATTTAACCGCCTTATCCAATTCGGTGAAGAAAATCTGCCCACCGATATATTGCTCTAACAGCTTATTTACTCTTTCAAACATAGTTAAAACCTCGCTTTATCTTGTTCTTCCGCATACTTGCGGTTTTTGTGTACCAGCTTCATGACCCACGCAGGGGTATTGCCGCCATACATAGCACTGACTTTTGGTTGTTTTGCGATATAGAGAGTAACCGCAAGGGTCTTACTCTCGTTCAGCACAAGGATTACGCCCGTATCGGTCAAGCACTGCCAAGACACCCGACCTCTTTCATCAACACATCTCTGTTCCTTAATAACCTCGCCAATGCCGATGGTAGTCATAATATAGCAGGCTCGGTCCAGTCTGTCCTCGCTGATATGGAAAGAGCAATTTCGTTTCAACATCACACCGCACCCCCATAGATAATACACTCAAAAGAGGGGCGGTAGGTGGTGTTCCACTTGTATTCCATGACCTGATAATCCTTTTTGGACATACCAGTTTCAATGCAAAACTGCATGGCGCCGTATGCCTGATGGAAAAATGCCTTTGCACATTCCGGATTTTCGCTCGCCCATATCAGACGACCTTCGATAAATTTCAAGAGTTCTTCCATTTTTAATTCTTCCTTTCTTTTGGTTGGGGTGTTCCTTACTTACAAGAGAATTATACCATAGAATTGCCGTTCTGTCAAGGGGTTTTGTGAAAAAAATTGAAAAAATTTTTCAAACGGTTTTGCCGAACAAAAGTTCGAAAGGTAGTTTTTTTCTTAAATTCCGCTCGCTGCGCAAGACATCGAGCGGCTAAAAAAAGAGGACGATTACTCGTCCTCTTTCAATAGAGCCAAAATTGCGTTGAAATGCTCTTTCACTGCGGCTCGCTTTCCATCCTCGTTGTAGGAGAGTTGGTCGTCAACATACTCCTTCATTGTTTCGATTTCTGCGACCACGGTCTGCTGATACTTGCGGAATACCACACCGCCGCCTTCACACATAAAGATTTCGAGAGGGTCGCCCTCCCGCACTCGCATCGTTCTGCGAATTTCCTTGGGGATAACTACTCTGCCGAGGTCGTCGATACGACGCACAATTCCAGTTGCTTTCATAGATATTGTTTCCTTTCTTCATTTGGTACTTATATTATAACACAGGTTTGCGGTTTTGTCAAGTGTTTTCTTTATATTCTTTTTCACTGATTTCCTCGTAAGAGCAAGAGCAATCCGCTCGGAAATTATCCATATATTCCTCGGCTTCATCCTCGCTCATATCTTCGAGGTTTTCATCATTCCAACCGGAATGTAGGTAGGAATAATCTTGGTAGGCTTGCTCAGCATACTCGCCTGCAATTTCTTCTAACTCGTCCGGCTTGGGCGGCGTTTCAAATTTATGATAGTAGTCATTTTCTGTTCCGCAATAGGGGGTGGAACTTGTAAATTTATAGTATTTCATCGGTTGGCTCTCCAATCTTTACAAAATTCTTCTTTTTGCTTTTGAGGGTCTTCTGCTACAAAGCACTCTCCGCAACCACAAAAATAAAAACTGTGTGTTTTCGGTTTCTCGATACTGTCCATCCATTTATGGACTTGTGCGGTGCTACCGCAGTTAGGACATTTAGGCATCTTCATCAACTCCTCTGAAATTGATATGTTTACCGCCACCACAATATTCAATGGTTTCACTTAGTGCATGAAAAGCTTCGGGTATCTCCCAACTGGCTTCACATTCGTGAACAACTCTCCAATAGAGTCGTTCCAGTTCTTCTTGGATACTCATCACTCTCGACCCTCTTTCTTCATCTTTTGGCGGTTGTAGGCTTTGCCATTTTCCACTCGGCTACCTCTCTTACGGAAAGCTAACCATTGTTGCAGTTCTTCGCCCTCTTTCTTAAAAATACGGCGGTCGATTTTCTTGGGTTTCTTTGCCATAGCAATTACCTCGCTTTCTGTGGATATTATAGCATAGAATAAGGGGTTTGTCAACCCCTTATTCTAAAATAATTCTTGCCGATGTATAGGGGATTATGTTTTCATCATCATTGAAGAAAGTCCACTCGCCAGTTTCAACATCCACAGCGTTGCAAATTGTATCTGCGTGTCCGTCTTTACTGATAATGACACCTTGCATCTTCATGTAGGTTTCTTTTACATCACCATCATAATAATCACCGAATACAGTGCCCGGAGTAAAATCGCCAAAGCGACCAAATAAAGGCTTTTTCTTTTCAATAATCATATTTATTACCCCTCTTAATAAGTATCATAACCATAGATTTCAGCAGTTTCATCATCGACCTCGTCAAGGAAATCAACCTCGTCAAGGTTGAAACCATTTTCGAGCAGGATTTCTTCGGCTTCTTCAATGGAATTACATTGCACAAAGAAGTAACCGCCATTCTCAAGATCTTCACACAGGTAGTTAGTCATAGTAATTATTTCCTTTCTTTTGGAGCATTGCGCCCCTTGATTACATTAACATTGTAGCACAGTAATGGGATTTTGTCAAGGGGTAAATTGAAAAAAATTTTCAAAAATTTTATTTCCAAAGGGTGAAAATATTGATAATTCTGCTCGCCTGAGCCGCAGGCGAGCAGCTGAAAACAAAATGCCTCCAAGGGGTCTGCCCCTTGGAGGTCTTTCCAGTATTATATAATTCTCAGCCGAGTGGTTTTGAGCCAGTCTACTCAACCTGCTAAGCCGATAGGCTTCTTGGTACGGGTCGCCAAACCCTAATCTAAAACATATGCGACCACAATCCTTTCATCGTCCTGATCGATGTGGGAGCCAACCCCTTGATGGCTTACTAGCAGACATCATAAACATTAACAAATCAGCATTACGGGCGCCACCCCTAAGTCCAAGTCACTTGATTCACAACCCTTTCTGCATCCACGCATCATCCAACGCCTTTGTGGGAGAGGGCGCATCCCTTAGTTTCTGTGGTGACCGCTTGGAGGCTCGAACTCCAGACCCACGCCTTAAAAGGGCGTTGCTCTACCAACTGAGCTAAGCGGTCATATTTAGAGGGACGGGTCGCGCACTTACCATTCCCACGGGAGCCTCAGTGCGTTTATCCGCAAGGGTGGTTGCTCTCTATCGTGGGTGTCCCTCTTTGTGCTTTTATTATAGCACACTTTTGGCTATCTGTCAAGCACTTTTTTGCCAAGTCTTATATTTTTCCGAGAAGACATTTGGCGAGAACCTCGTGGTTTTCCGGGGCAGTTTTCCTTCTCCCTTTGGTGATGGGGGTGGGGCTCGAACCCACTATCCTCTACTCAGTAGTCGTCTTACCCATCCCTTAGACGACCCCATCCCTTTCTTGACACCCTTATTGTATCATACTTTAAGGGACTTGCCAAGGGGTTTTTCAAAAAAGTTTGAAAAAATTTGCGGGTTACCTCACCGGAAGGGGCTCTGGTTTCCTTCGCCCCCTTGACATCCTTATTATAGCACAGACCGCACCAAAAGTCAACTGGTAATGTTGCACGAATTCGGGAGAAGACGCGGCCGGAAGTTTGTTCAAAACGCGAATTGATTTTTTTCGAATGATGTGATATAATGGAAATTCTGCCCGGGGCCTTCGACCTCGGGCAGCCAAAAAGGAAACCCCAAGGTTTCCCTTGGGGTTTACCACTGTACATGGAGGGTGCGACTGGTAGAACGGTATCGTTCCACAGTAAAACCAAGCTCTACCAAGAGGTCGCTGACCATGTTGACAGAGTAGCCAGCGCAGACAGTGAAATATGCACTGTACAGACCTGCATTGGCAGACCGCTCGATATTCGGCAAAAGAGTAGTTTCTACGAACTTTTCGTGGCGGTTGCGATTTTCCTTGGCGGCGTCTTCGTTGAACTTATCAGCGGCTTCACGCATCTGCAAGGCATAATTCTTTTCGTTTTCCATGATTAAATCTCCTTATCTTTTGGTTGTTATTATTATAGCACACTTTGCTTGACTTGTCAAGGGGCTGGTGCGGTTTTATTTACCGCACCATACCAACTGCCCCGCCTTGCGAGGACGCCAGCCGTATATGCTCTGCTGGTTCATCAGCTTGCCGACTTTGAGGGCATCCTGCTTGGTGGTGATACGCTTGCTCACATCGATATAGTACACGCCTTCGCTATACCAAATACCGATATTGCCTTTGCGACCTAAACCCCTATGGAGCAGTTCGCTGACCTCTTCAGCGGTCTGGCATGTGATGCCAGTGATACCGACTTGCCAGCCGGTCTTATACTCGATAATTTTGCCATTGCGGAGGGTCAAGCCTTGTCCATCGGTCAGGTTGCGGATAGTGCGAACATTGATGCGGCGATTAGTGAGATATTTCATAGATTTTATTTCCTTTCTTTTGTGGGGTTGCTCCCCCTTTGTGTCTTTATTATAACATAGGGCGGTCGGCTTGTCAAGGGTTTTTGTGAAAAAAATTAAAAAAATTTTTTGGTTGCGTTTGCGAGCGATTTTTTCCAACGCTTGGAAAAAAGATAAATTCCGCTCGCTTGGGCAGTAAGCGAGCGGTTGAAAAAAGACGACCACTTTTCAGCAGTCGTCTGTGTAGCAACCTGCGTACGGGTCGAAGCCGCACTCATAATCGCAGTCATCGGTGTCCTCATCGGCGAAGCATTCGTCGTAGTGGTGGCAACCCTGGCAATTCTGAGTACAATCCTCGAAGGGTAAGGGTATATCTTCCGACTCGGGTGGCAGAGCGAAGATGGTTTCCTGGCACTTGGGGCAAATGCCGCTGATAAGCTGCTCTCGCTCGGTGGGGGTGGCATTGGGCAAGGCTCGCTGGGCAGGTTCACCGCATTCCCATGCGAAGTAGCCAACTCGGTCAACCGTGCAGGTGTGTGCCTTGCCGCAGAAGGGACAAATCTTGGTGATGGTGATGGTTTCCATAGTAATACCTCCAAAAGTAGATTAGAAAGGACATTGGCTTTTGTATCGCGCATAGCCCCAACATTCTTTCAGCCCGTGGGGTCTGGTTCACACTTATATAGCGCACACGCGAACACCATGCGCTCGGTTCATTGGGTCGAGGTCTTACTCGCTCGCGTGGGCACCCCGTTTGGGTCGCCTCACCCTCCCCTGTTGTAATTAGTATACCACAGACCGCCGGTTTTGTCAACCCCTTTTTGGGGAAAAAATAAAAAATTTTTAGAATTATTTGTTTCGCAAAAAAATATCCACGGAGCCGTGTGTATCATAAATTCTGCGCGCTTCATCCGAAAGCGCGCAGCTCAAAAAATGGGAGTGTCCTCGTATGGAGGACACTCTCTTAATCAACATACTCTGCGATTTCAATTTCCCATTCCCATAATTCGGTGTTCACGATACCGGCGCGCCGGAACGCATCATTTGCCGTGTAGCCGAATAGGATATTTGTTTCACCAGTCTTAGTATTGCGGACATGAAATTCATACATATACTTTTCTCCTTCTTAATTCCAGCTTTTGCTTTTCCAACTGTCAACCAGGGCGTCATGAATACGAGACCGAGAAGAGGTTACATAAACAGAGCCTGTACTTGTTGCACTTGTGTTGCATAGGGTTTCCCGCATATGCATCTCTTTGAAAGGGCTCTTATAATAGGCGTCGCCCTTGCGAAAAGCTTCTTTTTGCTCCTCGGTTAAGATGTCGGCATAGCTCATTGTCATTCTTCTTTCTATAAGGGAGTTAAGAGGGTGGCGCAGTTTTTGTAGCAGGACGCATCTTTCTACTGGAC
This sequence comes from Acutalibacteraceae bacterium, assembly GCA_045542355.1. Taxonomy (GTDB): domain Bacteria; phylum Bacillota; class Clostridia; order Oscillospirales; family Acutalibacteraceae; genus UMGS1532. Next base: position 16,842 of record JAZQKX010000015.1, read on the forward strand.
TCTTTTTGAGGGTGAACCGACCTTTTTCACCGCCCCTCTTTGTACCTTAATTATAGCATAGGCGAAGATATTTGTCAAGCACTTTTTTCAAAAAAAAATAATTTTTTTTCTGACAACCGCGCCGTGCGTATCACGCACAAAACACATGTGAGGCAGTTTTGGGAGGTTGGAAACCGTTTGCTTGGGGTTGCATTTCACCTGAAAAAAATGCGTCCTATCTCCTTTAATCGAATCAGGCTCGTGGCACTCGCGCACGAGCCTGCGAAAAAAGAGTGAGTCTTAAACAGACCCACCCTCTCCATGTTAATATGCCGCCTTATCGCTGGCTTTCCATATACAGCGGCAATGGTAGGGTTTCCACCCCATAGCCTTGCACGCCGCCGCAAAATTCTTTGCACATATATGAGCCTGCTGGCCCGTTAGTTTATTGCGTATCTCATAGAAATATAGCATATAATCCTTGTCCTTTCTTATTTATAAGGGTCAACATAGCGGTCTGACCGCTTATCACTACCCCACAAATAGTATGGCTCTATGACCTTGCAAGCTATGAACCAGCCAGCAAAGCCGACCACTACAGCCACGATATAGAAGATAAGTTCCCAATCCATTTATACATACCTCACTTTCTTTACTGGCAGAGTTGGGGATTAACCCCAACTCTTATTTGACTAACTGACTAATAACCGCACAGATAGTATCGTCACACCGTTCAAAGCTATCACTATGTTCCTTATATTCAAATAGGTGTCGCATAGTGTTACTGAGACCTTGATGTGCTGTGACATGACTGAGGAAATAACAGTCAACGCAGTGTTCAGTAAACTCTATAAAGGCTTTTGCACTTTCATTATCGGGGCAAAAAATATACTGAATTTGGTCAACCTTGGTATGGCGAATATCACACTCGTCTGCAAAACCTGCTTCAAAAGCACGCACGCCCAAGTCATGGCACTTATTGGCGGCAACCTCTGCGGCTTCCATGGCTCCAAAATATGCCATAACCTCGCCATGGGTATCAAATTCCATATTGGTATCATTGGTATAATAATATGGCTTGCCGTTGTCATTGACCTCTTTGGTATAGGTGTAATGCGTTCCAAACTGTCCAATAGCGGTATAGGTGGTCTTGTTAGCGGTGAATTTTAACATAGTTTATTGTCCTCCCTTTATGTGGTGGTCAGCGGTTTAGCCGCTGACCTTTTCGGTGATAACAGTATAGCAATCTGCCGCACTATATCGTTTAGTAAAACAATTACCATAGCCCTTGAGCTTCAAAATGGCAGAGTCTTCATCTACCCACAGTATATCATAGTGGTCGAGGTTTAGTTTCTCGCCCCATAAGTCGGTTATGCTGATAAGTTTGTATTTCATGGTATGCAGTCCTTTCTTTTATGGTGTGGGGCGGTTGCCCGCCCCCATGTTTATCTTTGGGTATATGCGATTGCAAAGTTAATGGCTTGTACATTGTTGTCCGCAGTGCCAATGACCTTGCCGTCTGTCATAACCACATAGCCACGGTCTAAGCAATCATAGATACGGAAGACCTTGCCATTGTAGGTTAGGCGGTGATATTTACCCATGTTTCGCAGTTCATTCATAATTTTTAAGTCCTTCCTAATTATTGCGTTCCCCTTGGAACGATACCATTGTATCACAGCCTTTTTTCCTTGTCAACACTTTTTTTTATTTTTTCGGTGGAGTTTATTGGACCGAATAATTGGGGGGTGGTGTATTTTTGCGTTGCTTTTGTGGGGGTCAATGGCTTTTTACTTTTTTAACAACGCCCCCGGGTGTATTACGGGTTTTACCTTTTTATTTTAGTCTTTTATTTAATGCTCTGACCAAAATCCACTCAAAACCCATTTTAAATTTCGAATCTCGGGAAAAATATTTCTTTACATAATTTTACCCCAGCCGCATTTTTTTGGGCTGGGGTATTTTTTATTTCGACTTACGGGTTTTAATCAAAATCCCATTCACCAGTATCTTCATAATAATATAAATCTGCCGCGCCATAAAGCATGCTAACCAGATCGGTTTCAGCGCCCTCCCGCATCCACTCCAATGTACTCTCATCAATTTTGCACCCCTCTTGGTTTGCCGCACTTAGATACTCTTCCTCTATCTCTTGGAAGCTTAATGTGCGCCCAATAATATAGTGTACGAGTCCCCGCTCTTCATATTGCGACATGTCGACTGCGATATATTCACTCTCTTGGTTTGCGGCAATGGATAGAATGAGCATTTTACATGAATAGTGCTTGGGCAGATTTGTTCTATAGATATTGGCTAAATTTTTTGGAGTATTAAGTTGCGAAGAAATGTCTATTAATTGGCAATTTACTTCAACATCTTCAAAAAATGATTTTAAGTTTTTCCAAACTTTATCCGGGATATCATCTTTACTAATTGAGGTAATAGATTCAACTCTTCCCAAAGACATACCATCTAAAAATATCTCACCCGCTCCAAGTTGCATATTCTCTCTTGTAAGTTGATTCCATTTTTGCGGGATCCTATCTTTTTTGTTAAAAATTTTCTTCCATAGGCTTTGAATAAATTTGCCCAAGCGCCGCCATAATTCTCCCATAAAATTTTCTCCTTTTTTTAATAATTTCATTATAACATATTATTTTTTATTTGTCAAAAAATTTGACAAACTGGAAAATTTTTGATACAATAATCGTGAAAAGAATCAATGAAGCTGGAGGTAAAAAGATGATAAAACTTGATTATTCTTTGGAAACTCCAGAAGAACGAAATAAATTAGTGCAAGAAATTTTAAATGACTGTGGTGATGACATACCAAATAGTGGTTATTTAGAAGTTTTGGCTGATTATTTAATTCTTTGTATGGAGAAGCAAGAAAAGAAAGAGCGCAATATTTTAACAGATAATCGTTTAGTCACAATTAATAAGCGCGAAACTTCTTTTGAAGGTCTTGTTTCCCAGTTTGAAAATGGCGAAGATGGCGTATATAGTATTATGACTGAAGATAAAAATTAGATTTTTCAACCAAAAGTATCAATTACAAAACAAGATTTAGCAGATATTCAACCCTTAAGATAGTTACGAGAAGCTATTGAATATTGGGAAAGAAAATTATAGACAGCAACCGGAAAGGATGCTTATATAATTAAAAAGACTTTAATAGAATTACGTAAAGATTAGTATGTTATTAAAAATGCGTATCGAAAACCGATCGTTTTTACGCAAGCTGTGCGTTCTTCTAAGAATTTTATTCCTCTTGACGGCGAAATTACAGTTGGTCCCGATGGCCGCGCCATCAGCACTGGTATTACTTTAATTGATCCCCTAGTCTGTTCTGCGATTTTATGCAATTATTCGCGTTTAAAACAAGATAGTTGGGGTAATTTTGAAAGTGATACTTGGTACTTAATTTATGACTTTGAAACTATTTGTGACAAAGCGCTAGCAGATTATCCTTTATATATGCGAATTGTTGAATATAAAATTGATGGTATGCAAAATATTGCAATTCAAGAAGCAATTCAACAAGAGTTCGGCATTAAGCATAGTCTTGAATACATTTCCTCTTTATGGCGTCGCAAAATTCCTTAGATGATTGCATCCGCCGCAGAAGACCAATATCTTGATTGGTATTTTATGAAAAAGGAAAAAGGTGAGTATAAGCGTTGCAGTCGCTGTGGGCAGATTAAGTTAGCCAATAATAAATATTTTTCCATAAACAAAACCAGTAAAGATGGCTGGTATAGTATCTGTAAAAATTGTCGAAGTGTCAAGGGCAAAAAAGTATAATTCTCACTAATATGAAACTTAAGGCTTATTGAAAGGAGAATTATAGATGGCAGAAAATCAATATTATTGCGAAAAATGTAATCGCACAAAAGCAGCTGAAGATTTTTATTCATCAAACAATTTAGAAAAGTATCCTAATGATGGTAAATTGACTCAGTGTAAAAAATGTTTAACCATGCACGTCGATAACTGGGATCCAGAAACTTATTTATGGATTTTACAAGAATGTGATGTTCCATACGTAGTAGATGAATGGAATAAATTATTGGCTAAGTATGGTCAAGACAGAAGCAAATTAACAGGTATGACTATTTTAGGTCGATACCTGTCTAAAATGAAATTAAAACAATATAAAGACTATAGATGGTGTCATAATGAACACCTATAGAAAGTTGCTAATGCTAAAATAGAATAGGCAATGAAGCGTCAAGGATATGACGCGGCACAAATCGCAGAGGCGATTGAAAAAGCAACTTTTACCCTACCTGAAGAAATTGTTGCGCCACCGATGGATCCTGTTATGGAAGAAGTAAATCCTTTTTTGACAGGGACTCCAATCGAAGATTATTTTGATGATGGCGCAACCGATAGCCTGGTGGCAGAATTAACCGATGAAGATCGTTTATATCTGCGTCTAAAATGGGGTAAAACTTATAAACCCGATGAATGGATTGAATTAGAAAAACTTTATAATGAAATGATGGAATCTTATGATATTCAAACCGCGGGGCATAAGGACACCTTGAAACTTATTTGTAAAACCTCTTTAAAAGCAAATCAGCTAATAGATATGGGAGATATTGAAGGATACCAAAAGATGAGTAAGGTATATGACACCCTTATGAAATCTGGTAAGTTCACCGCGGCACAGAACAAGGCAGCAACTGGTGAATATGTTGATTCTATTTCTGAGCTTGTTGCGCTATGCGAAAAAGATGGTTTTATTCCTCGATATTATGTCGATGGACCTTAGGATAAAGTTGATAGAACTTTATAGGATTTACAAAACTATACACATACTCTGGTTACCGAAGAAATGAATCTGGGTAATCTTATTGAAAATGCCATTAAACAAATACAGATGGATAAAGAGAAAGAAGCAGATATGACTGCAGAAGCGGCCAATGATGAAGATGCGTTTGACGCCTCTCTGTTCGGCGAAGGCGAAGAATCTCTTCTTGCTGATGAAGATTTTTCAGCTTTGCGCGATCTTGAAGAATAGGCTGAGGAAGATGATAATGAATTCTTATAGAAATTACTTGATGGAGAAATTTTATAATGGCTTTACAAGACTTATTAAATCTATCTGGAGATAAAAGGAAAATTGGTATTTCCGAAGAGCGTATTGAAGCAATTAAACCCGCTCTTCGGGATTACATCGCATTTTGGCGCGAATATCCGGATATGTTTATTGACTTTTTACAAACGGGCGCCGATGGTCAAATTCCAGATAATGGATTAAAGTTTTATTTTTATCAACGAGTATTTTTGCGGGCTGCCATGCGTTATCGCTATGTATACATGGTATTCCCCCGCGCCTATTCTAAATCTTTCTTATCTGTATTAGTATTAATGTGTCGTTGTATTTTATATCCTCGTTCTAAATTGTTCGTTACCTCTGGCGGTAAGGAATAGGCTGCTGGCATTGTAAAAGAAAAAGTTAATGAACTTTGTACTCTAGTACCAGCCCTTGAGCGAGAATTAGATTTACGACCAGGTAAAACTCGATAGTCAAAAGACTATTGTATTTTTATGTTTAAAAACGGTTCTTATTTTGATAATATTGCCGCGAGTGAAAAATCTAGAGGTAAGCGTCGTCATGGCGGCCTCGTGGAAGAATGTGTTGGCGTAGATGGAACCATATTAAATGAAGTCATTATTCCAACAATGAACGTTTCTCGTTTATGCATGGACGGCACGACACAGCCTGATGAAACATTAAACAAGAGCCAAATCTTCGTGACAACTGCAGGCTGGAAGGGGACCTTTGCTTATGATAAATTGATACAATTATTAGTGCGTATGGTTGCCGAACCAGAAAAAGCCTTTATTATGGGCGGCACTTGGCGCGTTCCTGTTATGATGAAGCTATTAGATAAAACTTTCTTACAAGATTTAAAACGAGATGGTACTTTTAATGAGGCTTCTTTTGATCGTGAATATGAATCTAAGTGGTCTGGCACGGTTGCAAATGCGTTCTTTGATGGAGACGTATTTGATAGAAACAGATGTTTATAGAAACCTGAATATGAACATTCTGGCCGATCAAGTGCTTCTAGTTATTATGTTATAGCGGTGGACGTTGGCCGCAAAGGCTGCGATACTGTCGCTTGTGTATTTAAAGTCACTCCTTAGTCAATGGGTGGTGCTTTTAAGTCATTGGTTAATATTTATACATTTTCTGATGAGCATTTTGGTGATTAGGCTTTAAATTTAAAGAAACTTTTTTATAAATATAAAGCTCGTCGCTTGGTAATTGATGCTAATGGTCTTGGTATTGGTTTGGTTGATTTTATGGTAAAATCACAAATTGATCCAGATACCGGGGATACTTATCCCGACTTTGGAGTTTACAATGACGATGAAGGCTATTATAAAAAATTTAAAACCAATGCCACAGAACATGAAGCCATGTACTTACTAAAAGCTAATGCACCCATTAATACCGAGGCTCACGCTAATGCATAGGCACAAATGAGCTCAGGTAAAGTGAAATTATTAATTGATGAACGTATAGCTAAGCAAAAATTATTAGGTACAAAAGTTGGTTAGAATATGAAGCCTGAAGAAAGGGCAGAATACTTAAAACCAT
>JAZQKX010000016.1:0-90564 GCA_045542355.1 Acutalibacteraceae bacterium
TCCTTGATATTTTAGTTGTGTGGTCGGCAAACCACTTCTACTATACCAAGGAGCTTTTTTATTGTCTACTCTACTCCTCGCTAAAAGCTATTTCTTTGCCCCCTGTAGAACAGGGGGTTCTCTTTGTCACAGACAAAAGAAGTAGGGAGAAACTTCTTTACGAAGTGTCCTCCCTACGGCGGATTTTTTATTACTCTTTACAGAATCGCTTTAATTCGTCGAGATTATCCTTAATACTTTGGAAATGGGCGTTCATGCTTTCCACTTGGTAGATAGATTCTCGAACAGTTTCGCTCACAATCAAAGATTTTTTAGCAATTGGCGCTATATAGCTCAAAACTAACCAGTTAAGAGGAGCGTACTTGGGGCGCACCATAATGAGTTCATCAAACCGGGAGTCTCCCACCAAGCGTTGCCACTCGTTGCCCTTGCGGAAAATCTCCGCGGCGGTATCCAGAGAACCGGTGCGATTACGTAGGCTCTGGAAGGCTTTGTGCTTATCTCTCCAGATTGAGTTGACTTTCTTGTCGTTTATAAGAATTCGAACTCTGGGGTCAAGCTCTTCCAAAAGGTTGGCCTGACTCTTTTTCTTGGGCTTGCCTGTGAGCAGGGTTACATCGTATTTATCGTAATCAATCTCTTTAAAGAGCTCGGTCAATTTAATCTGATTAATAAAAGGTTTGGTCCAGTCTGCCATAAATAGAAGCTTGGTTTTGCCATTTTTACAGCTAAGGGTTTCGGCCTCTTCGCCAAGGAAGACTGCGTCGAGAATTCTGTCGGCAGCCTTGCCATCCTCCTTAGAACAGCACCATTCATACATCGCATCGTACTTACCCTTATATTCCTTTTTTATATCCTCAATATTATTGATATATCCTGCGATGTCAAGGAGATTTTCACTAACAGGACCAGGCATCTCATCCATGGGGATATAAAGACCGCGGTTTTCAGTATATTCAGCGAGGTCAGGTACGTAGAAAAGAATAGGTCTTCGAGTTCCCAAGAAATCGAAGAAAATGCTGGAATAGTCGGAGATAAGGATATCAACAACGCTAAGGAGTTCATCGGTATCCACAGTAAATGGAATGCAGATTTTTCTCATTTCCTCATCCATGAGGATTGAGCGGTAGAGGAAATAGTGAACTCTCAGAAACACCTCGTATTCATCGGTGTTGATATTGCTTCTTAAGGTGTTTACCGCTTCTTTAAGCTCGGTGAGGTCGTACTCAAGAGAATTGTAAAGCTTACCCTTCCAGGTGGGAGCATAGACAATAATCTTCTTATCGGTGACGATTCCTGCCTCTTTGAGTCTCTCCATCGCGTACTCGCGGTTGGTGGTACGGACGGTGTCGGTACGGGGCAGAGACTCATCCAACATCTTACCCTCGTAAATTCCATCCAGCATGTAGGCCTGTTTGTACATGCGTTCCCCTGTGAAGTGGTTGGCGGCAATCAAATGGGTTGTGTTGAGGAAGTTATGCTCTATATTCTGCGTAGCATTAACACGCTGTCCAGGACGCTCATATCCCATTACCTTTGTGGGAACACCGTGCCATGTGTTGAGATATATCTGCTCGGGACGTCGGGCAAAATACTGAGGCACAGAGGAGTTGCAAATGAGGTATTTGCAGGTGGTGAGAGCCTTAAGGTATTCCTTGCTGTTTCGCTTTACAAATTTAACGTTTGGAAGCTCTCGGAATTCGTCAAGATTAAGTTTTGACACCGACTCGTCATTTACGGTCCAGATGTGGGTGAAGTCCTTAAATTCTTCCCTTTTTAGCATTGCTTTAAAGAGAGTTCGCGGACTGTCGAGAATGCCAAGACCTGAGAAAGCATCGTAGAATACAGATTTTTCTTCGATGGGAAGATTGTAATACTTATAAAGCTGTGCGCAACGTTTGTCGGTGATTCTTCTCCGGGCAATTTGCTTTGCAAACCTTATACCCTGACGGAAAATGTTTCTTGGTGTTAATTTTGCAAGACCTGAACTCTTAAGGAATTTATACAGATGTTCCAACAGGGAAGTTTTTATAAAGGTGACTTTTTTTAGCTTTGGAGCGCCCGATTTCAATTCATCGTATTTATATTTAATGTTTTTGAAGACCTCATCATTCTGCAGGTCGGACATAGCATTTTCATCTAATTTAAAGAAATGCTTACTCTTTCTTCCAGATACAGGGGGCATAAGCATATACTCGCCGTAGATACGATTCAATATTCTTTCTGGCTCCGAGGGAATCGGGAGCATGTGACCCTCGAATTCTACATATTTCGGCTCTCCGAAATACTCCTTACGGAATGCTTCGCGACGGGCATAATACAAGCTTGAAAAAACACACATGTAGCCAAGATTTGGATCGTTGGTCTCCGTCATTATCTTTTCAACCTGTTTTTGCAGAGATTTCATGCTACGGAACATTCCGTAGAACTTCAAGGGGTAGTAGTATATAATACGCCTTTTTAAGGTCTTATACCAAGCCCTGTTGTGAAGGCCTGATTTAATCCAAAGCACACGACGCAATATTCGGATTTTATTACCTCTTTTGCTCAACTCATTAGAATTGTTGTCGGGCACAAAATCCATGGGAAAAATATCAAGACTGGGGCCATTGTTAAGGGCAATACCCTCAAGGCGTTTTTTAACATAAGGCACCTTACGGGTCATCTGTACCTGAGCTATAATTGTCCAATGGTTGGGGTTGGTTTCCACGCTGTCAAGCTGGTAGCCCTCAGGAAGCTCAGTCTTGGCAAGTTCCAAAAACTTTTCGTAGTCAGCGCGGGGCATGAGAATGTCTGCATCGTCATCCCAAGGAATAAAGCCTTTATGACGGAGAGCGCCCAAAAGGGTACCCTCGCCAAGATAATATGTAAGATTATGCTCACGGCAGAACTTGTCCACCACCAAAAGGATTTCCATAACATAGCCTTGAAGAAGTTCCATGTATACATAGCTATCCTTTGTCATGTTTAGCTCCAGCCCGTTTGGCAATATAACATTACCCTCGCTGACGGTATAATCCACACCGTTTCTCTTGACGTACTGGACTCCGTCTTTATAGAAGATTTCTACATCCCCGTCCTGTATGCTTTCCCGAATCTTTGCTTCGTCTATATACTCCGCTTCGGGATTAAGATTCTGATTGGTGTTACTGTCTTGCATCATAACGACTCCTCAAAAATATCTTTTGCTTTAAAATTTGAATAAAGAAATAAAATAAGGTGAATGGATAAAGCGATGCTCCACTCCATTATTAAAACACATCTTTATTCTTTATAATAATACCACATATACCCTTAATTTGCAATTACATTTTTAATATATGAAAGTGTGATTTTTATTCACTTTATCATTGACAAACCACACAATCGTGGTAAAATATTTGTATATCACGAAAGGCGAGGCGACCCAAAATGAAGGTAGCGGTTATCGGCTCCAGAGGAATCGGCAATATAAACTTAGAGGAATATTTACCCGAAGGCACCACCGAAATAGTTTCGGGGGGCGCCAGAGGTGTTGATACCTGCGCAAGAAAATATGCCAGAGAAAGAGGTATTCCGTTGACAGAATTTCTCCCTGACTACGAAAGCTTCGGCAGAGGCGCACCGCTGAGACGTAACATAGAGATAATCGACTATGCCGACCTGGTGTTGGCTTTTTGGGACGGGCAATCCCGCGGAACTCAGTTTGTTATTGAAAACTGCAGAAAACGTAGTAAAAAGGTAATGGTTTACAGGTTGATATAATATGACTTAAGCCCGTAGGATTTAATCTTTTATCCTACGGGCTTAATTTATTGTGAACACAACACGGTTCCGGGGTACCCGCCCGCAATTTTTAATTGCGCACGGCGGGTCGGGTTCTTATTTTATTTTCCAGATATCTTCGGCGTATTCCGAAATTGTGCGGTCGGAAGAGAATTTTCCGCTGTTGCACATATTTAGCCAACACTTTTTCGAAAAAGCAGTTCGGTCTTTATAGTCCCTGTTTACCTGCAATTTTTTCTGCAAGAAATCCTCAAAATCCAACAGCAGATAATAGTGGTCGGGCTTGTGCCAAGAGGCTCCCTCTAATATTGCGTCATAAAGCTCCTTAAACATTCCTGTTTCATCGTCGCAAAGAGTGCCGTCTACAAGGGCATCCACACATCTTTTTATACTGCCGTTCTCATTGTATATTTTTTTGGGGTCATAGTCCTCTCCAAGGGCTTCGATATCCTCAACACGGGCACCGAAAATATAGTTATTTTCCTCTCCCGCTTCTGTGACGATTTCTATATTCGCGCCGTCGTAGGTGCCGAGTGTCACAGCTCCGTTCAGCATAAGCTTCATATTGCCTGTGCCACTTGCCTCAGTACCCGCGGTTGAGATTTGCTCCGAAACATCCGCCGCCGCAACTATTTTTTCTGCATAGGAAACATTATAATCCGACACAAAAATAACCTTGATATACTCCCTTACCACAGGGTCATTTTCAATGAGCTTTGCTATCTCGTTTACAAGCTTGATAATGCCCTTGGCTCTGAAGTATCCCGGCGCCGCCTTTGCGCCGAAAAGGAATACCGTTGGGGTGAAGTCGGTGAGGCTTCCCTCGCGGATTCTGAAATACATCTCTAAAATACAAAGAGCGTTGAGAAGCTGACGCTTGTATTCATGGAGTCTCTTTATCTGAACATCCATTATCCAATCGGGATTAAAGGTTTTATTGTCGTGGAGCTTAACATATTGGGAAAGCCTTTCCTTGCTCTGCCTTTTTATATCCATAAACCGATTGAGTACATCTGTGTCGTCGGCATATTTTTCCAAGGTTTTAAGCCTTGTCAGGTCGGTTACCCACTCCTCACCGCCTAAAAGCTCTGTGATAAGTTCCGACAACTGGGGGTTGCAGAGTCTCAGCCAACGTCGCTGGGTGATACCGTTGGTTTTATTCTGGAATTTTTCGGGATAGAGCTCATACCAACACTTCAGCACCCTGTCCTTTAAAATTTCGGTGTGAATTTCTGCAACACCGTTAATAAAGGAACTGCACCTACAGGCAAGGTATGCCATGTGGACGGTGTTATCCTGCACTATCAAAAGCTCGGGATACTTCTCCTCAGACACACCTTTGGCGCTGAGTTCGGTCTCGAACACACGATTGATTTGCTTGATTATTTTAGCAATTTCGGGGGAAATTTTTCTCACTATCGCCATATCCCATTTTTCCAAGGCTTCCTGCATTATTGTGTGGTTTGTATAGTTAAACACCTTGGTGGCAATATCCAGAGCCTCGCCGAACTTCATGCCATGGAGCATCAGAAGTCGAATAAGTTCAGGCACCGATATCACAGGGTGGGTATCGTTAAGCTGTATCGTAACAAATTCTGGGAGTCGGGACAAATCCTCGCCGTGGTTTTTCTTGAACTTTCTTAAAATATCCTGCAACGAGGCGCTGGAGAAGAAATACTGCTGTTTGAGTCTGAGGGTCTTTCCAGCCGTTCCCGAATCGTTGGGATAAAGAACACGGGAAATATCCTCGGCGCGGTTTTTAAGGCGTACTGCCTTGTCGTATTGCTGATTGTTAAAGCTGTCAAAGCTAAACTGCTCCATTGGCTCCGCTTGCCAAAGGCGCAGCGTGGTTATATGCTCCCCGCCATAGCCTATTATGGGCATATCATAGGGAACTGCTTTTACATCTCCGTCGCGAAAATGTACTATCTGAGTCTCATCCTCACGGCGCACCGACCAAGGGTCACCGTAGCGGGACCAATCATCTAGAGTTTCCTTTTGGAATCCCTTCTCAAAATATTGCTTGAATAAACCGAATTTATATCTTATTCCATAGCCGTCAAGGGGCAAAGAAAGGGTTGCGGCGCTTTCTAAAAAACAGGCGGCGAGACGACCCAAACCACCGTTGCCAAGAGCCGCGTCCTCTATCTCCTCCATTTTTGAAATATCACTGCCAAGGTCTTTTAAGCTATCCTTAATTTCATCGTATAAACCCACCGACAAAATATTATTAAAAACACCTCTGCCCATTAAAAATTCGGCAGACAGGTAATAGGCTCTCCGCTTTTGTCCGTCCTGGAGCTTTGAGCTTTCCCATTTATCTCCGATATGCGCCATAACACTCCTTGCTACCACATCGTGGAGCTCATGGCTCTTAAGCTCCTTTACAGGTCTCAAATATCGAGATGAGGCGAAAAGACTCATAGTTTGGGTCAAATCGAATTTTGGCAAAATTTTTCCTCCTTGGTTTTTGGTTGTTCTCAGGCTCTGCAATAGAGCTTAGTATAATAAAGCAATTTCTTTGCCGAGGCGCTGGTTATCTGCTCCTCGGTGGCTCTCCATTTCCAGTTTTCACCCACAGTGGAGGGGGTGTTGATTCTGGCTTCACTCCCCAGACCGATGATGTCCTGCATTGTGAGAATACACAAATTCGAAACGCTGGACAGCGCGGCAAGCATCATCTCCTTTGGCAAAGCCTCAGCAGATTCTGCCCTGAGATATTGAAGGGCGTATTCTACGTCCTTCGGTGCGGCGGTATTCACCCAACCCTTTATGGTGTCATTGTCATGGGTGCCTGTATAAACCACCGAATTTTCCTTGTATCTATGGGGGAGATAATCGCTTTCCTCTCTGGAGTCAAAGGCAAACTGCAACACCTTCATACCAGGAAAACCGCTGTCGGAGAGAAGCTTTCTTACGCTGTCGGTAAGAAAACCTAAATCCTCCGCGATTATGGGCAGGTCACCCATATCCTTTTTGATGCTGTTGAAAAGGTCCATGGCAGGGCCCTTTCTCCACACACCCTCCTTTGCGTTGTCGGCGCCAAAGGGTATGCAATAATAGGAGTCAAAGCCTCTGAAATGGTCGATTCTTATTACATCGTAGGTCTTTAGACTCATTTCTATACGCTTTTTCCACCAAGAATAGTCGGTGGATTTCATGTATTCCCAGTCATATACAGGATTTCCCCAGAGCTGTCCGTCCTCCGAAAAAGCATCGGGAGGACAACCCGCCACCTCGACGGGGCGCAGGTCACTATCAAGATAAAATTGCTCAGGACACGACCACACATCAGCGCTGTCTCCCGCAACATATATAGGCAGGTCACCTATGATTTTTACGCCACGCTCATTGGCATATTCTTTAAGGCTATACCATTGCTTGAAGAAGAAATACTGGAGCATTTTATAATACTGTATGCGTCCGCTACACTTCTGCACCCAGGTGCTTATAGCTTCGGGGTGTCCTTTTCTTATTGTCTCCTCCCACTCCTCGAAGGGTCTGCCGTCATGGGCATCCTTTATTGCCATAAAGAGGGCGTAGTTTTCAAGCCAGAAGGCGTTTTCAGCGCAGAAAGAATTAAAATCCTCAGGGGTGTTAAGAAGAAAATTTTCCTGTAGCTTCGAAAACAGCTTGTGTCTTTCTATATATAAAAGTCCGTAGTCTATTTCATTTTGCCTTTTACACCACTTTACCGACTCTATATCCGATTTAGATATATAGCCCTCTTTTGCCACAGCGTAAAGGTCTATAAAATAGGGGTTACCCGCAAAGGTGGAAAAGCTCTGATAGGGAGAGTCACCGAAGCTGGTGGGACATATCGGCAGTATCTGCCAGTACTTCTGCCCTGCGCTGTGCAAAAAATCTACAAAGCGGTATGCCACCTCTCCCAAAGTGCCGATACCTGTGTCTCCCCAGAGAGACGATATAGGCATCAACACTCCGCTGCTTCTTTCTGTTTTGTTCATTGGGTCCACCCTCTTTGTGGGATTTTTCATCAATCGCAAATAAGCATCTCAGAATCAGGGTCAAACAGGTGAGGCTTATTTGTGTCGAGATAAAGTTTTATATTCATTCCGCTTTTTATTTTATCACTTGACGGAAGTTTTGCAATAATTTTTTTATCCCCGATGTTGCTGTAGACATAAATTTCCGAGCCCATCATCTCAGCCAGGTCGGCATAAAGCTCTATTTCGTTGGATTTATCGGGGAGGGCAAAACGCGGGTCGCTCTGGAAATCCTCAGGTCGGGCTCCATAGACCACCCTCTTACCCACATATTTTTTAAGCTCCTCGCTTTTCTGCATTCTTTCGGGCAGAGGGATGCTGTAGTTATGGAAATTTGCGCGAAGTTTACCGCCCTTTTCCACAATCTCCGCCTCGATAAAGTTCATTTGGGGAGTGCCGATAAATCCCGCCACAAACATATTGCAAGGATGCTCGTAAAGATTTTCGGGGGTATCAACCTGATTGATTATCCCCTCGCGCATTACCACGATTCTGTCTGCCATGGTCATTGCCTCGGTCTGGTCGTGGGTAACATACACAAAGGTGGTCTGCAGGTCGCGGTGGAGCCTTGTTATCTGGGAACGCATTTCGGTCCTCAGCTTCGCATCTAAGTTGGACAGTGGCTCATCCAGCAGAAACACTGCAGGGTCACGCACCATTGCTCTGCCTAAAGCCACACGCTGTCGCTGACCGCCCGAAAGGGCTCTGGGTTTGCGGTTGAGATATTTTTCAATTTCAAGAATTTTTGCTGCCTCCCGCACCTTGCGGTCAATTTCATCCTTTGGTACTTTTCTGAGGCTCAGGGCAAATGCCATGTTTTTATACACCGTCATGTGGGGGTAAAGAGCGTAGCTCTGGAAAACCATTGCGATATCCCTGTCTTTGGGTGGAACATCGTTCACCAGTCGGTCTCCGATGTAAAGCTGACCCGAGGTGATGTCCTCCAGCCCCGCAATCATGCGGAGTGTGGTGGATTTACCGCACCCCGAGGGGCCAACGAGAATTATAAACTCCTTGTCCTTGATTTCCAGGTTAAGGTCAGGCACCACCGTCACGCCGTTTTCATAGGTCTTGACTATATTTTTAAGAGTTATAGATGCCAAATATTTCAATCCTTTCTATATAATACCACGAAGCGGAGGGAAAGTACAGACTTGATTATAGTTCAACTGATTGCGTAGCTTTGACCAGTTATCCCTTTACCGCTCCTGCAATTACACCCTTTATGATATATTTCTGACAGGCTAGATAGAAGATAATTATGGGTATAATCGCCAATACCAGCATTGCCATCAGACCGCCGTAGTCGGTTGAGCCGTATGCTCCCTGCATGGCAATCTGTATCGCCACGGGTATTGTCTTATCGTCGGTGCCAAGTATGAGATACGGAAGCAGATAGTCGTTCCATATCCACATCGCATTGAGAATTGCAACGGTTATGGCGGTGGGTTTAAGGATGGGGAAAACCACCATGAAAAAGGTCTGCAAGGGACTGCAGCCGTCTATGGTCGCCGCCTCCTCTATTTCCAAGGGTATGCTCTTAACAAACCCGCTGAGCATAAACACCGAAAGCCCTGCGCCGAAGCCTAAATATACAGGCACTATTCCGAAAATATTGTCGAAATTCAGTAGATTCACAACATAGGTCATGGTGTACATAACCATCTGAAAGGGTACAATCATGCTGAAGACAAAGAGATAATAAAGGATTTTATTAAATCGGGACTTCACACGAACTATATACCAAGCCGTCATTGAGGTGCAGATAACTATTGCCAACACCGAGGCGACGGTTATAAACAGAGAGCGTCCGAATGCGGCAAAAAACCCCGACGAGGTAAGTCCGCTGAGGTAGTTTTGGAAACCCACGAAGGTTTCGGAATTTGGTAGCGAGAAAGGTGCGCTGGAAATATAGAGCCTTGATTTAAAGGAGTTTATAAGAACGATTAAAACAGGGATTATGAATATAACCGCCAGTATACATAGTGCAATAAAAACCGCGCCGTTTCCCTTTCGTTTTCTTATCATGGGCATTAATGCTCCACCTCCTTACTTCCTGTGAGCCGTAACTGGAGAAAGGCTATAAGCGCCACTATTATAAAGAATATTACAGCCTTTGCCTGACCTACGCCCTGCCAACCCATGCGCCCGTAAAATGTGTTATAGATATTAAGCGCCAACATTTCGGTGGTGTTTTCGGGGGCACCTGCAGTGAGGGCTAAGTTCTGGTCAAACATCTTAAACGAATTGGTAAGGGTGAGAAAGGTGCATATCGTAATAGATGGCATTACCATTGGAATCTTCACCCTGGTGAGGGTCTTGAAGGATGATGCGCCATCTATGGAAGCCGCCTCTATGAGGTCATGGGGAATATTCTGCAGACCCGCTATATAAATCACCATCATATAACCTATCAACTGCCAGTTCGTAAGGAACACCAAGCCCCAGAAACCATACTGTGTTTTAAAGGTTATATCCACCCCGAAATAAGCCAATACGCCGTTTATAAGCAGATTCCATATATAACCCAGCACAATACCTCCTATGAGATTAGGCATAAAGAAAACCGAGCGGAAAAGATTAGTGCCCTTTATCCCCTTTGTAAGAAGAAGTGCTAAAACAAACGCCAAGATATTAACCGTGATTATTGAGACCAGAGTAAACAGCGACGTGAATCCCAAGGCGTGGAGAAAATCGCTGTCGAAGGTAAAGGCTCTAATATAGTTTTCTATGCCTACCCATGCGGCATTTGTGACGGTGGTGAACTTCGTAAATGAAAGTCCTATGCCCATAATAAAGGGTATGATAAATGCCATAACAAACGCAAGTAGGGTCGGCAGAATAAATATGGGGAAATATTTTTGCATTGAGTTTTTCACTTTTGCCCACCTATCCTTTAACTTATATAAATGTGCCGCCACAGAGCGACACATTTATACTTTTGCCGTAAAAAAACGTTTTATTCAGCTGCGGCGCTTTCCTTTGCCCAGTCGGAAACCACATCTGCCTTTACTGCCTGCCAATCCTTAGTACCCTGAGCGTATTTCAGAAGCGAGGCGCCGAATTTATCCTTAAAGGTCTGGGAGGGGAAAATGGTGAAGTTCCAGGTGATATTTTCGGTATCCTCTTTATTCATCCAGCGAAGCACCTCACGAGCCAATGGGTCAGTGGGAGTTTCGTCTTCCGAAAAGGTATCAAAGGGGGCAATGAATCCCAGCTTATCCACAACATACTCCTTACCCTTGTCGCTGGTGTAAAGCCAGTTTATAAAATCCAGAGCCGCCTGCTGTTCCGCCTCGGTGGCTTTGGAATTAACAGCATAGAAATTTTCAGTGCCAATGCAGAGGCCCTGCTTTTCTTCTCCCTCAATATCCATATATATGGGGAGGTATTTTACATTTTCCGATTTTACCTTGTTACCGCTGATATCCGCAATCTGACTCCAAGCCCAGTTGCCGTTCTGCACCATGGCGCATTGCTCCAATGCGAATTCAGCCATAGAGTCGGTGACCGTCTTTGTGCCCACAGATTTTTTATTTACCACAGAGTTGTTAAGATACAAATCAAAAATCTTTTTAAAGTTATCTAAATAGGAAAACGTGAGAGTCTTTGTGTCGTCAGAGCTGGGGTCTATCTTCTCGGTCTTAATCTCTTGGTAGACGGGGATGTTTGCGAGGTGGGTCTGCCAACGCCAGTCCTCACCCGATTTCAGAGAGGTAGATGCAAAAACACCGTTTATACCTAAAGCCTGAGCGTTTTTCTGCATATCCTCAACCACTGATTTAAGCTCCTCAAAGGAATCGATCTCATCCATGCTTTTAATATCGTTATCCCGATTTTCGAGAGCAAAATATTTGTCGGTTATTGCCTTGTTATAAATAATGCCGTAGCCCTCAACCACATAAGGAATACCGTAGACCTTACCGTCCACAGTAACAGCCATGGATTTGTCGGTGAGATGGGAATACAGCTCCGAGCCCGATAAATCCATGCAGTAGTCCTTCCAGTTTGCATAGCCCTTGGGGCCGTTAATCTGGAAAAGGGTGGGGGCTTCGTCGGTGGACATCTTAGCCGCCAGGGTAGATTCGTATTCATTATTAGCGGCGGTCTCCACTATCACCTTTACACCTGTTTCGTCTTCATAGAGTCTTGCCAATTCCTCATAATGCTGAGCGTTTTCGGGCTTGAAATTGAGATAGCGGACCACAGTCTCTTTATTGCTACATCCTGAAAGCGCACTCATACAGCCAAGGGTCATAATGACGGTAAGCGCACCCGCCAACAGTTTTCTTAATTTTTTCACTTCAATTTGCCTCCTGAAAATTAATTATTTATTTCTGTTACCAATTTTGCCCGTATATTTTTGTTTAATTCAATAAAGAAAAAAAGAATTTATTTTAACTTAAAATAAAAAGGTTCCCACACCTTTTCAGATGTTGGAACCTTTTTGGTTAGTTTATTTTGCTGTATATGATTTCTTTTCGCTTAAAGGACTGTAGATTTTACCTTGGCTTGTTTTCTTATAAGTCCGCACCTTGAAATAATAGGTTTTGCCTGAAACCAAATCCTCTTTTGTATATTTAAGGTCTGTTCCTCCCCAAACTTTTTCGTATTTGCCCGACTTTTTCTTGTATAAATATACTATATATCCTGTGGCATTATCATTCTCGGTCAATTTTACGGTAACGGTTTTCTTTTTGCGGTTGCCGCTCAACTTGAAGTCTGTACCGCTGAGCTTGGTTTTTACGGTTATCACATCGGAAAACTCGCCGTAGTACTTCTTGTCGTCAACCTTTCGATAGGCTCTTACCTTGTAGTAATAATAGCTTCCCTCAGAAAGATTTTCATCTATAAACGAGCCTGGTTGCTTGGAGGAATAAACCCGCTTATATTTGCCATCGATTGAGGTAGCGCGGTAAAGCTGATACATATCGGCATTAGCCTCTTCGCTCCAGCTGATCTTTACACTGTTGAGGGTTTTCTTTGAGGCTTTGGGTTTCGCCATTTTCTCGGGCATCAGCAGTTTGATGGTCTTCTTAGCCGAGAGTGTACCGTAAATTCTACCCGCCTTTGTGTCCTTGTAGGTACGGATTTTAAAGCTGTAGTTTTTGTTGTAGTCTGCATCTTTTTTTACAAACTTTGTTGATGTTCCTCTCCAGACCTTCTCGTATTTGCCCGACTTTTTCTTATACATGTAAACTATATAGCCTGTTACACTTTTATCCTTTTTCATCTTAACGGTAACAGATTTATCATCATAGTTACCCTTGAGACTAAAGGTGGTGTTGCTGATTTTTGTATTGGCAGAAACCTCGGTCCAACCGCTATAATATTTCTTTCCGTCAACCTTTATATAAGAACGAACCTTGTAGTAATAGTGTGTTCCCTCTTTGAGTTTTTTATCAGTATAGGTATATTCCCAACGGTCGGCGGTGGAGTAGATTCGCTTGTATTTGCCATCCTTTGAGGTGGCGCGGTAAAGCTGATATTTTGTTGCGTAATCGGAATGACCCCAGGTAATTTTCATGCTGGTGGTCTTTCGGCTGGAGACCTTGATTCCGTCGGGCGCCTTTGGAACTATATTAAAGGTCGCCTTATAGGTACCGCTACAGTTGTCACCTATGCCCTTTATGGTGACGGTGGCAGTGCCGAATTCTTTGTTGTTTTTATAAGAAACTGTGTAGTCTTTTCCCTTTTTAAGGGTGGTTGTGGAGGTCTTTACCTTTAAAGACGAAAGGGTACGCTTTTTGCCTGTGTACGCCATATTCTTAATGCCCGTTACAGTGGCATATTTAACGCTCTTTTTCTTAATTGTGAAGGTAAAGCTTCGTGTTCCTGCAAAGTTGCCCTTGCCAACAACGTTTATGGTTCCCTCGCCAGCCTTTACATTATTTTTACCGGTGACGGTATAGTCGGTGTTTTTCTTGAGCTTATAGCTACCGTAAGTGGCTTTAACGCTGGGGATTATCGCCTTTCCGTTGTAAGTTCGCTCAGGTAATTCCTCAAAGGTGACATCCGAAATGGAACGGGGAGCAATGGTAAAGGTGCGCTCATGTTTAAACTTACCTGCATAGGCGCCGATGCCTGTATAGACCGCTTTGCCTGTACCCGCGTTTTTATTGTTGGAATATGTGGCGGTATAGTCCACACCCTCTTTGAGAAGTGCGCCATCTTCCGAATATACATTGAACTTTGGCTTTATTGCCTCACCTGTATAAATATAGGTTTCACTCTCGCCATAGTCCACATTCACGTCCACATTTCCGTGTATACCGCCGATATTGCCGTCGGAGCGGAACTGCCAAAGGTGGTAGTCGCTGTGGTCCTCGTCTGCCTGGTCGGAGGTAGGCCATTTTGCAAGCCATGTTGAGCCTACCTCGGCTATTTTTTCATGGTCTAATCTATTATCAAACCAATCCTGACTTGCATACACACCGCTTTTATATCCCTCGGAAATGAGCATAGACATAAAGGTTACGCACATTTCGGTGCGAAGCTCGTTGGACAAACCCAGTTGTGTTTTGTCTTCAATATCGAAATATATGGGATATTCAAAGGTCTTGCCCTTTATCGCCTTTAAGGCTTGTTGGGCATCCTCCTTTGCTTCCTTAACCGATGTGGCATAGGAATAAATATAGGAGCCTACCTTAATACCCGCGGCACGGGCGGCTTTATAGTTCTCCTCAAATTTCGGGTCTTCGCCGCCAGAATATCCAAGACGAATGATGGCAAATTCTACTCCGTATTCCTTTACAGCTTCCCAGTTTATATCCGCTTGCCATTGGGAAACATCAATGCCGTAGGCTTTAATTTTTTCGTCATCGCCTGTCTTCCTCATAGAAAACTCTGTGAGCTTCCAGAGCTGAGATTTGTCGCCATCTTTATAGGTGGTTACGGTGGCGTTGCTGTCGGTCTGGGTAAGCACAAGATTACTGTTGGCGGAATTGCGGATTATATAAAGTCCCGCGCTATGCTCATAAACATTCCAATCCTGCTGTTTTTCGGCTGTGGGGGAATACAGATAGATTTGGTTTCCACTCGTGGCAGGTGCGGCGGAGGGAGCTATGTAACGGGTACTGCTCATAGCGGGTTGAATATTATAATTCCCCGCAGAGTTTATTTCAAATTTAAAAACCTGTCGCGCCTCGCGGTCGTATTCGTCTGCATCTATATCGAAGGCAAAACTGCTGACCTTTATGCTCTTTCCCTCGGTGTCCTTGTTCTCATAAAGGGTGAGGTATTTACCACTTTTCGCATTGATAAGATGATATGTAACCGCGGGAAGCTCAATACCCCGAGAGAGGGCACTGGCGGGAATTACCGCAAAAATACTAAACACCGTGGCGGCGCAAAGCAGACTTGAAATCAAACGCGTGAATTTAGACATGACACAACTCCTTAAAATACAAGACATAAAACGTAAATAGCCTACAACTCTCATTGTAACATATATGACAGCGTTCTTCAACCATTGCCATATTTTACATAAAAAATTTACAATTACGATACAGAATCCAAGGGGACTTCAATCAGCTGATAATTGCCCTTGCTATCCTTTTTAGAATAGTTGACACAATATGTATGGGGCTCATCACCTGTGTACGTAATCGCGACACCCAGCTTTATTCCTTTACCGCCAAAGCGCTTTTCAAAATAGGCTTTGCACTTTTTGAGCCTTGGGTCCTTAACCCGTAAACTATCAGGAATATATCCCGATGGGTCGCAGAGAAGCTTGTCGGCTACAAGCAGGTCACGTAGCAGAGCATTATCCGTTTGTTTGTACATTGATAAGCGCTCATACAACTTAGCGAAATATTCGTTAAGGGATATATTTTCTACATTTCCAAAGTAGTTACCGATATCGTAAAAAAGCTTAAAGGGGTTGAAATGGAGAGTTTCGGTGAGATATTCCAAAGTGCGGGTGAATCTACCGCTATTGTAAATGCGTTCCAACGCATCCTCAGTGTTTTTAAGGGTAACTATTTCCCCTTGGCTCAGCCAGGGAGTTTCGGTAACCTCGTAGGGTGGCTCAACCGTGAATTGGCAGGGGTACATGTCCCCCTTCTCTCGCATAGGAGCGCCGTGTAACAGCTTTAAAAAGCCCAGTTGCAGATTATCCGCCCTTAGAGCAAAAGCTTTGTTGAAGCTCTCCTCAAAGCTTTTAATATCCTCATAGGGAAGCCCTGCAATAAGGTCCACGTGTATGTGAATATCGCAATTATCTTTCAAAGCCTTGATATTTTTATAAAGCTTGGCGCTATCGGTTTTGCGGTTAATATGCTTCAGAGCAGTCTCATTAAAGGATTGAACTCCAATCTCAACCTGTATCAGTCCGCGTGGTGCAGTTTTCAACAGTTCAATGGCTTCATCGTCCAAAAGGTCACCCGCAATTTCAAAATGGAAGCAAACATCGGCTGAAAAAAGCTTACCGCTGTTTTCAATTATAAAGGACCAAATTTCCAAGGCTCTTTTTCGATTGGCGTTAAAAGTGCGGTCCACGAACTTAACCGTCTTGGCGCCACTGTTACCTAAACGTATTATATCATTTTTTACCCTCGACAGTCCGAAGTATCGTACAGTTCCACATCTTCCTGACAGACAAAAGGCACAACTATAGGGACAACCTCTACTGCCCTCTATATAGGCTATTCTGCCCTTGAGAGCGTCCATATAACCATCCGAGTAAGGATCTGGTGGCTCTTCTTGGGTTATATAAGGCTCCGTTATTACTAAACCATCGCTGGTTCTATATGATATTCCCTCTATTCCACTGAAATCTCCGCCGTGGGATAGTCGGGAGTAAAGCAGTGCCATTGGCTTTTCACCCTCACCGGAAATCACTGCATCTACAAAAGGATAATCCCTCAGAATAGCCTCAGCTCTGTACCCCACTTCGGGACCACCTAATACTACATAAGCTGTTGGGTTTTCCTCTTTGTATCTTTTGGCAAGTTGGAGAGTTTTCTCTATATTCCATATATAACAGCTACAGGCAAGAAGTTGTGGATTATGCGCTATTATATCCAGATATGTGTCGTCTACTGCACGATTAATCGTACTTTCGACTACTCCTATTTCAGCGTCGGCATTTTCCGCCTTTACAGCCGCTTTAAGATACCATGGTGCTAAAGAGGAGTGTATGTATTTAGAATTAAGCGACAAAATGATTGTTTTCATATTAATCTTACCTCTATTAAATCGGGAACAGCTGCGTTAAAATTGTTCAACAAATCAAAGAGCGCCTCCGCCAATTCTTGGAGCTGTGGTTTCTCTGCAAGACAGCTCGGCAAAAATTAAAATTAGCGAAAGCGCATAGTTTAATTATTTCTTATATTCCTGTTTTAAGAAATCGTTTATTTCGGCAAAGGGAAGCTCAAAGGTTTGAACACCCAAAGTGAAGTAAACCACCTCATCGGGATTGAAAATAACCGTGATACCGTCGTCGGTGAAATACCATCTACCCTCCTGCTCCAGCACCTCTCTCACGGTGGAGGAATAGTCTTCGTAGAGATTGTATTTACCAGCGGTCTGATTTTTCTCTAAATCTCCGCGGATTTTTTTAGCGGCATAGTTAAAGTAGCCGTCTGCATCCTCTAAAACATCCGAAATAGAAAGTCTTTCACCGTTCACAGAGGAGAAGCAATAGCCCTCCGCCTGAGTCTGGGCATACATGTTGCCGTATTTAAAGATACTCTCGGTTTTCAAAAGATTTACCGAGGCTTCATTTACTCTGGCGCTTTCCATTGTGACGGAGGTTTCGTTGAGATTCCACTCGCCGTGGGGCTTGTTTTCATAACCGTATATACATTCTTCTTTTGCAGTTTGGGAGGAATAGGTTGAAAGAGTTTCTTGCTTTTCGGTTTCAAAATAATCCTTGATTTTTGCTGCGGCGGCGGTGCTGTCGCTAAGCTCTACCATTGGGTATTGATAAGATGCGCGGGCAACCACCTTGCCGTCACTCGCCTTGATTTCCTGCTTTTCGGTCTCTATTGTCACCTCGTACTTCGGCGCAACGTAGGTCACAGAGCTGGTCTCAGAAGTATCACTTTCCACAGAGGAAACATTAGACGGGGTTGCAAGGTCGGGGTTTTCTTTCTTGCTGCTAAAGCTCAATCCTATTATCACAGCCGCCAAAACCGCAACTATAGCCACCAGCGCCACCGACTGCTGCATGGGAGAAAGACTTTTTATCTTTTCTGCCACTGCGTTCTTCTTTGGCTTTTCTGCAGGTTTTGCCACTGTGGGTATTTCCGGAACTGGGGTAAGCTCGGCTTCATCTGAGGGTTTCACCTCTTGGAGCTCGTCTGCCACTTCTGTCACTTCCGCCTCTTTTGGAGCAAAGTTTTCGAAGCTATAATCGGCGGTGGGCTCTGGGGTCTCAATATCCTCATGGGTTAAGGAAAGAATTATACCCTCAACCTGAGCATCCACAAACTGAGGAACATTCTGACAAGCCGCCATAAGTCCCAAGGCTGTGCGGAAATCCACCTGCTTTAAAACTATACCCATGTCGGACAGGGCAGAGATGGTGTTTTTCATGTGCTCCGCCGCCTTGTTCATGCGCTGTTTTACAATGTCTGCGGTACAGCTCATTACCTTCGCAATCTGCACAACCGAAAGATTGTTATAATAATGGAACATGAGGGTCATACGCTGGGCATCGTTGAGGCGATCCATCATTTTATCCATTATCATACATGTCTGGGTTTCCTCTAATTCACCCTTTGGCATTTCTTCAATTTCAGACTCGCTGAAAAGAAGCTCATCGGTGTCAGCCACAGCCTGCAAAAACAGCATGGGCTTCATCTTATGTATATAATTAAAGCAACGGATTGCGGCTATATTCTTGAGCCAGATATCAAACTGGTCTGGGTTTTCCAGACTCTCCAACCTTGCGTATGCACAGTCGAAAGTTTCGGCGCACATCTCGGCGGCATCAGCAGGGGTGGGCATAAGCTTCAGGCAAAAATAATATATAGCTTTTTTATACTTCCCGTAAATCTCTCTTAATGCGTCGCCGTCGCCACCCACGGCGCGTTCTATAATCTCTTTCATATCTACAAGTCCTTTTTATTTATTCGCAAAAGGGTTATATTTATTTAATTATACATTAACAGGTAACAAATTGCAATAATTTAGCAGTGTTTTTTTGTTAGATATTAGATAGTGTTGACATTGAAACATTAGCGCTCTACAAATTTGCATATAAAAAATCCATCGCAGATTTTCCCTCTTTTCGGGGATACTTGAGTTTTTTCTATTTTCTGTTTTCCCCAGCCTCAAAAGACGGCAAAAGCTTATCTGTTTCACCATTTAACCTTTGACAAAATCCACCGACTGCTGTATGTATACTGAAAATGTAAAAGCGGAAGTATGTCCGCAAAAATCATACGGTGGTGTAAAAAATGAAGGAAGAAGTAAAATCTATTGTAAAGCCATTTGCCACGGCTCTGCCCAAAAGCGCAAGAGGGGTGTTGTTACATATACTCTCGGCAGGCGGTGGACTTTTAGCAACCAAGGTGCAGCTATTATCGGCGCTGACCCCCTTAGGAGTGATACTCTCGGCGGCGATGCCCATGGGCTACAGCCTGACAACGGCTCTGGGCGCGTTTTTGGGATATCTTTTCTTTTCTGATACTCCTGACCCCTTTCGCTACACGGCGGCGCTGTTTGCAACGGTGAGTCTCAGAATGCTGTCGCAAAGCTTTAAACGGGTGTCGGAGCAACCCTTTTTCTGCGCATTCAGTGTGCTCACCTCCCTCACAGTCTGCAACCTTGTTACCTGTATGCAGGACGGAAGCAGAATTCTGCTACTTCTATCAGAGGGCGTGTTGGCGGGTGGCCTTACATATTTTGTGCGCAGAGCATTGGGGACGAATATTTTTTCAGGTATAGGCATGAGCGGTGAGGAGTTAACCTCGGTGGTAATCACGCTTGATTTGGTGCTGATTGCTCTGGTGCCTGTCAATCTCTTTGGCTTTTCCTTAGGCCGAACTCTCACAGTTGCCCTGATTCTTGCCGCCGCTCGATTCGGCTCGGTGACTGGCGGCGCGGTGTGTGGCACAGCGGTGGGCTTTGCGGCGGCGCTGAGTGCAGGTGACCCAAAAACCGTATGCCTTTATGCTGTCAGCGGTATGATATCAGGCCTTTTTTCCGCGGGTGGCAGAATCACAGGTATATTGGGCTTCTCGGTCCCAGCCTTTATATGTTTAGGCTTTTTTGGAATAGACGGAGGCACGGTATACAGCATCATAGAAATACTTTTAGGCGTTGCCCTATTCCTGATAATACCTAAAAGCGGATGTGTGCTTTTGGCATCCTTCTTTGCGCCACCCGTAAGGTTAGAAAGTCTTGAGGGTATGCGTCAAAGCCTTGTGATGAGACTTAAGTGCGCCAGTGGTGCTCTTTGTGATGTTTCGGGCACCATTGAAGAAGTGGCAAAAAGACTAAAAAGAATCAATCTGCCAGAGCCCTCGGATATATTTTCCCGCTGTGAGGCGGAAGCCTGTAGGGGTTGCTCATTTAGAATAAACTGCTGGGAAACCGAGCGAGAGGAAACTATGCGCTCAATGGGAATTTTGGCGGGAGGAATTCGTGAGGGCAACTATGAATTCCAGCTTCTCACCCCCAATTTTTATAATAAATGCCTTAGACGTGACACGCTTTGGAACTCCCTCAAAACCAATTACTGTGAATATTTATCACAACTCAGAGCTGAGGAAAGGATAGACCAGGTACGGGGTGTTGTTGCCGACCAATTCGATGGCATATCGGATATGCTCTTGGACCTTTCGGAGGAAATGGGCTCCTCCCAAAGCTACGATTTAGACACGGCAGAAACGGTGGTAACAGCGCTGAGGGAGATAGGTCTGCTAACCTCGGACTGTAGCTGTTCCTGCGATAAATATGGAAGAATGACCATAGAACTTAAAATCCACAACTACGAAAACAAAACCCTCAATCGCAGAAAAATCTTAGAACAACTTGAAGCGGCTTGTGAGAGACGTTTCGAGCCACCAAACACCCAGAAAATCGAAGACGTTATATATGTAACCGTGAAAGAACGCGCCGCCATAACACCCGAAATAGGGGTGGCGCAGATACCCGCCGCAGGTGGAATCTGCGGTGATGCCTACTCCACCTTTGGCGACGGCTTCGGCAGATATTTTCTGATGCTGTCCGACGGCATGGGTACGGGTGGCAGAGCGGCGGTAGACGGAGCTATGACCGCAGGGCTTATGGAAAGACTCTTAAAGGCGGGATTTGGATTTGATTGCTCTTTAAGAATTGTGAATTCCGCCCTGCTCTATAAATCCACCGACGAATCCCTTTCCACCGTTGATATTGCCTGTATTGATTTATACACGGGAGAAACTGAGCTCTATAAAGCGGGTGCCGCACCCACCCTTGTGAGGCGAAACGGAAAGGCAGGTAAGGCGGAAAGTCACTCACTGCCAGTTGGAATACTCCGCGAAATCGGTTTTGACCGCTCCGCCATCACCCTTAAATACGACGACATTGTGGTGGTACTAAGCGACGGCGCCACAACACAGGGCGTTGACTGGATATGCCGAGAAATTGAGGAATACGAAGACGGCACGGCGCAAGACCTTGCCGACAGCATTGCAAATGCCGCCGCAAGGCGAAGCGACAAGGAACACCCCGACGACATAACCGTTATGATAGCCATACTTAATCGAAAACTATAAAAACAAATCGGACGGCTGTTTCGCCAAGGCTTCGTAAGGCAGCATTTGTTTCTCAAGCAAAATTTACCGTATTGTTGCCGAAATACTCGAAATGCGACAGCCTTTCTGCGTTTTGCGGCTTAAATACACTGAATTTACTGATTTTACGAAACTGCGAAGCACCTTAAAATGAAAATTTTAGTGCAATAAAAGGAATACACCCCACCATAACGCTGTCGCGTATGGTGGGGTGTTGACGCATTATTGTGCAAAAATTTCGCATTTTTAAGGAAATACATCCTTATGAATACTTGGCGTTCCGTCCGATTTTTATATATTTATCTTTTGAGTTTTATCCTTGGATATACCGTCTTCATAAACAGTTGGGTGATGATCAACTGCAAAGGTGTTGAAATTAACGCTTGAGGCAATCTGACATACAAAAACTTCTGCCAGAACAGGTCGATGCCCGTATAGAAAAAGCTGAGGAAAAAGCTGTTCATAAAGAGGGAGCAGATAATCTGGGCGGGGAGTATTGCGGCGAGGGCTTTTTTCCAGTTGTATCCGCCTCTGTTTTCATACAGAGCAATTCCGTAGATGACACCCTGCACCGCGGCGGTGAGGGTAAAGGCGGGGTTGGGAACGCCTGTGAAAAACGAGCCCAAGAAATCTCCAAGGCAGGAGACTATAACAGCCCCAAGGGGTCCGTAATGGGCGGCGGCAAATACTATCACCACAAAGGAAATGCCATAAGATGATTCAATGCCTACCACTCCCACAATTCTCTCCAGCACGATGTTAAGGGCGATGAGTAAAGCCATAAGCACCCAGTCGAAGGTGGTGAGTTTAGGTGGCTTCAGGAAACTCCAAAAGCCTTTCGGTTTAATTTCTTTGTTCATAAAAAATCCTCCTCGATTTTTTACAGAACATCTCTTTGAGCCATAAAAAATCGGGAGGTATCTCTCGGTTATGGACAGCGGGATGCGACTTGTGAACCGCAACCGCAAATGCAGTTTTCGTTTGTGGGACAACTCCCCGTTCCCATAACACTTAACGCTCACTCGTCTACTCTGTAATATTGAATTTTAATGTATTCTACCATATAATAGTATATTTTTCAACAGCTTTCATTATTAATTTTGAAATCTCTGGAAATGCTCCGCCTCTGGCAGATAATCGGCATAAGAAAGATTGTTGTCACTCAGGTCTAAAAGCCTGAAAAAACTCCGCTTGTTGTCCAAAATCAAGCACCATTTATTAAGCAGTTCCTCCGCCATGGTGAGGCATAGCAGCTCATTTTCCTGCTCGTTTTCGAAAATCCGTATTGCGGCTATTCCCGAAATATTGCCATAACCAAGAGTTATTCCGCCGCAGATTTCCGAAATTCTTTTGTCTACATTGCAACTGACCCCGCCCACATAATCTATTACTGACGCTAACTGGGTATCGGTGACGGCAAGGCTTCCATCGTAGCAAGTTCCCGTGCTTTCCGCCGTCCTTGTCAGCTCACTGAGTCCGCCTTTTTCATAGGAAGATGTGTCTAAATAAAGTCTCCGCACACCTGTTTCTGCCCTTTGGAAATCTAAAGTAAACTCATAGCAAATACCCCATTCTGGCTGACAAAACAAATACTGTCGGCTGGGTAGCAGACTGCGGTCGGCGGTATCCCCCACATTTCTTATCGGCTCTATGCCGAAAATACCCGAAAAAAAGTAAAGCATACCCCCGCCGAATATGCTGAGTGTTGCCAAAAGCGATACCGAAAAGGTGATAAAATCCCGAACTCTCCACCACTTTCTGCCGATTTTCTTCAAAATTACTTCACCGCCTACTTGTTCTACCCGAAATTATGTGTTAAAATACTAATATATATTTTTGACAGTAGTATCCCGTCTATACAAATCGAAAGGAATTTATACTATGAGTGATGTTATTGTTACACCCGAAAAGAAAAGGGTGCTCAGTTGTATTCAACCCAGTGGCGCTCTTACTTTGGGCAACTATTTAGGCGCCCTTAAAAACTTTTCTTTAATGGGCAACAGCGACGAGTTTGAATGTATCTTTGCGGTTGCAGACCTCCACGCCATCACCGTGCGTCAGGAACCCGCTAAACTTCGCCGTCAGATTCTTGATACCTATGCCCTGCTTCTCTCCATCGGTCTTGACCCCGAGAAGTCAATAATCTTTGTGCAGTCCCACGTTGCGGCTCATTCTCAGCTCAGCTGGATTCTGAGCTGTTACACCCAGTTCGGCGAAATGTCCAGAATGACCCAATTTAAGGATAAATCAGGGAAGCACCCCGAAAATGTTAATGTAGGTCTTTTCTCCTATCCCGACTTAATGGCGGCGGATATTCTTCTCTATCAGCCCGACTTTGTGCCAGTGGGACAGGACCAGAAACAACATATAGAAATCACCCGCGATATTGCAGTGCGCTTCAACGGAATTTACGGCAATGTGTTTAAAATCCCAGAGCCCTACATACCCAAGGTTGGCGCCCGTGTTATGTCTTTGCAGGACCCCTCCAAAAAAATGTCAAAATCCGACGAAAACCAAAACGCCTATGTGGCTCTCTTAGACACCCCAGAGGAAATCATGCGCAAATTCAAACGCGCTGTCACAGATAGCGAAGCCAGAGTTTGCATTGGCGAAAACAAGCTGGGTGTCAATAACCTTATCGGCATCTACTCCACCGTCACAGGCAAAACCGCCGAGGAGGTTGAGGCAGAATTCGAGGGCAAAGGCTACGGAGACTTTAAACTGGCAGTTGGTGAGGCTGTTGTTGAGGAACTTCGTCCCATCCGCGAGAACTACGAAAGACTTATCAAAGACAAGGCAGAACTTGAGCGTCTCTACAAAGAGGGCGCCGAAAAGGCAGGTCGACTTGCTAACCGTACCCTTAGCAAGGTTATGAAAAAGGTTGGATTTATTTACTAAACTTTATTTTTAAACTAAGGGGGCGAGAGTATGCTCCAAAATTTCATAGGTAACAGCGGAACGGTGGAGATACTCCGCAATATGCTTGAAAGCGGTAAGCTCCCCCATGCAATAATGCTGGAGGGAGATGAGGGCTTAGGTAAGCGCACCTTAGCCACCGCTCTCAGCGGGTCTATACTCTGCGAGAATTCATGGGAATCTTGCGGAAATTGCAGAGGCTGTACCCTTTTTTCAGCGGGTACCCATCCCGACTTCAGCGTTTTATCCCCCAGTGGCAACAATCTTATAAGGGTGGACGATATTCGTACCCTCCGCAAAAAAGCCTTTGAGCGTCCTGACAGAGGGAATAAAAAGGTTTACCTAATAGAGAATGCCCATTGTATGAACAGAGAAGCCCAGAATGCCTTTCTGAAAATTCTTGAAGAACCGCCTGAATATGTGGTATTCATTCTGTTGGCGGTGTCCTCTGGCGCTTTTCTCGACACAATAATTTCCCGTTGCACCGTTTTCCATATATCCACCCCCGCCTATAGCGAGGCTTTTGGATTTATGCAAAAAAAATTCCCCGAAAGGGAAAAAACCGAAATTGACGACGCTCTGGCAGAATGCGACAACAACATCGGCAAGGCAATTCTCCGTCTGCAGGACGAGGATGCCTCGGAAGTCCACCGCATCGCCGCGGAGCTGATGACCCTTATCGGCGGCAGAAGAGCCTACGATACCCTTAAGGTTCTCCATAAATTCGAGCGCGACCCTGTGGGTCTCAGCGGCCTTCTTTCCACCCTCAGCTCCCGTGCCTCTTTAGAGCTCAGAAATCTGGCAAGTGGGAAACCTGTCCGCCACACTCTCAGCCGCAAGGACCTTGTGAATACAATCGACTCTCTCTCAGAGGCCTCAAATTACCTCAAGCAAAACGTAAATCCGTCTATTGTGATTACAAGACTCTGCTCCGCGCTGATTAAATAAGAATTGAAAAGTAACAGTTCCCTAAACACATCTCAAAAATAATAAAACGACTTCCGAGGAAGCCGTTTTATTATTTTATGCTTTTTTGAATACCGTTGCCGTTCTGGCGGGGAGGTAGCAGTAGAAGCCCTGCTTTCCATCCTTTTCTTCGGTGGTATATTTATAGTTTTTATCAACTCTGCCAAAGCCCCCGAACTGCGGGTCATCGGTGGTTAGTTCGGCCTTAAATCTGCCCTCAATTCCCGTGGGTACGAAATACCCCTCAAAGGACTGAGTGGGGTTAAAGTTAAAGGCAAAAATCTTTGCACCCTTAGAAAAGATTATGATTTTATTTTGCTGGTCGTACCAAAGGGAGATATTGTCTTTACCTATAAGATTACCCTTTTTGAGAAGACCTACCATTGCCTTGTCAAACTCCTGCAGTTCACCATAGCGCAGGTTGGGGTTTTCGGCGAGACTCCACTGTCTGCGACAGTAATGATAGCTCCAGCCGTTGCCCTCACGAGGGAAGTCTATCCATTCAGGATGACCGAATTCGTTGCCCATAAAGTTGAGATAGCCCTCACCTGCAAGAGAGGCGGTTAGCAATCTTATCATCTTATGCAGAGCCACACCGCGATCAATTATGCCGTTGTTTGAGCCCTTGTTCATGCTCCAATACATCTCGGCATCGCAAAGGCGGAACATGATGGTCTTGTCCCCCACCAAAGCCTGGTCATGGGACTCTGCATATCCTATATTCTTTTCGCCGACTCGTCGCTGGGTCAGCTCATACCAGAGCTTCGCCATGTCCCAATGCTCGTCGGGGACCTCTTTGAGAGTCTTTATCCAAAGGTCGGGAACACCCATAGAAAGGCGATAGTCAAAGCCAATTCCACCTTGGTTTATTTTCAAAGCCATGCCTGGCATACCCGACATATCCTCGGCTATGGTTATTGAATTCTTATTTACCTTATGAATCAATTCGTTGGCAAGTTGAAGATATACCACCGCTTCACCGTCGGTATTGTCGCCAAAATACATTCCGTAGTTTGTAAAGGCGGAGCCTAAACCATGGTCATGGTAAAGCATAGAGGTTACTCCGTCGAAGCGGAAGCCGTCGAAATGATAAACCTCCATCCAAAATTTCAGATTGGAAAGCAGGAAGTGAAGCACTTCAGGTTTACCGTAGTTAAAAAGCTTGGTGCCCCAGGCGGAATGTTCTCCTCTGCCGCCCTCATGGAAGAATTGATATTCCGTTCCGTCAAAGCAGTTTATTCCCTCATTGGTGTTTTTAACCGCGTGGGAATGCACTACATCTAAAAGCACTGTCAGTCCCATTTCGTGGGCAGTATTAATTAATTCCTTAAGCTCACGGGAGGTTCCATACCTGGAAGATGCGGCGTAGAAATTGGAAACCTGATAACCAAAAGAGCCATAGTAAGGATGCTCCATGATTGCCATAATCTGAAGGGTGTTGTAGCCCAATTCCTTGATTTTCGGCAACATATTCTCGCGGAATTCCCGATAGGTAGAAACCCTGCCCTCCTCCGAAGCCATACCAATATGACATTCATATATAAATGGGGTCTTTTCGGGCTTAAAGCCGTTGTCAGTCCAAGGAAATTCCTCCAAAGTGTCGTCAATCTCGGCACACCAAAGCAAGGTGTTTGGGTCCTGCACCACACGGGTGGCATAGGTGGGAACTCTCCTCAGGGTCTCTCCGCCGTGAATCACAATAGCCTGTACACGGCTTCCTACAGAGAGCGCATCCAAGGGTAGGGTTATCTCGAAATTGCCATGCTCCAACTTGTTCATTTTGTGGGAATACAGCTCCCAACCATTGAAGTCACCGCAGAGGTACATGTCCTCTGCACCCGGCGCCCATTCGCGATAGACCCAGCCGTCGACGGTTTTGTGAAAACCGTAGTATTTATATGCATTGGCGAAATCCACAATGTTTCCGCGGGTGCCCATAAGCTGTTTTTTTGCAGTCTTGTAGTTTTTCATTCTGGCATCTATTGCCCCGCTAAAGGGCTCAAGGTATCCGTCTAATTCTATTATTTTATAAGCCATCAATGACCTCCGAAACAATTTATTTTAATTAATTCCTATAAATAAAATATACACTTTTTTAAAACCGCTGTCAAGCATACCCGACTCATTACCTCAATTTGCATCATTATATTACATATTATTGCCTTCCATTTGGGTGGATATTTACAGTCTTGCCTCCATACAACTCCTTTTTCCCTTGACAAATCACCGCCTTTAGGTTAAGATATTATAGCAAATTAAACACTCGCCCGCATAGTTCAACGGATAGAATAAGTCCCTCCTAAGGATTAGATATAGGTTCGATTCCTATTGCGGGTGCCAAAACTCCTCGCTGTCCGAAGTGAGGAGTTTTATCCATTGTGACAACAATGGCATATCATCTCACCAGCGGCAAATATATCATAACTGCGGAGAAGTGTATACAATCACTCAACACAAACACAAGTAAACACTTGACTCATTTTCAGTCAGGTGTTTTTCTTTTGCTTTCGTCAATCAAAAATCCGCCTACGCGAATTAATTGGCATAGACGGATTTTTTATTTTTTGTCTAATTATTCCTTTAAAGTGATTAAAAAGCATCACATCGAACTTAATTTTTCTTGTACAGAGAGCTTGTTCAGTTTAGACCTTAGCGTTTGCTTATAATATTAAACTCATCAACTAAGAATACCATTTACGGTATATTCTTAATTGATGATTTTCTAATGCGAGTTGATGTTATGTGCAGTTATCGTATTAACAAACAATTGCCCTTTTTGTTTTAGAAAAACCTTTACAAACCCGCATTGCTTGTGGTATAATGTGGTTATTAATTTTTTGTTAAAAAATCTGTAAAATTCAGACAGACGGAGGTAAAAAACATGAGCGGTGCAACAATTCAAATTCTGGTTGCTATGGTCATTTATATGGCTGTTGTTATAGTAATCGGTGTTTTGTTTGCCAAGCGCGCAAACAAAAGCTCAGAAAACTACTTTTTAGGCGGACGTTCCCTTGGTCCTTGGGTAACGGCTATGAGTGCCGAGGCTTCGGATATGAGCGGATGGCTCCTTATGGGTCTGCCCGGTGTTGCCTATTGGTGTGGTCTTGCCGACGCGGCATGGACAGCAATCGGTCTTGCTGTTGGTACATATCTCAACTGGCTTATCGTTTCAAAGCGTCTTAGACGCTACAGCATCCGAGCCAACAACTCCATCACCCTGCCCGAGTTCTTCTCCAACCGTTTCCGCGAGAACAAAAAGGTTATCATGACCATTTCAGCCTTGTTTATCTTGGTATTCTTCACCGTTTATGCGGCAAGTTGTTTTGTTACTTGCGGTAAGCTGTTCTCCACCCTTTTCGGCGCAGACTACAGACTTATGATGCTTATAGGCGCGGTTTTTGTGCTTATCTACACAATCCTCGGCGGCTTCCTTGCAGAAAGCGCATCCGACTTTATGCAGGGTATCGTTATGATAATTGCCCTTGCTGTTATCGTTGTTATAGGCACGGTATCTGCGGGCGGTCTCGGTGCAGTTATCGACAACGCCCGTTCCATCCCCGGTTTCTTCGAGTTCTTCGGTCTTGCCACCCCCACAACCGCCGATGCAAACGGCATTGCAACCCAGCTCATTGCTGGAGGCAAACCTGTATTCGGCGAGGCTGCTCCTTACGGAATTCTCACCATTTGCTCTATGATGGCTTGGGGCCTTGGCTACTTCGGTATGCCTCAGGTTCTCCTGCGCTTTATGGCAATCCGCCGCGAGGACGAATTAAAGCGCTCCCGCAGAATTGCTATGGTTTGGGTGTTAATCTCCCTTGCCGTTGCAGTGTTCATCGGTATCATGGGCAGAGATTTATTCCCTGTGGCACACCTTACAAAGTCAAGTGCCGAAAACATCTTCATCACTCTTGCGACCAGTTCCCTGCCTCCCATTCTTGCAGGTTTTGTTATGGCCGGTATCCTTGCCGCAACCATCAGCTCCTCCGACTCTTATCTCCTTATTGCCGCTTCTGCTGTGGCTAAGAATGTATATCAGGGTATCATCAAGAAGAACGCAACCGACAAGCAGGTTATGACAATTACAAGAATAACCCTTCTTGTAATCGCCGCAATCGCCATTGTGATTGCGCTGGACGAAAACAGCGTTATCTTTAATGTTGTTTCCTTTGCCTGGGCAGGCTTCGGCGCCACATTCGGTCCGCTTATGCTGTTCTCACTTTTCTGGAAGCGTATCAACCGCGCAGGTGCTGTTGCAGGTATGGTAGGCGGCGGCGCAATGGTATTTATATGGAAGCTTCTTATCAGTAAGCTTGGCGGTGTGTTCGCAATCTACGAGCTTCTCCCCGCATTCATCTTCTCCTCAATCCTTATTGTATTGGTTTCACTCCTCACCGCCGCTCCCTCTAAGGAGATTGAAGAAGATTTCGAGGCTGTAAAACTCGGCGAGGTTGCAGACAGCTAAACCTATCCAACAAACCCATAAAAAATGTCCCTTGTAGGTAATCTACAAGGGACTGTTTATTTATAGATATTATTCGGTTACTGCGGCAATAATAGCCTTAATTGTGTGCATACGGTTTTCGGCTTCCTTGAAAACGATGGACTGTTCACTTTCGAAAACCTCATCGCTGACCTCCATGCTGTCGCGACCGAACTTTTCTCCCATCTCCTTGCCAACGGTGGTTTTTAAATCGTGGAAAGCAGGGAGACAATGCATAAACACAGCTGTCGGCTTTGCAAAGCTCATGGCTTTTTTGTTTACCTGATATGGACCGAGAGCCTTTATTCGCTCCTCCCAGACTTCGGTGGGCTCACCCATGGAAACCCAAACGTCGGTATAAACAACGTCGGCATTTTTAAGAGCTACTGCAGGGTCCTCGCTAAACTCCAGCTTGGCACCGCTGACCTTTGCCAACTTCTGACACTTTGCAATAAGCTCCTCATTGGGGAAATACTCCTTTGGGGCGCATACGCTGAAATCAACACCCATTATAGCCGAGCCTACCATCAGGGAATTACCCATATTATATCGGGCGTCGCCCATATAGCAAAGCTTGATACCGTCGAGTGTTCCGAAATGCTCACGGATTGTGAGGAAATCGGCTAAAATCTGGGTGGGGTGGAATTCGTTTGTGAGGCCATTTATAACAGGAATAGAAGCATATTTTGCCAACTCTTCAACTATCTCCTGACCAAAGCCACGATATTCAATTGCGTCGTACATTCCCGACAGCACTCGCGCTGTGTCGGCAATGCTTTCTTTTTTGCCTATCTGAGAGCCTGTGGGGTCGAGATATGTGCTTCCCATACCAAGATCCGCAGCCGCAACCTCAAAGGCGCAACGGGTACGGGTGCTGGTCTTTTCGAAAATCAATGCAATATTTCGGCCCTGAAGACTATCGTGAGCCTCACGGTTTTTCTTTTTCTCTTTGTATTCAGCCGCTGAATCCAGAAGGTATAAAAGTTCATCCTTGCTGAAATCCAACAGCTTTAAAAAATCTTTACCCTTTAAATTCATGGCATTATGTCTCCTTTTCACATGCTTTTTTAATCACTTTTATAGCTTTTTCCAGTTGTTCCATTGTGATGTTAAGGGGTGGCAAAAGGCGAACCTTATCCTTTGCCTTGATAACCAACACTCCCTCTGCCATACAGTCGTTGATTATGTCCCCAGCGGGGCGCTTTGTGGTAAGACCTAACATAAGACCCATTCCGCTGATGTCGGTGATGCCCTCACATTTTGACACTTCATCAATTATATACCGAGATTTTGCTCTGACATCCGCCAAAAGCTCATGGTCAAGACGGCGGAGAATGCTCAACGCACCCGCGCAACAAACGGGATTTCCGCCAAAGGTAGAGCCATGGGAAGATGGGGTAAGCACATTTTCGCACTTTTGGAACATCATTGTGGCGCCCAAGGGCAAACCACCGCCAAGACCCTTTGCTGTGGATACAATGTCGGGGTTTATTCCGTAATTCATATAACCGTAAAGCTGACCCGTTCTGCCGTTGCCTGTCTGCACCTCATCAACAATCATAAGGATGTCCTGAGTCTCGGCAATCTCGGAAATCGCCTTTACAAATTCGGGGGTCAGAGGCATCACACCGCCCTCGCCCTGCACAATCTCAAACATAATCGCGGCAACCTTGTGGGCTGAAACCTTGGCTCTTAAATCTTCTATATTATTGGCTTCTACATAGTCGAAGCCCTCGGTCAAAGGCAGGAAATCCTTATGGAAAACCTCCTGACCTGTTGCGGCAAGGGTGGTGATAGTTCTGCCGTGAAAACTGTTAATAAGAGTGAGAATAACGTTATACTCCGCTCCCTTTTTCTCGGCGGCATACTTTCTTGCAACCTTTATAGCACACTCATTAGCCTCGGCGCCCGAATTGGAAAAGAACACCTTTTTGGCGCCGGTTTTCTCGCAAAGAAGCTGGGCTAATTCCACCTGTGGCTGGGTGTAGTAAAGGTTGGAAATATGTTGGAGTTTATTCAGTTGTTCGCTTACAGCCTCCACCCACTCACTGTCGGCGGCACCAAATGTATTAACCGCAATACCCGACGAAAGGTCTATATATTCCTTGCCGTCTTCATCTATTAAAGCCGCGCCCTTGCCCTCTTTTATAACAAGGGGGAATCGGGCATAGGTACCTGCTACATATTGCTCGTCAAGAAGCTTAACGTTCATCGTCGTGGTCCTCCGAAACCATTGTTCCTGCACCCTCGTCGGTAAGAGTTTCTATAAGCAGAGAGTGGGGCACACGTCCGTCCATGATGATTACCTTTTTAACACCGCGGTGGATAGCGTCGATACAACACTCCACCTTGGGTATCATACCACCGGAAATGGTGCCATCCTCAAAGAGTTTAATAGCGCCCTTTATATCAATATTGGGGATTATTGAATCGGGGTCATCCTTATCCTTTAGCACTCCTGCGATATCGGTCATGGTGATGAGTCTTTCGGCACCAAGCGCACCTGCAATATATGCGGCGGCGGTGTCGGCATTGATGTTATACACATTGCCCTCTTTATCGCAACCTACTGTGGATACAACGGGGATATAGCCGTGGTGAAGCAGGTCGGTGATGGGGGTTACGTTAACATTGGTAATGCTACCAACAAAGCCTAAACGTTCATCCTTAACCTTGGCTTCTATCATACTTCCGTCGATGCCCGAAATGCCCATGGCGTTACCGCCTTTGGATTCCAGCAGATTGACAAGACTCTTGTTGATTTTACCAGCCAAAACCATCTGAACAACCTCGGCAGTTTCCTTATCGGTAACGCGAAGTCCCTCGACGAACTCTGATTTTTTGCCTATTCTTGATAGGGTTTCGGTGATTTCGGGACCACCTCCATGCACCAGCACAACCTTAACACCGATGAGCCATAAAAGAACGATGTCCTCCATAACCTGTAGCTTAAGTTCCTCGTTAATCATAGCGTTGCCGCCGTATTTTACAACAACGATTTTATTGTTGTATTTCTTTATGTAGGGAAGCGCCTGAGTAAGCACTTCCGCCCTTTGGGCGTTGGTTAAATCTATAGCCATTTCTTTCTCCTTTTTGGACGGAATATTTCGTAAATAAGCTTTATGTACGGTAGTCTCCGTTGATCTTCACATACTCATAGGTAAGATCACAACCCCAAGCGGTGGAGGAAAAATCTCCGTCGTTGAGATTAATAAGTATTTCTATCTCTTCCTCTAAAAGTATTTCCTTTGCGATTTCCTCGCTGAAAGGAATTCCCGCGCCATTCTGACAAACAGGAATCTCTCCCTTAGCGCTCTTGAAAGACACATCTATTTTATTAACATCCACATCGGCACCGCTATAGCCGATAGCACATAGGACTCTGCCCCAGTTGGCATCGGCACCGAACATGGCGGCTTTTGTT
This sequence comes from Acutalibacteraceae bacterium, assembly GCA_045542355.1. Taxonomy (GTDB): domain Bacteria; phylum Bacillota; class Clostridia; order Oscillospirales; family Acutalibacteraceae; genus UMGS1532. The sequence goes on from JAZQKX010000016.1 coordinate 33,286, forward strand.
AGAGATGAGCAGATAACCGATTTTGCAACGGTCTTTGCAATTTCATCACTCTTGGCACCACGCACGGTGCATTCGAGAAGCTTGGTTGCGCCCTCGCCGTCACCTGCAATACATCTGCAAAGGTGGACAGTAAGGGTGTTGAGAGCCTTCATAAAGATTTCAAAGTGCTCACCCTCTGCAGTAATTTCCCCATTACCTGCCATACCGTTTGCCAGGACAGTTACCATATCATTGGTGGAGGTGTCGCCGTCTACACTTACCATATTAAAGGTGTTTTTTATGTCACTGCTTAATGCCTTACTAAGCATTTCAGGACTGATGGCGCAGTCTGTTGTGATGAAGACAAGCATTGTTGCCATGTTGGGGTGAATCATGCCACTACCCTTGGCAATACCGCCAATCTTACAGGTCTTACCGCCTATATTAAATTCCACTGCAATCTCTTTCACCTTGGTGTCGGTGGTCATTATTCCCTCGGCGGCGTTAAGACTTCCGTTATGGGACAACTCAGCCACCAACTCCCCTATTGCGTTCTTAATAGGGGTGATATCCAAAGGCTGACCGATAACACCTGTTGAAGCTACAACAACATCTGTGGCTTTAACACCCAATGCCTCGGCGGCAAGTGCGCAGGTAGCTTCTGCGATCTCAATGCCATTTGCATTACAGGTGTTGGCATTACCGCTGTTGCAGATAATTGCCCGTGCCATACCATCGGAAATATTGTTTTTTGTAACTGTCAAGGGAGCGCCTTTAACAAGGTTTGTGGTATATACCGCCGCGGCGGAGGCAGGACATTCACTTACAATCAGCGCCAAATCTCGTTTGGTTTTATTCTTTCTGATTCCGCAATGCACACCGCCTGCGCGGAATCCTTTAGCGGCGCAAACACCGCCCTCTATTATTTTCATATCATTACTCCTATATTTCCAGTCCCTCGGTTTTATCCACACCTAAAACGATGTTCATGCATTCAACAGCCGAGCCTGATGCACCTTTTCCAAGGTTATCATATCTTGCAATCAAAAGAATTCTGTCGGTATTTCCAGAAACAGAAATTTCCATGCTATCCTTCATTTCGAGTTTGTTTGCCGAAACAAATCCGCCCTCTGAGAAATCCTCATTATAGGAAACCACGGGTCCGTTATATTTTTCTTTATACATCGCTTTTATATCATCCACAGAAAAGCCTTTATTTAATTGGCTGCCAAAAAGAGGAATTGTCACTTCCATTCCGCTATAGAAATCCGCTACAACAGGCATGAAAACAGGCTCGTTTTTGATTCCTGAAATTGCTTTCATTTCGGGAAGATGCTTGTGGGATTGAGCTATACCGTACTGTCTCGGTGCGCCTAAAAGCGGGTCCTTTTCCATATCTTCATATTCGGCAATCATCTTTTTGCCGCCACCCGAATAACCGGTTATAGAAAAGCAAGAGAGCAAAGTATCTTTCTCGATTATTCCCTTTTCAACGAGGGGATAAATAAGAGCGATAAAACCACTTGCATGACACCCTGGGTTTGCTATTCGCTTGGAATTTCTGATTTTTTCCTCGAAATCTCCAGACAATTCAGGAAAGCCGTATGCCCAATTCGGGTTTGTTCTGTGGGCGGTGGAGGTGTCGATAACCACTGTGTCGGGGTTGGTGATTAAAGAAACCGCCTCTATTGCCGCCTCGTCGGGCAGACATAAAAAGGCAATGTCTGCCGAATTTAGCGCTTCCCGTCTGGCATCAATATCCTTGCGCTTTTCCTCGCACAATTTTATTATTTCAATATCTTTTCTGCTTTCAAGTCTTTCGGCAATCCTTAGTCCCGTTGTACCCGCACTGCCGTCAATGAATATCTTTTTCATTTAATAACTCCGTGAAGTAATCTATTTGTTTTTTAACCGATTCGGGGCCTGTGCTACCCTCTGATATCCGCTTATTAACACAGGTTTCAAGGGAAATTTCAGAATATAAATCTTCCCCGAAAGAAGAATCGAATTCTTTGTATTTTTCCAAGGGAAGATTCTCTAGAACATAGCCATTCTTAATGCAATATCCCACAATCTCTCCCACATGCTTGTATGCCGTTCTGAAAGGCATACCCTTTTTAACAAGATAATCTGCCAAATCGGTGGCATTAATAAAACCTTCTCCTGCCGCTTTATACATATTGTCCTTATGTACGCTCATTGTTGAGACCATGGGAGCGAAGATGCTTAAACATTTTTTAACGGTATCAACCGCATCAAAAATCGCCTCTTTATCCTCCTGCATATCCTTATTGTATGCCAAGGGCAGACCTTTGAGGGTGGTGAGCAGAGCCATTAAATCGCCGTAAACTCTGCCTGTTTTTCCTCTTACCAATTCCGCCATATCTGAATTTTTCTTTTGGGGCATAATGCTGGAGCCTGTTGTATAGCTATCGTCAAGCTCAACGAATTTAAATTCCCAACTTGACCAAAGTATGATTTCCTCTGAAAATCTCGACAGATGCATCATAAGAATCGAAAAAGCCGACATGAGTTCAAGGCAAAAATCCCTATCTGATACACCGTCGATACTGTTAAGGGAAATCCCTGTAAATCCTAAACGCTCTGCTTCAAAGCTACGGTCGGTGTTGTAGGTAGTACCCGCTAATGCGCAAGAGCCGATGGGGCATTGGCTTAACATTCTCTCTACCGCATCGCCGATTCTGTCGAAATCCCTTTTCAGCATAAAAGCATAGCTTAAAATATGGTGAGCAAAGGTTATGGGTTGAGCTCTTTGGAGGTGGGTGTAGCCCGGCATTATAGCATCGGTGTTTTTCTCGGCAGTATCTTTTATAGCATTAATTAGCTTTAAGATAAGCGCTCCGATTTCTTCGCACTCTGCGGCTAAATACAACCTTACATCAAGAGCAACCTGATCGTTTCGGCTACGAGCTGTATGAAGCTTTTTACCCGCATCACCTATTCTTTTGGTTAACTCCGATTCGATAAACATATGAATATCTTCGGCATCCATATTAAAGGGCAATTCACCCTTTTCAATATCCTCTAAAATGCCGCTGAGTCCGTTTATTATCTGAGCCTTTTCGTCCTCGGTTATAATACCCTTATCGCCAAGCATTTTAGCATGAACAATAGAGCCGATTATATCCTGTTTATACATTCTTGAATCAAAATGAATAGAAGAATTAAAATCATCAGCCTCTTTATTCAATGCTTTTTGGAACCTGCCTGCCCACATTTTATCCATAACAAACTACCTGCTTTATATAAGTGTTACAGTGTGGCAGAGATAACTCCGCCACACCTTGGGTTTAAAAATATATTATTTGTCTAAGCCGTTCTTTTCCTTCATCTTTGCCATAACCTTTATGGGAAGACCATAGAGATTGATGAAGCCCTGAGAGTCCTTCTGGTCGTAAACCTCGTCCTCGTCGAAGGTAGCAATTTCGGGGTCGTAGAGAGAATAGGGAGAGGTTACAGCGGCATTAATCATATTGCCCTTGTAGAGCTTTAAGGTAACGTCGCCTGTAACGGTGCGCTGGGTTGTCTTCACAAAGCTGAGAATAGCCTCGGTGAGGGGGGAGAACCACTGTGCGTTGTAAACAAGTTCGCCCAACTTCTGAGCAACAAGAGCCTTATAATGAGCAGTCTCTTTATCAAGACAAATGCTCTCCAGCACCTCATGAGCCTTGTAGATGATAGCGCCGCCTGGGGTTTCGTACACGCCACGGCATTTCATACCAACAAGTCTGTTTTCAACTATATCGAGAAGACCGATACCGTTTTCGCCGCCCAACTTATTGAGGGTTTCAACAAGCTCTACAGCGCCCATTTCCTTGCCGTCAACTGCGGTGGGAATACCCTGCTCGAAATGAACCTTAACATAGGTGGGCTTATCGGGAGCCATTTCGGGAGAAACACCCATTTCAAGGAAGCCCTCTTTATTGTATTGAGGCTCGTTGGCGGGGTCCTCAAGGTCGAGACCCTCGTGAGAAAGATGCCAGATGTTCTTATCCTTGGAATAGTTGGTCTCGCGGCTTATTTTCAGAGGCACATTGTGAGCCTCGGCATATTCGATTTCTTCTTCTCTGGATTTGATATCCCACTCTCTCCAAGGAGCGATGATGGGCATGTCGGGAGCAAATGCCTTGATAGCAAGTTCGAAACGAACCTGGTCGTTACCCTTGCCTGTACAGCCGTGACATATAGCGTCGGCGCCCTCAGCCAGAGCAATCTCAGCGATTCTCTTTGCAATGGGAGGACGGGCAAAGGCTGTGCCTAAAAGATAGTCCTCGTATTTTGCACCAGCTGCAACACAGGGGAATACGTAGTCCTCAAGGAATTCCTTGGTCAAATCTTCAATGTAGCACTTGGATGCGCCTGTTTTAATTGCCTTTTCCTCAAGGCCCTCAAGTTCACTTGCCTGTCCAACATTACCTGAAACAGCGATGATTTCGGGATTGTTGTAGTTTTCCTTGAGCCAAGGAATGATGATGGAAGTATCAAGTCCGCCTGAGTATGCTAAAACAATTTTCTTATAACTTTTATTCATTTTAATTTCCTCCGAAACTTTTGATTTGTTTTTTCGATGTACCCATAATACCACACAATGCATAATTATGCAACACTTATTAATACTTTTTGTGGATTTTCTTGCAATTTTATAAATAACAGGAAGTTAAAACCTTAGTTATTATGCACTTTGACAAAGAATTCTGGGGTTTTATGCGTAATATGCACTGATTTATGTATATTTTTAAATTATATTCATAGTTATGCAGTTGTAAATGTATATTATAATTAATGGCAAAAGAGGCAGTTCACATAACGAACTGCCTCTTTCTTAACTTCTATTGGTCGTAAAGAATTATTCCTCTACGATAGCGGAAACGGGACAACCGTCTGCACATGCACCGCAAGAAATGCAGGTATCAGCGTCGATAACGTATTTGCCGTCACCCTCAGCGATAGCGCTAACAGGGCAGGTACCCTCACATGCTCCGCAGCTGATGCACTCATCAGTAATTTTGTATGCCATTTGTAACACCTCCATTTTCTTTAATGCTAAGCATATTGTAGCACAATAGCTTTAAATATGCAAGTGGGTAATTATTTGTTCGACTTCTCTCTAAAGTCGGGATAATCATTCTAACTCTTTCAGCTTTTCCTCGTCGGGGTCAGGGGTGTTCTGCCGCTTACCGTGGCGGATGAACTTCACCTCGTCGCGGTGCATTGCAGTTGGAATTCCATCCTCCCCCACCTTAACATGAATTATGCCTGTAAGGGGATTGGCATCGGTCACAACTCCGTCACCCATACGGGTGCGGACATGGGAGCCCTGCCTTGGGGTAAGCTTGTTGAGATACTCATAGGCATCCTGCTCGTATTTGAGACAGCACATAAGTCTGCCACAGGTGCCGGAAATTTTTGTGGGGTTAAGGGAAAGTCCCTGTTCCTTTGCCATCTTGATTGAGACGGGCTGAAAGTCGCTTAAGAATCTGGAACAACAGAAAGGCTGACCGCATATACCGAGGCCTCCCAGCATTTTCGCTTCATCTCGGACACCTATCTGCCTCAGCTCAATTCTTGTGCGAAAATGGGCGGCAAGGTCCTTAACCAACTCACGGAAATCTACTCTGCCGTCGGCGGTGAAATAGAAAAGCAACTTTGAATTATCAAAGGAACATTCCACATCCACCAGCTTCATGTCTAATCCGTGCTCCAAAATCTTCGCCTCACAGATAGGAAAAGCCTCTTTTTCGCGACGGCGGTTATCCTCAGCTCTGCGAAGATCCTGATCGGTGGCAATACGCACCACCCTTTTGAGTGGTTTTATGATGGTTTCATCCTCCACCTCGTGATTTTCTGAAGCCACTGTACCGCATTCTATTCCCCGCGACGTTTCCACTATCACTCGGTCATTCTGCTGGTAAGATTTACCCAGCGGGTCGAAATAGTAAATTCTGCCCTCAGGCTTGAATTTTACTCCTACTACTTCTGTCATATTTTTCTCCTCTCGTCACCGCTTTACTTTTCTGGTCTTTCCCCCTGCGGTGACCCTTTAGGGGAAAGTTTCTGAGACTTTAATTCATGGCTTCGATTTCTTTGTTGGCAATTACATCCTCAATTTTTTCGTAAACCACGTCGGCATATTCGGTGAGACACAGTCCCATAGGTTTGCCGTTCATTTCTATATAGTATCTTGCTTCGTTGTCCTTTAATTTAAATATAGTAAAGGTCAAATCGGAGTCGGAAGTTTTATTGTTGTGTATAAAGTCAACCGAGAAATACTCCTGAGCACCCTCGGGTCGGCTCTGAAGAATACTGTTCTCCGATACCACGGGATTGACAACCAAAAGATAAGAGTAATAATTCGAATAGTTTTCGGTGTCGATGGTTTTGCCGTCGTATTTAACGGTGACTTCCAATTCCTCGTTCTCGTTTTCCTTGGAGGTTATATTGAAATTATAGTTCTTATCCCCCATGTGGAAACGCATTTCACTAAGACCGCCAATGTTTTCAAGCAATACACTTTCGGCGGCGAAATATGAAGCGTCCTGCTCCAAAAAGTCAAAATTGCGGATTGAAACTTTATATATAACAGGTCCGTCGTTTACGGTGACCGCATAATAAACCTTATCGGTCTTGGACTGTGATGCCTTGATTGTCACCTCATCAGAGGCAACCTTATACTTAATTACAAGGTCGGGGTCGTCTAAAGAATACTCCTTGAGAACCTTGTCGGAGATTCCGTCTTTATCGAAATAATAAATCTCGGCCGCCTCTATATCTTCGGTAACAAAGGACAGCGCATTAGAAACCCTCTCGGTATTTGCAGGATATTCATAGGGAGATACCATAACATAATCTATGGTGGAATTCTCTCTTTCACTCATTTCGAAACGGTATTCCTCCTTGGAATATCTTCCCCAAAACTTCACATAGTCCACTTTGGGTATAGAGCCGTCGAAATATTCTGCATTTTCTTTGGTTTCTTCTATTTTTGTGGGGGCGTACTGGTTGATATAATAAACCATTTCCCTTGTGTAATACTCGGTGGCTTCACCGGAAAGTATATAAACCTCTTGGGGATTGAGAGTACACTTAAGATATGCGCCTGTGATTCCGCCGTTCTGATAGGTTTCACTCATGGTAACGCTGAAATTCTTACCGCTTTTAAGGGTAACCGTAAATTCTGCGGCGGGGTTTTCGAAACCATAGTCATAGCCTTCTTCAAAAGCACGGCTGATTGATGCCTTAGGTGTGACACAGTCGCCCACAGTAAGATCTGTCAGGGTGGTGTTGATATACTTTTTATCTATACCTTTTATATACCAAAGCAAACTTCCGCTATTGTCAACGGGGTAAAACTCAAACTCGCCGTTTGCATTTTTAAGGCTTATGGATTTAACATCATCGGCAGTATAATCGGTAAGTTTGATGGAATAGTCCGCCATTCCCGAAGAAACCACTGCGCTCTCTACGCTGAGCTCAGATGAGCCCGACTGCTTTCCAAACAGCTTATTGATAATCAAGGTGGAGGCAATAAGCACCGCCACAATAGCCAGAGCCAGTATGGTTTTTAAGGCAATTCCCATGCGGGGTTTTGCCTTTTGAGGCTTGTGTTCTATATGTGGCTTGGAAAATACCGAGGAGGCATTTATCTCATCGTCACTCAGTTCAACAAAGCCACTCTGTTCTTTGTTCGTTTTGTTTTCTTCGCTCATTAGTTTTCCTCCGGTTTTGTTTCGAGGGTGGATTTTTTAATCTGTTTTTTTGCATAAAATCCCAAAAGCGCCACCAGCAATATGATGAACACAGCAACAATCGCTATTGCGGTTTGTAAAATATATTCGGTCTCAAGACCCGAGGTGGTGTCGTAACCCATGTCGGCAAGACCTACGGCATATTTACCGAGGCCCGATTCCTCGCTTCTGTGGTGTTGATTCAAATTTTCCAACAACTCAGCGGTCAACTCCAGATTGCTGTTGAGTTCGCCTTTGAAATCTTTATTAGACCTTGGATTTTGTAAGGCTAAATACGAGGTTATAAAATCCACCGAGGCTGTTACAACAACACTGCTGGGAGCATTATCATCGGTTGATTTCTGAGAAAGGGTCAGTAAAGGATATTCCCGACTTGCAATCTCGGATTCGTCTTCATTTTCCTGACGGCGTTTTTTCTTAGGTAAAACATCAACCTTGTCGGAGCGGGTTTTTAGAATGGTTTTGACATCCACACCGCTCACACCTTTAACCACCGAAATGGGGGTACAGTTGTCCATTATATACGTGCCACCGCTTTTGTCTGAATTAGCGGTATAATCCGAGCCCTGAGACATAGCTGTCATCTGGGAATTTTTAGCAAAATAACCCGATTTCTCGGCGCACATCAGGGTATCAGCCTCGGTGACGCTCACTCCCCATTTTCTCAAAAAAGAATGGAGATTAGAAAGCTTTACATAACGTTCGGAACAAAAGTACATAACGGTTTTGCCATATTCTCCGCCGTTGTCCAAAAAGCTGTTGAGAAGCACAATCTCTTCTAAAGTAACATCTCGAACAGGGGCGGCGATGAGAATCATATCATAACCGTTTAGCTTTTCATCTTTAAGGGTAACATTTTCAAAATTGTATCTCTTTCCGCTAAGGTAGGATTTTAAATATTCAATGTTCTCCTCCGCACACATATCGGTGATATATGCCACGTTAATGTTTCTGTAGTTTCTAAGGCTCTCCAGCTTTCCTACTAAAGTCTTTTCTACATTCAAACCCTTGATTTTATCCCTGCCCTTTTTATCCTCGGTTGTTTTAAAAAGCTTGTTCAACGAAAGCACAGAGTGTCGGGTAGTGGGAGAGCCGTCAAAATTGGAATAACATGTAACGAACAGGTCTCCGTATTCCAGATCGTATTTTTTGTATTCATCAAGGAAAGCATAGGACGAGATAGAAAAGGGGTCTACAAACTCCAGCTTAACATATTCATTAAGCTCAGATATAGTTTTCAGGGTGTTTATAAAAGCATAATAATAATTCTTATCATCGGTATAAAAGTCGTTGAAATACTCCACATAGGTGCCATTCACAAAGTCCCGCTGACTTGATATAAGGGTCAGGGTAACATCTCCGTCAAGGGTGGCAAAAAAATCCTTAGTGGAGTCAGCCAACTCCACAGGTGTATACACAACGTCCTCTGTGGGTTGGTCGTCGTAGGGGGTGTTGAGGATGTTGTTGGACTTGGCTCCATCACTATCCAAAATCTCACCCTCGCCAAAATTTGGGGTTGTAGCACCAATTCCATCGAAGTCCAGCGCCGATGCCTGTGTGCAAAGCAATAAGGCGCATAAGAGGGCACAAATCAGCCTCTTTACAAATACCGAACGCATATCATGCCCTCCTTTCTTTAAAATCGCAGTCTTTTAATAGTTCTTTCTTCTTAAGAAAATATACACTGCTATGGCGATAAGTCCCAGGGGAATTATGCCGATAAACACAATAGCGATTACAACATTATGAGCATCGGTGGTGGAAACGGTGAAAACTCCTGAAGTGTCGGAAAGCACCTTTGTCTCCATAATGTGTTTATCCTCGTTCTGTCTTGAGGTTGTGTTAAGCACACTTATGGCCAACATAAAGTTTCCGTTGTCGGATTTGGAGGTGGTGTAGTAGTTAGTGAGGAAATCCACCGAAGCACAGGCTACAATATGACTTGCGCCCTCCTCTGCCGTATCCTTGGAAATCAGCATTGCAGGGAGGTTTGTTCCCGCACCCGTTGCTTTCCAAGAAGAATCGTCTACAGGCTTTTTGTAGGTTGACATATCCGCAGTCTGAAGTATGGTCTCAACGGTACGTGTGCCGTTTGTCTCGGTTTCATAAACCGCCGAAAGACCTACCATGTTGTTGGCAATATAGCCATAGTTGCTGTCGTCCACACCATCGGTATAGTCTGTATAAAGAGACTCTAAATAAATGTTGGTGCGGTCGGTGGAATAATAACGGCTGTCGTTTGAATAGTAGGTGTAGTCCTTTTCCACCGCTATGCCCCACTCCTCTAAAAATGCATAGAGATTGGGAAGCTTGGGAGAAAGGGCGGATGCGAAGAACATAAGGGTCTTACCCTTTTTGCCATCATTATCCAGCCACTTTTCTATTGCGGATATCTCAGCGGCTTTATAATCAGCGCTGGGAGCACAGATTATCATTACATCATATTTTGATAAATCAGAGTCTGCGATATTGTCACAGTTTTCTAAGTTAATTGCGTTTTCGTTGCAAACCTTTTTAAAGTTTTCAACATAGGAGGAGTTGCTGTTTACGGTTACAACCGCTGCAGAGATGGCGGTGAGGTTGGCGGTTTTGAATATTCCGTTTGCAACCGCTTGTTCGATGTTATTGCCCGTTACGGTGTAGGTTGCGTAGCCCATAGCCTCATAGTAGCCTGTCTCGTCGTCGGTCTGTAGTTCATAGCAATCCTTGAAGCTTATAATTCCTCTTTTGGGCTCGGCATTCTCACCCTTTGTGTAACACTCAACCAAGATATCGCCATAGTTCATTTTTGAGGTATCTATATCCGCATACTCCTCAAGGATGCTGCTTATAGCCTGTTGGTCGGTGGCATCCACGAATTCTGTGGTGATGTTTTTGTTATACTTATTGTATTGCTTAAGCAGATCAACTGTCTGCTTATAATAGCTTCCGCCTGTGGAATCGTAAACGGAGTTGGTGTTGTAGATGTTGTTTACATCCACATAGTCGTCCTCGCTGAAAATAACGCGAAGCTTGACTTTATAATCCACACCCTTTATAAACTCGATATTCTCCTCGTTTACTGTATACATTTTGTCGGCAGTAAGGTCGAGCGTCAAGGGGTAGCGCTCACAAACCACGCTTACCACCACATTGAGAAGAATAACTGCGGCGATGAAAATAGCTGTGATTGCGGTGGCATAGGAGCCGTATTTGAGACGGTAGGCGCTTTTGATTTTTGGGGAGTCTGACTGGTTGTTTGCATTCTCCTCGGAATTTTCTGCCACAGTCTCCTCAGCCACAGCTTCTGCTGTTTCTTGAGTTTTATCTTCATTCAGAGCCACTTCTTGGAGAGTTTCCTCGGCGGCTTCGTTTATCTTTTTCTCGTTATCCATCTTTGCACCTCGCTTAAGACCAACGTTTCTTTTCAAGCATTCTCACTGTGAGGAACAGAAACACAGAGGAGATGCTCAGGAAGAATATAAGGTTTGAAAAATCCAACACACCTGCCGAAAAGCTGTCATATCTGCTCACAAAGGAGAGCTTTGATATAATGTTTGCCAACCATTCAGAGCCAACCGCGGAGGCAATGGTATCCATAAGCATAACGCCCAGCACCACACCAAAGGAAACAACGGCTGATACCAGCTGACTCTCGGTGAGAGAGGAAATGAATATACCAATGGAAATCAGCGCGGCGCCCAAAAGAAGATTGCCGGAAAGATTGCCGATGTATACTATCCAGTTAGGGGTGGTGAACATTGCGAAAATGAGTTGATTCACAAGTGTCAGAGTGAAGCAAAGGGCAAACATAGCGAACGCCGCAAAGAACTTACCCATAACTATTCCCCAAAGGCTTACAGGCGCAGTCAGCAATGCCTGATCTACCTTTAATCTCTTATCCTCGCTCATGAGACGCATGGTAAGGATGGGGCATATAAACATGATTATGTTCATCATTGCGGCAAAAAGGTTGGTTATATTACCGCTCTGATTCAAAAACAGGAAAAAGAAGAAAAATCCTTGGAAAAGAGCAAATACTGTGAATACCACATATCCCAGCGGTGAAGAAAAGTAGCTCTTAATTTCTCTTTTAAATATTGCGCTCATTATTCTACCTCCTCGGTTTCGGTGAGTCTGAGGAATATCTGCTCAAGATTCAGTTCCTCAGCCGACAGTTGCAGAACTGTAAAGCCCTGCTCAATCATTCGGTTTATCACGGTGGACCGCACGTCTGCGCCATCTTCAACGTATATGGTGTAGTCGAAGCAATTTTCCTCGATAGAATCGGTGCAATGAACATCGCTTACTCCCTTGATATTGCCGAGAAGCTTCATGGCGGATACCTTTGCATCCGAGCCTGTTGCTTTGATTCTGAGGGTTAGAATGTTGCTTCCCGAAATCATTCGGGATAGCTCACTGGGGGCGCCGTCTGCGATTATATTACCGCCGTTAATAACTATGATTCTGTCGCACACCGTCTGGATTTCCGAAAGAATATGGGAAGAAACAATAACTGTGTGATTGCGACCTAAGTGATGTATGAGGTTACGGATTTCGATAATCTGCTTGGGGTCGAGACCAACTGTGGGCTCGTCTAAGATTATAACATCGGGGTTTCCAAGCAACGCCTGTGCAATACCGACTCTCTGGCGGTAGCCCTTTGAAAGATTCTTGATAAGTCTGCCGTATATATCGTCAATTTTAACCAGACTGCATATCTCCTCAATGTGGGGAGCTCTGGGCAGACGCACCTTTTTCAGGTCGTACATAAAGTAAAGATATTCCTTAACCGTCATGTCGGGATAGAGAGGGGGAAGCTCAGGAAGATAGCCTATGTGCTTTTTAGCCTCGGTGGGCTGGGTAAGAATATCGTAGCCACCAATTTCCACCGAGCCTGTGGTCATGGAAATGTAGCCTGTCATAATGTTCATAATTGTGGATTTACCCGCTCCGTTAAGACCAAGAAGACCTAAAACCTGCCCGTCCTCAACCTTGAAGCTTACATCCTTTACGGCAACATGTCCGCCGTATTTCTTAGAAAGATTTTTAACCTCTATCATGGTTTGCCCTCCATTTGGGTATATGTATTTTCTTTTGGCATAATGCTAACAAAAAAATATAGCAAAAGTATGAACACACCGTTAACAGCAGAATTTCCCACTGTAGGGTGACGGGTTCGAATCCTGTCACCCTAAGCCTAATCATACATTATATATTATACTATAAAAACCCCAGATTGGCAAGATTTTTCTGTTGCCAAAGCAACAGGAACTACAAATCTGTTTTTATAATCGGATTTTGTATTGCTTTGCTTTTTGAAAAACGATTTAATTTTATTATAAATGCTGTTGTTTTACACTTTTATTGACAAACCTCACACATTACTCAAACAAAATACACCTAATTCTAATGCGGGGGGTTGACTATTGTAAAAAACTTATAACAAATAAAACACCGCCGACTCGTTAGCTTGAGTCTGCGGTGATTTGTTCTATTTTGTCGGGTCGATAAAAATTCCTAAGTCGGGTGGATTAAAGGTAAATACGGCGAACATAATACCTAAAACTACAAGCCCGAAAATTGCAAAACCGTGAGCTATCGGTGAGCAGGGTTTCCTGCCTTTCAGCGATTTATACTGAACAAACCAAGCCACCGCCAAGCCTAAAATAAAATCAAAAATATTTAGAAAGTCTATATTACGCCCAAGGATGCCGCGATAAGTGTAGAAAAACGCGGTGATAAAAAGCATACCGCTTAAAATACCCTTGAGCTTTGCGGGGAAAAAGCAAGAGTTATTCCTGCCATATTTAAAAAATTCGAAAATTCCAAACAAAATCATAGCCACAAAAAGAAGTTTCAGATGCTCCCAAGTACTCTCGTTCACAGCCGAAATATATCCCGCCAATCGGGCCTCCCCCGTCCATTCATAGACAAAATGCAGAAGTGACCCCACTGCCGCCGTGAAAACAAATCCAAAAAAGAAAATTCCCCTTTTCATCATACCACCTCTAAAGAGAGTATATGTAGAAAAAGGGGAATTAATTATTGTCTTTTCCTGATGCTATTCAGTTTTGAAAGAGATTTCACCAAGGTCGGTGATGATGTCGGTGATGTCGGTGGCGGTGCAGATTTTAAAGGCGAAGCGTTTGCCCAATTTACTGCCGTCGAAAAGGAAGTAGGATTTTTTGGAATTCTTAATCATCAATCGACGGAGGGCGGTTTCGGCTTCGGATTGGTCGGAAATTGTGCCCTGCTCGTCAATTCCTTGAGCCGAGAAAAAGCAGATGTTGGCATACAGTCCCGAAAGGGTCTCCTCAGCTATACTACCCAGCAAAGAGTGGGAATTTTCCACCAGCATACCGCCTGTGAGATAACAGCGGATGTGCTTTTCTTTCAGCTTTTCAGCAACAAAGGTGCTGTTGGTTATAACGGTTAAATTCTGCTCAGGGGTGAGATATTCCGTTATATGGCTGACGGTTGAGGAAGCGTCAAGGAAAAGGATATCACCCTCGCGTATTAGTTTCGATGCCTTTTTTGCTATCTTTTCTTTCACCGAAAAATTGCTTTTATTTCTAACGGCAAAGGGTATTTCGCGGTTTTCGTAATCAGGTATTGTGGCTCCTCCGTAAAGGCGGGTAATCATACCAGACGCTTCCATTTCGCCCAGGTCTCGGCGAATGGTGATTGGCGCTACAAACAACTGCTTTGACAAAAAATTTACCGTGCAGTATTTACGTTTTTTCACAATTTCCAAGATATTATTTTGTCTTTCTTTCTTGAGCATTGTTGTTCTTTTCTCCCAAAAAATATGTTCAACTTTGTTTCTTTATCAATTATGGCAACATTTATTGACACATTGTTGTTCATTTTTTATAATTGTATTGTAACATATCTATGAAAGGATGTAAAGCATGAAAACTATCACAATTATCGGCGCAGGTATGATGGGCTCGGCACTCGCCTTTCCCGCACGTGAAAACGGCAACGAGGTACGCCTTGTTGGCACACATTTAGACCGTGAGATTATCGAGGATTGCAAAAACACGGGTCGCCACACAAAATTCAACAAAGATTTCCCCGAGGGAATTAAATATTATCAGATTGAGGAAGTAGAGGAAGCCATCGTTGGCGCAGACTTTATCATCTGCGGTGTCAGCAGTTTTGGTGTTGATTGGTTCCGCGATGAAATTCTCCCCAAGCTCCATGAAAATGTACCCGTTATTTCGGTAACTAAGGGTCTTATGAACACCCCCGACGGCTCATTGCTTACATATTTGGACCTTTGGCAGGAAAAATTAGATGAGCTGGGCAAGAATATCCCCCTCAATGCCATCGGCGGTCCCTGCACAAGCTACGAGCTTGTTGCCCACGACCAGACCGAGGTTAGCTTCTGCGGTAAGGATATGGCAGTGCTTCGCATGATGAAATCCGCAATGGCAACCGATTATTACCACATCAGCCTTTCCACCGATATCGTTGGTGTAGAAAGCGCTGTTGCTCTTAAAAACGGCTACGCTTTAGGTATTGCTCTTACCATCGGCTTAAACCAAAAGGCTTTCGGCCTTGAGAGCGAACTGCACTTCAATTCCCAGGCTGCGGTTTTTGGTCAGGCTGTTAGAGAAATGTATAAGCTTCTCAAGCTTCAAGGCGCCGACGATTTTGACAATCTTGTACTGGGCGCCGGTGACCTTTATGTAACCGTTTACGGTGGAAGAACAAGACTTGTTGGAATTCTTCTTGGTCGCGGACTCAACATCGACGAAGCAAAGGCAGAACTTAAGGGTGTTACTCTCGAATCTCTTGTTGTTGCAGAGCGAGTTGCAAAGGCTGTAAAGGTCAAGGCAGAAAAGGGAGAGGTAAATGCTGAGGAATTCCCCTTGCTTATGCACATTGACGAGATTATCACCGCCAAAAAGGAAGTAAACATTCCTTGGGAAAAGTTCACATTTGAAAGGTAAGAATCGCTATGAATTACTGGACACAAAGTGAAAACAATATTTTCGTTGCCGCCCACAGAGGTTGGCTGGATAAATATCCCGAAAATACCATCGAGGCATTTGCCGCCGCTTTAACACTGGATGTTGACCAGTTGGAAACCGACGTACGTGTTACCAAGGACGGTGAGCTTGTGCTGATACACGATCCCACCTTGGAGCGCACCACCAACGGTGAGGGTAAGGTTTGCGACTACACCCTAGAAGAATTAAGACAACTGGACGCGGGAAACGGCGCAAAAATCCCCACACTCATAGAATTTATGGAGCTGGTTAAAGACCATCCTACAATAACCTTGGACATCGAGCTGAAAGAGTATCCCATCGATGGCAGAGACGAGATCGCCTACGACGTTTGCGATAGAACTCTGAAAATTATCGACGACTATGGCTTCACCGATCGCTGTGTAATCAACACCTGGAACGGCAAACTCCACGAATATATCAACAACACATATGGAGATAAATACAAACAGCACATGTACTATCCCATTCGTCATTTGGGCGAGGTTACAAGAGACCCTTATGAGTACGGCTACTGCACCTGTGTGTTCGGTTTAGGCACCGAGGTTACCTTTGAGGATGTAAAACAACTCCACGATAGAACGGGCATTCAAATTTGGGCGGGAACCTACGCACGCGACGAGAAGACAATCGACACCGCAATCAAAATGGGCGCTGTGCTTATCACCTGCAACAACCCCGACGAGGTTTTAGAAATTCTGAGAAAAAAGAATCTGCATAAATAACACATAAAAAAAGAGAGTTTTGATAAAAACTTCTGTAAAAGGCAAGAAAAGCGAGGTAGTTAACCTCGCTTTTCTTGTTTGTCAGGATTTGTTTTCCGCAATCTTGCCCTCAATTTTAGTGCCGTCGCTGAGAGCGGCGGTAAAGGTCAAGCCCTCGTAATCGTAGGTGTATAAGGTTTCGGTGAGGGTGCCGTCGAAATCGGTTTCTACCTTTGTCAACACCATACCCTTTTCGTCGTAGGTATAGGCGGCGGCATATTTATCCTCGCCAAGGGTGGTGGTGAGCTTTGTCACGCGACCCTCGGCGTCGTAAGAATAGGTGTATTTCCCCGAGTTCACGCCCTTGAACTTGGCGCTTGTCAGCCTACCGTCCTGGTCGTATTTATAGGTCCATTTATATTTCACGGTTTCGTCGGCTTCGTCGCCGTATTTCAGCTTTGTGGGATTGCCAAGGCTATCGTACCATGCGACCTCGCAGACATTACCCTCGCCGTCGGTGGTGATGCGCTTTGTTCCTTTTTTATTCCACTTATATTTCAAATCTTCAACAAACATCTGGGTAGCGGTCTGCTGTCTTGTGAGTCTGCCTTCTTTATAGGTATAGACGCATTCACGAATTTTATCCCCAGAAGCGTCGTAAAAGGTTTCGTGGGTTATGTTATATAAGGGTGCAACGGGCAAGATCTCCTCTTTTTCGGGAGCCGAGCTCATCCCCGCCAACAAGGACTCCGAATCGGCGGAAATAGAGGCAACTTCGCTTGTATCATCCACTGCAGCGAAAACAGATTCGACCGAGCTTGAACTAAAGGAGTTATCACCTTTTAGGTGAGCACCGAAAAAACTGTTTGCCATAAAAACCCCCACACCCGACACAAGCAGTATGCAAACAGCAACTATAAGGGCTTTTTTTCCGCCCGACCCATGCTTAACTGGTGCTTCATCGGTTTGTTCGGAAGCTGTTGTCAATTTGGTGCCCGACAGTATTTCATCCAGATTAATATTTGGTGTGGGGCAGGTTGTAGCTGAAACGTCCAGCAAAGCGCTTATATCTATTTTGGTGGTTGTAACCCGCTTGTCGTTAAACTCCTTTGTCAGCAACGCAAATTCAGCCGCCGCCATACGCATAAGTTCTTTTACCCGAATCACAGGCACCGCCATGACTGTTGAAATTTGGGACACCGTCATGCCGTTGTAGTAATAACAAACAGCGGCGAAACGCTGGGGTAAAGGCATACGGCTTATACAGTTTTCTACATGCTTTGCCGTGGCAGTAACATTAAGGTTTCGGTTGTGGTAAACAGTAAGCTTGTCCACATTCGGTCTTGGTGGGTTTTTAAGAAACACCCCCGCGTCCTGTTTTCTAAGATATGAGGAGCAGGCAACGGCAATTACATTCTTCATCCAAGGTAGAAGGCTTCCTTCATCTGGGATTTTTTCGGGATTGTGGGAAACCTTTTTATATGCATCTGCACACACATTCCGAGCTGTTTCTCCGTCGCTCAAAATCAGTCTGCATACATAAAATGTTATAGGCAACGAATCATAGAAAAACTCGGCTTCAACCCTTTCTTTTCCCTGAGGTTTTTGGGAAACCGCCATTTGCGCTCCTCCTTCCTTAAAAGCTACATTTATTATTATATAGAAAACCTTTCTACATATCAACAGCAAAAAGCAAATGTTACAAAATCGTAATTAAAAATTTGTATATTATGTCGAAATGAATTGCTATATAAACAAAGCACACCCTTTGCCAAGACTTCGTAAGGAAGTTGCCGCAAGGGTGTGTTTTTTAAAATTATTCGTTTACATCATTTATGTAGAGATTTTCGGGCTCCACATCCGCCGACGTAACATAAGCGGTATGCTCTACCAAGCGTTCCTCCTCATTTTGCTCTGAGGTGGGTCGAAGACGTTTGATAAAGCCCTTAATATTCCACTCCTTGTATTTCTTAAATGGATTTCCTATAAACATGAACACAAAGATAAGAACTGCAAGTATTATAGAAACCACCGACAGGGTAACATATCCTCTGTTTGAGGGTTCTTTCATAAAATACTTATCTAGTGTGCCATCGGCTTTCTTGGTGAAATATATAGGGAGTCTCCTGTTGTTTTTCAGATCGTAGCCCTTTAAAGTTATAGAATAGGCATAATTTCCAACCTTGAACACGGCGGTGGTTGCTCCCGATTGCTTAACGCTTACCACAGCTTGGGTAGACTCCACGTTCTGAATTTTGGAGGTTTTTACAGCTGTTCCCACAAGTCCTGTGATGAACAATGCAATACAAACCGCGATTGCCCAAGCCATTGTAGCAAGGGTCTTTCCCTGCACCCTGAAACGGATTGAGAGAATCAATTCGGCGGCAACGGTTACAGCCTTATCCAGCTTATATTTCGCCAGACGTTCCCGCAATGCATCTACATTAACAGTGATTATCGGGTCTTTCTTGGATTTTTTCTCTCTTGAAGACTCTTTCGTCATAGGCTTTCTGGTGCTTTTTATAGCTGTGCGCCGGGGGGTTGGGGATTCCGCCGAATGTTTCTTGCTATGCTCTAAAGCTACAAGCGCCGCGGCGATAACCATAATTGCCTGACCGCTATTTTCGGTAGAAAGGGTAATTTCGGTGCCGTTGATGCCGATTTCTGCAATCGGCTCTCCGCTATGGAGCAAACGATACACTTCTTCACTCTTTGCGATTTCCCAACCCTCGCCCTGCATTCTGAAAATGCAATCGGTGTCGGGTTTGAACACACCTAAAGGGGTATCGAAAGCCGAAATCAGGAAGCCCTCGTCGGTCTCCTCGATTCCAACCAAACAGCTAAGGCCTAAATCATCATAAACACCGCCCGAAAGACGGGGATTGTGGTATGCCTTGACTATGTATTGCGTTTCCCGTTGGCTGTCCAGCACATAGCACTGGCCCTCTCGCTTACAGTTAAAAGTTAAAACCATCTGTAATTCCCCTTCGTGATAGTTTTGCGGTCATGTTCGATGGCCGCCGTCAGTTCATTTATATCCTTAAATTTCCGTTCCTCCCGCACAAATCCCAGTAAATGCACTGCTATTTCCTTACCGTAGAGATTTCCGTTAAAGTTCAGAATATGAGTCTCGGAAATGGGGTCGGGCAGGGGAAATGTGGGATGAACGCCGATGTTGGTTATTCCTAAATATTTTTTACCATCAATTTTAACCGACGTGGCGTATACACCGAATTTCGGCACAACAAAGCCCTCGGGCAGAGGCTGGTTTATTGTTGGGAAACCCATAACTCTTCCCCGATGGGCGCCGTCTATAACCTTGGATCTGAACTCCAGAGCTTTGCCCAGCAGTCGGTTGGCTCTAGATAGTTCTCCCTTTGCAATGAGATTTCTGATTAGGGTGGAGCTTACCACCTCTCCGCTGTCGGTTATAGCTTTGGCAACCGTGAGCTTCATGTTATACTCTTTGCAATAGTCCTCTAAAAGCTTCACATCCCCCGCGGCATTTTTGCCGAAACGGTAGTTAAAACCGCAGGAAAGGGTAGCGGCGGAATATTCCAGTCTCAACATATCGAGAAAGTCCCTAGGGGACATATCTCTACAGCTTTTGAACTCTAAAAAATCCACCCTTTTGAAGCCTAATTCATATAGCTTTTCTCGCTTCACTTCGGGTTGCATAAGCAGTCCGCTGTGGTGCTTATAATATGCGGTAGGGGTGCCGAAAGCAAGGCAGACAGGCTCCTCGGCGCTGTTCTGCAGCACAGCATTAAGCACACTTTTGTGTCCCTCATGGATACCGTCGAAGGTACCCAGCGCTATTCCGCTCTTTGTCACCCGCTTCACCTCATTCCTCGATTATACAAGCTATATCTATCTGATTTTTTTCTAAATCTACTTTTCCTATCCCTAAAAATCTATCGCCATGCTTTACCCGCAGAAGCTCCTGATTTTTTGGGTTTTCAATATTTTTAATTCGGGCAATATCAAGCTGACCGCCGTTCAAGAATCGGGTGGTCTGAGCCTCGCTTATGTTTATTTCGCGAAAATGCTTTACACATTCTTCCGCGTCCCGAAGCTTTTCACTGCCCTCGTATATATCGTCGAGGGTAATGCAATCCTCAATCCGAAATCCCGAAACCTCGGTACGGCGGAGGGCTGTAAGGACAGCTCCCACACCTAAATATTCGCCTATATCCGAAGCTAAAGAACGAATATATGTACCCTTGGAGCAAAGCACATCGATTATAAAATCGGTGGAGCTTAGTCTCTCGATTAGGTTAAGCTCCTTAATATTTATCTGTCTGGGCTCACGCTTGACCTCAACTCCCTGCCTTGCCAAATCGTAAAGCCGAACACCGTCTTTTTTAAGAGCAGAGTACATAGGCGGAAGCTGACTTTGTTCTCCTCGAAAATGCGCCAAGGCATTTTCCAAATCGGCATCACTTATGTTTACCGCCTTTTCTTCCAAAACCTCGCCTGTTATATCAAGGGTGTCGGTTTTAATTCCCAGCCGAACTCGAGCGGTATATCTTTTGTCGCTCTCCAGCATAAGGGAACTGAGCCTTGAGGCTCTGCCTGTAAGGAGGGGCAAAACTCCTGTCGCCATAGGGTCGAGAGTGCCTGTATGTCCCACCCTCTTTATGCCGAGTCTGCGCTTTACTTCGCTCACGGCACGGAAGGAGGTTATACCCTCGGGCTTATCAAGAAGTATTAAATAAGGCATCCGTTTTCCTCCAGAGCGTCCTTAACCACCGCTGTGAGTTGTTCCTTGATTTCATGAATTTGGCAATCGAATTCGCATCCAGCCGCTCTTGGATGACCGCCGCCACCAAAATGGGCGCATATAGCGGTGGCATCTATGGGAGCATTGGTACGTAGTGAGATTTTATATTTTCCGTCTATCTTTTCTCTTATGGTGATGCCCACCATAACCCCCTCAATCATTCGGGAGAGAGTATTGATGCCGTCTAAATCTCCCTCGTCACAGCCTGTTTCGTTTATCATATCACGGGTGACGGTGATGATTGCAACTCTACCGCCAAAATAGTATTCCACGCCGTCCATAGCCATACCCTCTATTTTAACTCGGGCACGGCTTTTGGTGTCAAACATGATTCTGTTTATTTCGGCATACTCCACACCCATGCCCATCAGCTCTGCGGCAATCAGGTGGGTTTCAACTGTCGTGTTGGAATATTTGAAACAGCCGTTATCGGTGACTATACCTGTATAAAGTCCGTCTATTGCATGTTTATTAAAGCCTACCCCCAGCTCCTTGATAACTTTATAGATTATCTCGCAGTTGGCAGAGGCATTAGCATCCAAGAGCAGATTTCGGGCATATTTTAAATTTGAAATATGGTGGTCTATGCAAAGGTCTACTCTGTTGCCGTATTCGGCTTCATAGCGTCCCAACAGCTTAGGACTTGCCACATCCACAGCCACCACGGTTTGCTCTTGGAATTCATCCTCTTTTAAGGAGTTGCTGATATAGGTAAACTTTGCGGGGATGGGGTCAGAGCAAAGCACCCTTACCTTTTTACCCATCCGCTTTAAGGTATATGCCAGTGCATATCCAGAACCTATGGTATCTCCGTCGGGCTGAGCGTGTAGCAAAATTGTGTAGTTATCGTGGGAACGAATAAAGTCACATACTTCGCCCACTTGGAGCAAATTAACCCTCTTCTCCATCCTCTGATACCTCATCACCGTAGGTGAAAGACTCGATAATACCCGCGATATTTGCGCTGTAGGCAATGGAATCGTCGGCAACGAATCTCAACTCAGGTGTCTTTCTCAATTTAAGGCGGGTGCCCAACTCTCGGCGGATATATCCCGCGGCACTGCGAAGACCTTTCACGGTATCCGCGGTGGCGGTATCCCCCTCTATTGTGCTGACATATACCTTTGCATAGGAGAGGTCACCGCTTACGTCAACCTTAACGATATTGGTAAGCGATGAAACCCTCGGGTCTTTTACGGTGCGGATTATATTTGCCAGCTCTCGATGAACGTCGGAAGTTATTCTTCCCATTTTAAATCCTGCCATATATTTCTCCTAAACTTAATCTCTATATTCCTCCATGATGAAGGCTTCTAAGATGTCTCCGTCCTTAATATCTTGGAACTTTTCGAGACCAACGCCACATTCATAGCCCTGAGCTACTTCCTTAACGTCGTCCTTAAAACGGCGGAGGGAGTCTATCTTATCCTCGGCAACAACTATGCCGTCGCGAACAACACGGATTTGGCAGGAGCGGTTTACCTTACCGTCGGTTACATAAGAACCTGCAATGGTACCCACTCCCGAAATCTTATAGGTCTGTCGGACTTCGATGGTACCCATGATAACCTCGCGGAACTTAGGAGCCAACATACCCTTCATAGCGGCTTCAATTTCCTCAATGCAATCGTAAATAACTCTGTAGAGACGGATTTCTGTGCCGTCCTTTTCGGCGGTATCCTTGGCAACGGGGTCGGGACGAACATTAAAGCCAACGATGATAGCGTTGGATGTACCAGCCAACATAACGTCGGACTCATTAACAGCGCCAACACCACCGTGGATAACACGAACGCGAACCTCCTCGTTAGAAAGTTCCTCCAAGCTTTGACGAACAGCCTCAACTGAGCCCTGAACGTCTGCCTTAACGATGATGTTAAGGTCTTTTACATCGCCTGAATCAAGCTGTGAGAACAGATTATCAAGGGTAATCTTCTGGGCGGAATTCCACTCATCCTCTTTAATCTTGTGCTTTCTCTGCTCAACCAACTGACGGGCAAGTCTTTCGTCAGATACAGCGTCAAAGGAGTCACCTGCAGAGGGTACCTCGGCAAGGCCTGTAATCTCAACAGGCACAGAGGGACCTGCAGTCTTTAATTCCTGACCCTTTTCGTTTTGCATTACACGAACTCTACCAACCGCTGTACCTGCAACAATGATGTCGCCTGAATTAAGAGTACCGTTCTGCACAAGAATTGTGGCAACAGGGCCACGACCCTTGTCGAGACGAGCCTCAACAACAACACCCTTGGCACGGCGGTCGGGGTTGGCTTTAAGCTCAAGCATATCTGCAACAAGTATGATGTTTTCCAGAAGATCGTCGATACCTTCGCCTGTCTTTGCGGAAACGGGTACGCAGATGATGTCACCGCCCCATTCCTCGGGAACGAGACCGTGCTCGGTTAACTGCTGCTTGATACGGTCGGGATTAGCCTCAGGCTTATCCATCTTGTTCATAGCAACGATAATCTGCACCTCTGCGGCACGGGCGTGGTTGATAGCCTCAATGGTCTGGGGCATGATACCGTCGTCGGCGGCAACAACCAACACCGCGATATCGGTACACTGGGCGCCACGAAGACGCATGGAAGTAAATGCGGCGTGTCCTGGGGTGTCGAGGAATGTGATATCTCTCTCGGCTTTACGAACGCGATATGCGCCTATGTGCTGGGTAATACCACCCGCCTCGGTGTCGGTAACGGCGGTGTCGCGGATGGCGTCGAGAATGGAGGTCTTACCATGGTCAACGTGACCCATAACAACAACGATGGGGTCGCGAGGCTTCAGATCCTCTGCCTTATCCTCGGTTTCGTCCATGATACGCTCTTCGATTGTAACGGTTACCTGCTTGAGCACCTTACAGCCCATTTCGGTTGCAATAAGCTCTGCAGTATCGAAGTCGATGGTATCGTTGATAGAAGACATAATTCCCAGTTTGAGAAGAGTCTTTATAACCTCAGCTGCAGGTTTCTTCATAGCAACTGCCAAATCACGAATGATAACCTCCTCACCGATGGTAACGGTAACAGGAGTCTTCTTGATTTTTTCCAGCTGGAGACGGCGGAGCTTATCTGCTTCGCTCTCCCTCTTTGCGCCCTTGGGACGGCTATAGTCCTTAGACTTCTGCTTTATCTTCTGTTTGCGCTGCATGTTGTCCTTAAAGGAGTTTGCAGGAGCAATGTTCTCGTACTTCTCGTTATATTTATCAATGTTAACATTAACAGTACGGGTGTCGATTTTACGAATTTCGGCAGGACCGCGGTTAGGAGCCTCACCGGGCTGCTTCTTCTCCTTAGCCTTAAAGGGATGGAGATTCTGCTGAGGCATTGGAACATCTTTTGATTTCTTCTCCTCGGTCTTTTTAGGCTCGGCTTTCTTTTCTGCCTTTTTGGGCTCGGCTTTCTTTGCAGTGTCCTTTTTAGGCTCTGCCTTTTTTGTTTCCTTTTCAGCCTTCTGAGCCGCGGCGGCAGCCTCTAAAAGCTGCTGAGCAATAAGCTCCTGAGCCGCCTTGCGGTCGTCGGTTTTCTTAACCTCTTTTTTGGGCTCCTCAGCTGTCTTTTGAGCCTTTTTCTTGGCGCCCTCGTCGAAATATGCCTTAAAACTTTTAACTGCAGTATCCTGTGTTAATTTGTCGAAAATGATGTCAAGGTCAGATTCCTCCAGCGCCGACATCTTTTTCTTTTCACCCTCTGTGTAGGTGTTTAAAATGTTCAGAATATCCTCGCTGGATTTTTCGAAATCCTTAGCTACCTCATGAACACGATATTTTATTGTCATATTAATTTTCCCCCTGATATTTAATTGTTAGAGCCTCTGCGAAGCCTTGGTCGAGCACCGCAATAACACCTGTTTTGATGCCTATTGCCTGAGACAAGGTCGCCATATCGTATCTGGTGCGGACAACCTCTATTGGTTTGTCACCCACGACGAATCTCAGCTCTTTCTCGGTTTTCTGCGATAAATCCGAGGCTATATAAATAAGTATGGCTTTATTGCGGCGGACCGCTTCGGCGGTATCGCTGGCGCCAATGCACATCCTACCCGCTTTTCTGCAGATGCCAAGCATTGATAAAAACTTATCCATTACCCTCTATCTGCTCCTCCATACGGGAATATATCTCTTCGGGAATGTTCACCTGCAGAGTTCGGGAAATTCTCCCCGACTTGATTGCCTTTTTAAGGCACTCGGCAGACCTGCATATATATGCCCCTCTGCCCGCAGCCTTACCCGTGAGGTCTAAGGAAACCTCGCCCTCGGGTGAGCGAACAACCCTTACAAGCTGACGCTTTTCATACATTTCTCCACATCCGCAACACATGCGCATGGGAATTTTCTTTGGCTTTTGCACGGTTTTACTCCTTCCCCGAAATTCGGATTGTTTTATTCGTCCTCGCCCTCTCCAAAGAAGCCGCTTTCAGGACGAATGTCTATCTTCCAGCCTGTGAGTTTCGCGGCAAGGCGAACGTTCTGACCCTTGTTGCCGATAGCCAAGGACAACTGAGAATCGGGAACGGTTACTCTACAGGACTTAGCCTCTTCGTCGATGATTTCAACACTTACAACCTTTGAGGGAGAAAGTGCCTCTGTGATGAATTCCACAGGATTTTCTGAATATTTAACAATGTCAATCTTTTCTCCACCCAGCTCTTCAACAATGCTGTTAACACGGATACCGCGCTGACCGATACAAGAGCCGATTGGGTCGATGCTTTCGTCCTTGGAATATACAGCCATCTTTGTGCGGGAACCTGCCTGACGGGAAACAGATTTAATTTCAATTATGCCGTCGTAGATTTCGGGTACTTCAGACTCGAAAAGACGGGTAACGAGACCTGGGTGGGTGCGGGAAATCATAACCTTGGGACCCTTTTCGGTGGAGCGAACGTCCACAATGTAAACCTTAACGTGGTCGCCCTCGCGGATTATTTCATCGGGCACCTGCTCCTTTTTGAGGAGTACAGCTTCGCTTCCGTTGATGGTGATGGTGGCGTTGCCGGTTTTGGGGTCTATTCTATGAACAACGGCGGTGACGATTTCCTTAGTTTTGCTTTGGAACTCACTGAGTATTTTGCCGTGTTCTGCCTCTCTTATGCCCTGATGGATAACATTCTTTGCAGACTGGGCAATAATTCTGCCAAAATTCTTGGTGTCGAGGTCGATTTCAACAATTCCGCCAACCTCAGCCTTTTTGTTGTATTTCTTGGCATCGTCTAAAAGAATATCGGTGTATTCATTTTCTATTTCCTCAACAACATTCTTGCGGATAAATACGCGGAAGATGTCTTTATCCATGTCTGCCTCAAAAGCAGTGATTTCATTGCCACCGTAGGTCTTTTTGCAAGAGGTGGCGATAGCGGCGCCGATTTTCTCAGCAAGTACCTGAGCCTCGATGCCCTTTTCATCAGCCATAAACTTTATGGCGGCGATGATTTCTGCGGTTACCTTTGAATTCTTCTTTGCACTCATTTTTCTCAATTCCTCCGTTTTTGGGTGTAGCGGAAAACCACTACGGTTTTATATTTAATTGTAATTTAAAACTATTTAAAATTTATCGTCATCAAGCGATACTTTAGAAATATTGCTTCGGGCAATTTCGATTTCTCCGCCGTCGGCGATAACCACGACATTGTCGGAATTGCGCTCTTTTAAGACACCTGTAATATCCCTTTTACCGTCTTCAAGAGGACGAATTGTGTGGACCAAAACCTCTCTGCCCTGCATTGCCTTAAAATGGCGGTCGGTTTTAAGCTCACGGTTAAGTCCAGGTGAGCAAACCTCTAAATAATATGCCTGACTGATGGGGTCTGCCTCGTCGATGATGGGGTCAATAGCGTGGGAAACGTCGGTGCAGTTATTAATATCTATGCCGTTTTCGCTATCAATATAAACCCTCAGATACCAAGAGGCACCCTCCTTGAGAAAGCGAACATCCCAAAGCTCCAGACCCAAGGCTTCAACAGCGGGTCGCACAAGCTCTGCCACACGGTCTGCCGTGTTTTTTGCTGCCATACATTCATTCTCCTTTCAAGTAACCGCAGGAATCAGCTTCGGATTATCCGCGGTTGGCTTTCCATCTTTGCTTTCACAAAACTAAGAGAGTGGGTCGCCCCACTCTCCTTTAAGTCAATATTCTTACATATCGTATTATAACATATATATATTACTTTTGCAAGTGTTATTTTCGAATAACTTAATATTATAGATGAAAAAACAGCACCCCACAGGGTGCTGTTTTTTTGCTAAGGGAAGTTACCCCTATTTTTTAATATTCGTAGCCGAGCTTATCTGCAGTACCTGTGGTACCGGTAACATAGCCGTCGGTGTAGTCTACGTCAGTTACTACGCCTGCGGAAATGCTCTCTCCTGCGCAATACTCATCACACAGAGTATCGATAATCTTAGCCTTAGGAGCAAAATAATTCTTTTTCATTATATATCTACTCCTTTCTTACTGTTGGGCTACTTTGCCTTCATTGAAGAGCTGAGAAATAATGTTGTTGCTGTAGTATACATTCTCGTCGCCTTCAAAGATAACGTATGCACGGGCATAACGCATGGTTTCTGCTTCGTTCTGGATGCCATAGTATTCAATCATGAAATCAGCGCCAACAACGTCAGGTGTGCCCTTATCATACTTTCTACCAGCTGCAGTGATATCATCCATTGTGAACTTATCTTCATACTGGCCACCTTCGGTAACTGCGTCGTAGGTAGTCCATGTGGTATAGATGAAGCCAATTTCCTGAATGGTCTTACCAGCTGTGTTAACATGAGCAAAGGTTACATAGCTGTTGCTATCAGTTTTTTCAACTGCAACACCGTTTACAACGGTAACGTTGGGCTCGGTAACCTCGCCACGACATGCAACAAAGTCCATGTCACCTGCTACGTATGCAGTAAAGGAGGTTCCGGTTGCGAATACTTCGCCGCCCAAGGTCCAGTAGTCAGCAATAAGATCTGTACCGATTACCTTGGTATCGAAAGGAAGCTGTGCGGAATAGGGTTCTTCGCCTTCCTTGATGTAATCAATGGTAACATTGTAGGTGAAGCTTCCGTCATCAATCTTTTTATAGGTTGCCATTAAGGTGGTCTCTGCTATGATTTCTGTTGTAAGATCATCATCCCATTTGGAGAACTTATAGCCATAGACAGTGGGAAGAGCGGCTTCAGCAGCTGCGAGATCCTCGTCGGAAATAAATGAACCGCTTGCTACAATTGCTTCGTAAACAGGATTATTAACTTTATCTACGAAAACTACAGTCACTGCTGAACATACGGTACAGTGTCTTGCTGTATATTCTTCGTCTATATTCCAAGTATGACCTTCAGCAGGGATTTCTACCTGAGCGGTGAGGATTTCACCACAATCAGAACACTTAACACCCTCGGTGAGACCTGCTTCTGTACAGGTTGCTTCTTTGCCAGGAATGGTTTCCTCTGTGTGAACATGAGCGTCACCGCTAACGAAAACATCATAGAGATATGCTCTGCCAGCGCCGTTTGTGTTGGTATAAGCATCATACATCTTTATACCAACATATCTGCCTTCGGGAAGATTATCGCCTGTGAACTCAAGATACTGAGCTTCACTACCTCTATCAGTAGCAACAGATGAACCGTGTTTACCATTGAATCTGTAGGAACCGTCTAGGCTATAGCCATTAAATGCATCAAAGAAGAATACCTGATTACCTGCATCGTAAAGGGTTGCTTCGTCGTTGGAAACATAAACTGCGTATGTACAGTAAGATGCCAACTGGTTAGGACCGCCTACGAGCATGAATTTCTCAAGCTTAGTCTTTGTGCCAAGGTCTGCGGTTAAAAGATAGTCATAGCGGTCTTTTGCTACACGATCTGCGCTATATCGTATTGCGGTATCTGCAACACCTTCGGCATTATAATTCTTTTCATATCCTTTAGGAAGTACAGAGTCAGAACCCCAAGAGGTACCAGCATTTCCGTTGTCGTCGTAGGAATAATACTTCATATCGGTAAGTTTGGTAAATGTGTCTCCTACAACATTAGTATAATCTTTTTCTGTGTATTGCTTGATTTTCAATGCTTTAATAGCATTTGTGTCGCTAGCAACCTTAGCTCCAAGAGCAGAGCCGACCATATTGGAAAGCTGAATGTTTGCAGTGTATTCGTTTGCTAAGTCAATAGTTGTCTTAGCCAACTTTTCATCGTAAGTTTTGGTGCCGGTTGCAGAGGTGGTGTCGAGGTGGGTAATCTGGTCTGCACCGAAAACGCCTAAGTCGTAGATATCGATACGTCCGCTAGTACTAGTCTCTGCATAATATAACTTATAACCAACATAGGAGCCAACGGGCTTTTCGCCTGTGAACTTCCAAACCTGACCCTCAGAACGGCGAGCAGTGGCATCACTGCTAACAGCAGTATTAGTACCGTTGAGAGAAGTTGACGCGCCCTGTCTGTATCCATCGTAGTAATCGAAATATGCAACCCTGTTTTCGTCGTTATAAAGGTTAGCTTCATCGTTGCCTACATAGACTTCGTAGGTACACCAAGCAAGGTTTGTGCCAGGGTGAGCGAAGTTGTAAAGGGTATCGATTATGGTTTTGTTCTTTAATGTAAGGGTGATGGTGGCATCGTAGGTGCCGTCAGCAAGACGGGCAGCGCCGACACCAGCTGTAGTAGTAGCGGGGCGGGTGGGGAAGGTTAACCCCGCGGCTGAGAAGTTTGAACCATTTACACCGTTATCATAGATTTTGCCGTCGGTAACATCTGCAAGAGTAACAGCCTTGGTGGCACCACTGGAGTCTTTAATCTCTACGTTGGTGATTTTGTTGGTGCCGAATGTGCTAAGAGCGCTTTCGTAGATGTCATCTACCTGAACGGTAACGCCTTTATAATCAGATCCTACAGAAAGCCAACCTGATTTTCTTGACCAGTCCACACGGCCGTTGGATGCGGCGTCGGTGGGTTGGATAAGCTTGAAGTCCAAAGTGCCGAGAGCACCTATTTCATAGTAAGCCAACATCTGATTGGTATGCCAGCTTGCATCGTATACAATTATACCGATGTATCTACCTGTGGGTTTGGTTTCGCCGCCAAAGGTAAGGAACTGACCCTCAGAGCGCAAATCTTTTGTTGTTGCAAGATCGTTGGTATACGCGCTGTTAAAGCTTACAGAGTTGCCAAAAGTTTGGGGAATATTATGGGCATCAAAGTAGAAAACTTCGTTTTCTTTCTCGTAAAGGTCGGTCTCGCTGTCGCTTACGAACACCTTGTATGTGATAGGTGCATAGTCATAACGAACTTCGGAAAACATATAGAAGTTATCCAAAATGTATGTACCGCCCATGTCGGTCTTAAAGCGCATATCATATTTGCCCTCTGCAACACGTTCGCTACCGTATTTATAGTTAGCTTCGTCGACTGCGCTAACATAGCCGTTGTTTACAAGACCACCAGCGTTACTGTTGGTCCAACCAATTGTGTTTGGGTTGGCAGAATCTTTAATTACGCCGTCAAACATACCTGTGAGAGCATCGCCTGAAGGCTGATTCCAAGCTTCACCCTCTCTTTGAGAATAGAACTGATACTTGGTGTTTGTGGTGTTCATCAAGTTGGATTTTGTGCCAATTTTCTCAGTCAAGAACGCAGTGTCCATATCTGACATCTGCAAGGTGTTGTCGGTGGCTGAGCCATATTTTTCGGGCACACTCACCTCGATACGATCTGCCAGGTTTGCAAAGTTATTGTTCTCAGTAAGCTTATCATAGTTAGAGTTAAGCTTCTGATTAACTAAGGTTACACCTGTTACACCGTCGTAGGTGGGGAGGGTTGACAGGTCTTCTGCCATAACGGGAACAACTGCGAAACAGCTGATTGCCATTATAACGCTGAGGACTACTGCCAAAAGTCTTTTGGTTTTTTTCACGCTAAAACATCTCCTTTTAATTTTCTCAGAAAAGAACTTCCAAATGGACAAATTCTCCTCTGGGGGTATTGATACATGTTAAATATATCACAGCGTTCCCACGACTGCAAGTTTTTTGTACCTTATAATACCATTTTGTGTTTTTCGATTTTGTATTGTCATTTAATTTGACTTGTGGCTGGGCCTTGGTCAAATTAAGTTGCATTTTTTGTGGATGTTCGCTAAATTTTATAGGCTTTGTTGATGACAAATATGCCTTTTGATTTAAAAAAATTTTTTATTTAAAGCCTACGGCTCCTACCACGAGGTAATGATTGCATCAAAAGATAAAGCAGGAGACGGCGAACAAACCATCTCCTGCTTTATTATATATTATTTGTATTTTCATTAACCAAGATTATATTTGAATTTATATTCCTTATAATTCTCGCCGAATTCGGCGCCACCGTATTTAACCTCGGTGAGATACTTATGGGTATCAAAGGAGCCATGGATAAGCTCGATTACCGCAACGGCAATATTGGAGCAATGGTCGGAAATACGGGTGTAGTTATTAAGCAGGTCGGAAAGAATGAAGCCCAACTCGATGGTGCATTCGCCTGTCTGCAGACGCTCGATATGGTTGTTCTTAATTTTGGCGGCAAGTCCGTCTATAACCTGTTCCAAAGGCTCAACCTTTGTTGCCAAGTTAACATCGTTTTCAGCGAAAGCGGTCATTGTGATGTCGAGAATTTCTTTAACGGCAGATTTCAATACCTCAAGCTCACGGGTGGCTTCCTTGGAGAAAGTAACACCCTTGGTGTGGATTTCTTTTGCGGTCTTCATAAGGTTAACTGCATGGTCGCCCAAGCGCTCGAAGTCGCCGATGGTATGAAGCATTTTGGAAATCTTACGGCTATCGGGGGTGGAAAGCGCCTGAGCCGAAAGCTTAACAAGATAGCTTCCTAAATTGTCCTCTAAGTTATCGAGACGTTCCTCGTTTTCCAAAACCTCGTTGACAATCTGCTCGTTATAATTGCCGTCAAGCAAAGACATTGCAGAAGCGAGGGTTTTATGGGAAACCTTAGACATGGTAACGGTAAAGTTTGCGCACTCTCCGATTGCAACAGAGGGAGAACGAAGAAGACGCTCGTCAAGAGTGAAGGCGTATTTATCCTGAGCATCGGTCTTTTTATCATCCTTGATAATCTTCTCAACCGCTGTGAGAATGAATCTGCCGAGAGGCGCAAGAATTATGGTTATGGCAACATTGAATATAGTATGTACCAAGGAAATTCCCCAACCGTCGATATCCATAGATGAGAAAGCAAAGTTGAATACGGAATTAAGAGCCGAATATATGCCCAGCAATATCACAGTGCCGATAAGGTTTACCGAAAGGTGGATTGCCGCAACACGTTTTGCATTTGCATTAGTGCCGATACAGGAAATTATAGAGGTGATACAGGTACCGATGTTCTGACCCATTATGATGGGGATTGCCATTGCATAGCTGATTCCACCGCTCATGGCAAGTGCCTGTAAAATACCAACCGAGGCGGCAGAGCTTTGGATAAGGGCGGTGAAAAGAGAGCCCACAACAACGCCTACTATGGGGTTATTGAATTTAACCAGCAATTCGCCGAAACCCTCCATTTCGGTGAGGGGAGCTACTGCATCTTTCATGAACTCCATGCCGTACATCAGCACAGCGAAGCCGATGAGGATTGTGCCGATACTCTTTTTCCTATCCACCTTAGAGCCCATGAGCATGAGTATTCCGATAAGGGCTAAAACGGGGGAAAAGTTTTCGGGTTTCATCATGGTGAGGATTATGTTGTCATTGCCGTCGAGACCCGAAAGCGCCAATATCCAGGCGGTGAGGGTGGTACCAATATTCGCGCCGAAGATAACATACCAGGTCTGGGAAAACTTCATGATGCCTGAGTTAACAAGTCCTACCAGCATAACCGTGGTGGCGGAGGAGGACTGTATGGCGATAGTGATACCCGCGCCCAGCATTAGGCTTACAAAAGGATTGGCAGTTGCTTTTTTTAGGGCATTTTCCAGCTTACCGCCAGCCAACTTTTCAAGGTTTGAGGACATTACAGTCATTCCGTAGAGAAAGAAGACAAGTCCTAAGGTGAGCATTAAAACGGATTCTAAAATCTGCATTCCATTAAAACTCCTTATCCTTTTTATCGTGTGTACGATGACCCACTCCGCCATCATAACTTTAATATAACAGTTTTTGCGACAATAATCAAGAAAAAATTGTTGTTTACATATATTAATTAAAAAAGAAAACACCCAGAATAGGTGTTTTCAAGAGCTTTACCATGGTTTATGCCTTCGCTTCATGGCTTCCTCGAACATAATTCCGTACCAATGGCGGGGTTGCAGAGGGGCGGTGTCGCGGATACATTCGTCGCAGAATTCCGCCGCCGACTGAGCGGATGCGCTGAAATCGGTTTTGTTCATAAGCTCTCCGCAAAGGGCTGAGGTGAAAACATCACCGCTACCGTGCAAAGGGCAATCCACTATTGGCGCCATGACCCGAAATTTTTCCTGCTCGGTCTTTATAAGATAGCCGATTTCTCCGCCACACTTCACCCCTGTGATAGCAATATGTTTGACATCCAGAGCGTCGGCAATTTCTTCGGGGGATGTTTTAAAGGGCAAACGAGCCAAAATTGCCGCCTCGGTGAGGTTTGGTGTTATTACGTCGGCATATTCCGTGAGTTCTCTCATTTTATCTGCGAACTCCTGAGTGAAGCCATCGTAAAGACTGCCGTTGTCACCCATCACAGGGTCTACAATCACGACGGTGTTTTCACCTCTGAATCGCTTTATAAAATCTATTGTTAAATCAATCTGCTCTATATCGCAAAAATACCCCGTATAAATGCAGTCAAACCCTAACTCCATCTCCTCCCAATGGGCAATGATTTTTTTCATTTCCTCCGAGAGGTCCAGCTTGGTGTAGTTTCTGAATTCCCCTGTGTGGGTGGAGAGCAGGGCGGTGGGGAGCGGCACAGTTTCACAGCCGAATGCAGAGATTATCGGCACCGACACCGTGAGACTGCACTTACCAAAGCAGGACATATCGTTTATAAGGGCGACCCTTTTAATTGTGGTTTCTAAACTTTTCATATTCAATACTCCTCGGCGGAACTCTCTCCGCCATAAATCACAGCCTAATTATACCACAATTAAATGGGGTTTTACAATACCTTTTAAATTTCCGCGTCTATTCCCATGGAATGAAGCGCCCAACCTGCGATATTTTCCGCATGGTCACCAATTCTCTCAAGATATTTTGCAACCAGCAGAAGGTCAAGACAAGCCTCACTTTTTTCATGGGCAACGGTGTTTATCAGTTCCCGTTTTACCTCGTCAAAAAGCTTATCCACCTCGTCGTCGAGGCTATACACCTTGTGCGCCAACTCCTCATTGGAATTAACATAAGCCTCCACGCTGTCGGTGACCATTTTGATTGTGGTTCTTGCCATTTCGCCGATATGACCCTTGCGGATAAGCCGTCGGCTGTCGCTCTTTATTGTGGCGGTGATTTCAGTAATGTCCGCCGCCTGGTCGCCGATTCTTTCCATATCCGAAATCATTTTAAGGGCAGAGGATACCACCTTTAAATCCCTTGCCACAGGGTGCCACTGCAGAAGCATCCTCATACATAGAGCCTCTATCTCCCTTTCCATGGCATCGATTTTGGAGTCTGCCGACATGACCTCGCGGATAAGCTCCTTGTTGTCCTCCAGCAAAACCTTAACGCCCAGAGAAATAACATTTTCACAAAGAGCGCCCATAGTTATTACCTTTTCATGGAGTTCGCTCAGTTGTTCATCAAATCTTGTTCTCATCATCCAAACCTCCCTGTTATATAATCTTCAGTGCGCTTGTCGGCGGGATTGGAGAATACCCTTTCGGTCTTGCCGAACTCCACCGCCTCACCTAAAAGGAAAAATGCCGTATTGTCCGAAATTCGCACAGCTTGTTGCATATTGTGGGTAACCATAATAATGGTATAATCCTTTTTTAGTCTGCTCACCAAACCCTCGATTTTGGAGGTAGAGATTGGGTCCAGTGCCGAGGTGGGCTCGTCCATGAGCAAAACCTCAGGCTTCACCGCCAGAGCACGGGCAATGCATAGCCTTTGCTGTTGACCGCCTGAAAGTGCCAAGGCGCTTCTTTTAAGTATATCTTTAGTCTCCTCCCATATTGCGGCGCTCCTCAAAGCCTCCTCCACTATACCATCAAGCTGAGCCTTGGAGCGTATACAGTGTGTGCGCGGGCCGTAGGCTATGTTGTCGTAAATAGACATGGGAAAGGGGTTAGGCTTCTGAAACACCATACCAACCCGACGGCGAAGCCCATAGACATCGGGGGTTTCATAGATATTCTCGCCGTCTAAAGTGATGTTGCCTGTGATTCTGCAACCCTCCACCAAATCGTTCATGCGGTTGAGGGACTTTAGCAGAGTGGATTTTCCGCAACCCGATGGGCCGATAAAGGCAGTTATCTCCCTTTCGGGAAGCTCCATGTTTATATTTTTAAGGGCATGAAAATCGCCGTAATACAAGTTGAGATTTTCTATTTTAATTTTTGCCATTTCATTTTTCCTTTCTTCGGGAAATTAATTCGGAGATTCCGTTGATTATTACCACAATCACCAGCAGCACCACCGCCGTGGCATATGCTTCATCGGTATAAAGTGCTTCAGACAAGAGGGAATACATGTGCACCGAAAGGGTTCTGCCCGACGACATTATGCTCTTTGGTATCCCCGCTATAGTTCCTGCAGTATATATGAGCGCCGCGGTTTCCCCAACAATTCTGCCTATACTTAAAATTATTCCCGAAAGTATTCCAACCTTTGCGGTGGGTAATATCACCCGAAAGATTGTGCGAAGATTTCCCGCACCGAGACCCAGCGATCCCTCGCGGTAGGAATCGGGCACCGCTAAAAGTGCTTCCTCTGTGGTGCGCATAACGGTTGGCAAAACCATGATTGCAAGAGTGAGGGCGCCCGAAAGGATTGAGTATCCAAAATTCAAGGTGCCTACAAACATGAGAAATCCAAAAAGTCCGTAGACTATCGAGGGTATACCCGACAGGGTTTCGGTGGTGGTGCGGACTATTTTTACGAATTTATTTCCCCGCTTTGCATATTCCACCATATAGATTGCCGAGAAAACACCTACAGGCACCGCTATTACAAGGGTAAGAGCCGTTATCATAAGGGTGTTTATAATGGCGGGGAGCATGGATACATTTTCGGAATTGTATTCCCAGGAAAAAAGGGAGGGCTTTATGTGGGGAATGCCCCGAAACAGCACATAGCCAACAATCAAAAGGGCTGTCAGCACGGTCACCGCCGCCGAGATATATACAAGAAGTCGTAAAAAAAGGGCAAAAGGATGCTTACGATATTGTCTCAAATTCATTTTTTATCCCCCTTTTTCAGCAGTGAAAAGCAGAGATTTATAATAAGG
Source organism: Acutalibacteraceae bacterium (assembly GCA_045542355.1). Classification (GTDB taxonomy): domain Bacteria; phylum Bacillota; class Clostridia; order Oscillospirales; family Acutalibacteraceae; genus UMGS1532. The sequence continues at coordinate 69,912 of JAZQKX010000016.1, forward strand.
ATAAACACAAAAAGAACTACCCCTGTGGCAATCAACGCCTCGCGGTGAAGTCCCGCGGCATAGCCCATCTCCAGCACAATGTTGGAGGTGAGGGTTCGCACACCGCTAAAAATTCCTGTGGGTATCACCGCCTGATTACCCGCCACCATGCTGACGGCCAACGCCTCGCCTATGGCTCTGCCCACTCCTAATATCACCCCTGCAGTGACCCCCGACTTTGCGGCGGGAAGCTGGGTGCAAAAAACACTTCTTTCGTGGGTAGCCCCCAAAGCCAATGCTCCCGCATAGTAGGTCTCAGGCACAGCCCTCAGGGCATCCTCAGAAACGCTTATAATTGTGGGGAGTATCATTATTCCCAAAACTATGGATGCGGTGGCAACTCCCTTTCCGCTTCCTCCGAAAAGAGTCTGTATAAGAGGTACGATTACGGTGAGACCGAAAAATCCATAGACCACCGAGGGGATACCTGCCAACAGATTTACCGTTGGTTTCAACATTCTATATAATCCTTTGGGGCAGAATCGCGCCATAAATACAGCGCACAAAAGCCCTATGGGAACACCGATTATTATTGCTCCTGCCGTGACATAAATACTGCCCACAATCATTGGGAGTATGCCGAACAGCTCCCTTAAAGGGCGCCACCTAATACCGCCCAAAAATTCATCTACCCCGATTTTAAATATGGCGGGCAACCCACCCGCAAAGAGAAACAGGCAGATAAACACAACCGCCACTATAGACACCGTGGCTGATATCAAAAACAAAAGCTTGGCGCCCTTTTCTCCAAATTGCAATCTTTTTAATGCATGGCTTTTCATTTCTTCAACTCCGCCCAGTCAGAAGTGTCTCCCAGATAAACCGACCTGACCTGCTCTGAAGTAAGCCCGTCTATCTCGTTTTCGTGGTTCACTATAACCGCGATTCCGTCTATGGCAATGGCGGTTGTCTCCAGACCCTTTCCCTCTTCTTCCGCCTTTAATTCGCGTGATGCCAAACCAATATCAAAGCTACCCTCTACCACTCCGTTGATGCCTGTGGTGGAGTCGCTTTCCTGAATTTCAACAGAAATGTTGGGATTGAGCTTTTCATAAGCCTCTTTCAGCTTTTGCATAACGGGGGATACCGAGGAGGATCCTCCCACCTTAACGGTACCCGAAGTGCCTGTTGCTACGTAGTTGCCAAGATTTCCCTCACTGATATAACCCGCATCCTCAACAACAGCCTGACCCTCGGCGCTCATTATGAAATCTATGAAATCTGTCGCCTCTTTCGGTAACTCACCCTTTGTCACAATGTTAAATGGACGGCTTACCTTGTAGCTTCCGTTTTTAATATTGGCGGTTGTGGGCTCTGCGCCGTCAATTTTGACCGCTTTCACAGTGTCGTTGAGGGAACCCAGAGAAACATATCCGATGGCTGATTTGTTACCCTTTACGGTGGTTAGCATAACCGAGGTGGAATTTGTTATTTCCGCCATTGCTGTGATATTATCCACCGTCTCGCCTTTAATTTCTTCCTCTACCTGAAAGAGCTCCACAAATGCTCCGCGGGTGCCCGACCCCTCCTCGCGGGACAGCACCGTGATTGAAGTTCCCATTCCCCCGCCACAGCCTGCAAAACAAGTTACAGCCGTGGCAATTCCTAATACTAATGACATTACTCTTTTCATCTTTTTTACTCCTTTAATTTTTGTATTTATCCTCAGGACTGTCTTAATAATACTGCCCTCGGGTTAAATACAAAATCACACTCACGTTAAGCTTCGGTAAATTGTCTCAGTATTAATATTAAATTTATTTAACATTTTATACAGAAAAAGAGCCTTTAACCGCCACACACGTGGCTGATTTAAAGGCTCTTTTGCTATATTTATCATCTGTAATCTATCGGCAGAGTTGCGGTGGCGTTGAGGGACATGTCGGAAGTGTTGCCGTTTTTATATTCATAGTATGCCTGAACTCCCACCATGGCGGCATTGTCTCCGCAATATTTCAGTTCGGGAACGTAGAGCTTTAAATTCCGCTTTTTACATTCCTCTTCCATTCTTCGCCTTAGCTCACGATTTGCCGAAACACCACCCGCCAACACGATTTCTTTTGCGCCTGTGGTTTCGGCGGCAAGGAAAGTATTGTGTATGGCGATATCGCAAACTCTTGAACGCACAGCGGCGGCAAGGTCGGGAGCCGAAATTTTCTCGCCCTTTTGACCTGCATTATGCACAAGGTTTACCACGGCGGTTTTAAGTCCCGAAAAGCTAAAATCATAAGGACAGCCGTCAACCTTGGGCCACGGAAGCTTATATGTATCTTTATTTCCCGTCTCTGCCAGTTCGTCTAACTTCACTCCGCCTGGATAGGAGAGCCCTAAAGCACGGGCGGTTTTGTCAAAGCATTCTCCCGCCGCATCGTCACGGGTTCTGCCGATGACCCCGAATTCACAATAGTCGGTTACATTTATAATATGGCTGTTGCCACCCGAAACAAGCAGACACAAAAAGGGAGGCTCCAACTCCTCATGGGTAATGTAACTTGCGGCTACATGGCTTCTTAAGTGGTGGACGGGTATCAGCGGCACCGAGAGGCTTTTCGCAAGTCCCTTGGCAAAGTTAACTCCCACAAGTAGTGCGCCTATAAGGCCTGGGGCAAAGGTCACCGCCACAGCGTCGATGTCCTTATATGTGATTCCTGCATCGGAAACGGCCTTGTCGGTCACCGCCGAAATGGCTTCTAAGTGGCGTCGGGAGGCAATTTCGGGCACAACGCCGCCATATAAAGCGTGTTCTGCAATCTGGGTTGCCACCACGTTGGACAGCACCTCTCTGCCACGGCAAACGGCGGCGGAGGTTTCGTCACAGGAGGATTCTATTGCTAAAATATACATAAATCTATTCCTCTTATCGGTTAAAAAATTTAGTCATGAGCAGGGCATCTTCCAGAGGGTCGCGGTAAAATCTCGGTCGCTTACCCACAGCCCCAAAGCCCATTTTTTCATACAGCCTAATGGCTGGAAGATTACTCTCCCTCACTTCGAGGGTGACAAATTCCAGTTTCTTTTCCTCGGAAAAATCCAAAAGGCTTTCGATTATTGCCGAGGCAATTCCCTTGCCCCTGTGGGAGGGAAGAACCGCAACATTGGTGATATATCCCTCGCCCGACAGGGTTTGGATTCCGCAATAACCCACTATTTCATCACCTGTTTCAGCCACGAAATAATGAGTGAAATTTCCGAATCCCTCCTCTATTCCCTCGCGGGTCCAAGGATGAGCGAAGCAGACCTTTTCTATTTCGGCAATACTCTCGGCATCGGCAACCCCGCCCTCGCGAACAATCAGATCATCCTTTTGCATCATACCAAGTCCTGCCCTTTCCTGTGTCGGCAATCAGCGGAACGCTGAGAGTGGCGGAATTCTGCATTTCCTCGCGGAGAATTTCCGCGGCTTTGTCCGCCACATTTTGGGGTGCCTCCACAATCAGTTCATCGTGTATCTGCATTATAAGTCGAGCTTCGGGTATTTCCTTTTTAAGTCGGTTATATACCCTGACCATGGCGATTTTTATAATATCAGCCGCTGTGCCCTGAATTGGCATGTTTCGGGCTATTCTCTCTCCCGCCGCCCGTATCATAGCATTGGTGGCGGTGAGCTCAGGCATATAGCGACGGCGACCGTACATGGTGGTAACAAAGCCCTGTTGCTTTGCTTCCGTTACAGTGCGGGTCATGAAATCCGCAACACCGCTGTAGGTGCTGAGATAGCCCTTGATATAAGCGTCGGCTTCCTTTCGTGTGACTCCTATATCCTTGGAAAGGGAAAATGCTCCAATTCCATATACTATGCCAAAGTTAACCGCCTTTGCTCTGCTACGCATTAAGGGAGTCACCATTGCTTCGGGCATACCGAAAACCTCTGAAGCGGTGACGGTGTGGATATCCACACCCTCGCGGAAAGCCTCGCACATACGGGGGTCGTCCGCCATGTGAGCCAAAACCCTCAGCTCGATCTGGCTATAGTCGGCATCTATGAGGAGATTTCCCTCATGGGCTTTAAAGAATTTTCTCAGCTCTTTGCCCTCGGGAGTTCTCACAGGGATATTCTGAAGATTAGGCTCGGTGGAGCTGATTCGCCCTGTTCTCGTCTCGGTCTGATTAAGGGTGGAATGAATTGTACCGCCCTCGTCTGCACAGGCGATAAGCCCGTCGCAATAGGTAGATTTGAGTTTAGAAAGCTTTCTGTATTCAAGGATAAGACCTATAACAGGGTGATATTCATAAAGGGATTCCAGCACCTCGGCATTGGTGGAATAGCCGCTTTTTGTCTTTTTCTTGGCGGGTAGCCCCAGTCTTTCAAAAAGCACCTCACCCAGCTGTTTCGGGGAGTTGATATTGAACTCGCCACCCGACAGCAGGTATATCTGACTTTCAAGATTTTGCAATTCTAAAGCCAGTCTTTTTCCCATTTCGGCAATGCCCTCGCTGTCTATGAGGAAGCCGTGGTTTTCCATTGAAGCCAAAACCTCCGCCAAGGGCAGTTCGATGTCTTCGAGCAGGTCGTAAAGTTCTTTTTTATCAATCTCCGACCTCATAACTAATGCGGTCTCCCTTAAAAGCGCGGCAGATTTAAGACTTTCGGAATCGGCATCCACCTCTGGAACATCGGCTCCGTATTCACCCGAAAGACGCTCCAGCTCATAGCCCGATGAGGCGGGGCTCAAAAGATATCCCGCCAACATGCAATCGAAGCTGACATTATTGATTTCTATGCCCTGTTTCAGATAGAAGCGGTGAGCCAACTTTACGTCGTAGATGTTTTTGGGGGCTTCGCCTTTTAAAATTTCTATAAATCGGTCATCGGTCATTGATACCGAATAAAGCTGATTTCCTACGGCTATCGCGGCGGATTCGGCACCATAGTCGAAATATATATGATATTCCTCTGCCTCTGGGATTTCCCCTGTGGCAACGGTATACTGAGCCTTTTTCACCTCTGGAGATTTTGCGGCATCACCCACGCTGAGACCCATTTTTTCAATGATTGAAAAAAGCTCCAGCTCTGCCATGAGAGCCACCACAGCGGAAGTGTCTCGCTCGTCGAATTTATAGTCCTCTAACTTAGTAGAAATCGGCACCTCGCGGCATATAGTACCAAGCTCACGGCTTAAGTATGCCGAGTCCTTATCGGCAATAAGCTTTTGGCGGACACCCTCTTTGATTTCCAATTCCTCTATGTGTTCGTAAATATAATCAATGCTACCGTATTCCGCTATAAGGCTACAAGCGGTTTTCTCACCAACACCGGCAACACCTGGGATATTGTCTGAGCTGTCGCCCTGCAAAGCCTTAATATCTATAAGTGCCTTTGGGTCGACCCCGTATTTTTCCCTTACGGCGGCAGTATCATAGCGTATAATTTCGGGTCTGCCCATTTTGGTAACAGTATTAAGCACAGTTACCTTTTCCGACACCAGCTGTAAAGCGTCACGGTCACCCGTTGCTATTATACATTCATTACCGCTTTTTTCACAAGCCAAGGACAGAGTGCCTAAAATATCGTCTGCCTCATAGCCCTCTTTTTCCAAAACCTTATAGCCCATAAGCTCGAGCCAGTTTTTAAGAATCGGCATCTGACTTGCCAGTTCATCGGGCATACCTTTACGCCCTGCCTTGTATTCGGCATACATCTTGTGGCGGAAGGTGGGCTTTCTCAAATCGAAAGCCACGGCAACACCCTCAGGATTTTCCTCTGCCATAATTTTATTGAGCATGTTTATAAAACCGTAGATTCCGTTGGTGAACTGCCCCGACTTTGTTGTGAGCAGTTTTATGCCGTAGAACGCACGGTTAATAAGGCTGTTTCCGTCGATTATAAGTAACTTCATATTGAAATTTCCTTTCGGGTGTCAAGATTCAGAATTGATACATATATTGTATAGGTTAAATATTTATTATATTAGGAAAGATTTGCCCCTCTACTATGTCTATAGTGGCGTAAGATTTTTTTGGGTCGCCCTTTCCCACCGAGCCTGGATTGATGATATACAGCCCATCAAGATAGGTCTTGTCGGCTATGTGGGTATGACCGTAAAGTGCCATGTCCACCCCCAAATTTTTAGCGGTGGAGATAAAGCTTTCAAGCCCGAACTTTACTCCGTAGGTATGACCATGGGCGATAAGTATCTCCTTGCCACCGAGCTTTATTATATCGAAATCCCTTTTTGAGGAGGTAAGGTCACAATTTCCCCTGACTGCAAAAAACTTTACCTCAGGGTATTCTAACATTATATCGTGGACCTTTTCCACCCCGTCGCCAAGGCAAATAAGAGCCGAGGCTTCGGGCTGACTTTCGATTATATCCCTGACACGGTACTCCCTGCCATGGGTATCGGAAATCACAATTATACGCATGAAATAACTTCTCCTCTCATAAATATTTTAAGAAAGGTTTTGATTATTATGAATATGGACTTTAGCGGTATCAACAAGCAAAAGCTTATGAGCGCACTTATGGGTAGTATGCGGAGTAACGGCATGAACTCAGCAAATATAACCGAAGCGCTGAATTCGGGCAATTTAGACAAGGTTCTTGGGTCTCTCAATCAACAGGATGCCCAGAGGGTTAAAAACCTGCTCAACGACCCTGCCGCCATGAATAAAATCCTATCCTCTCCCGAAGCGGCGGCGCTTCTGAAAAAACTTATGTAACGGAGGGCTCTCCATGGATGACTTAGCCGAAAAGCTATCGGGTATTCTCAACGACCCCGAAAGCATGGCGCAGGTGCGGAAAATGGCGGAGGGGCTGTTTTCTCAAAACGAAGAAACAGGTAGAGAAACAATGGGTAATCCTTTAAGCGGTCTTCTGGGGAATGCTCCTCAGAGTGACGGCTTCTCTATGCCCGATGCCACATCAATTATGCGGGTGGTAAGCCTTTTGAAAAACAGCGGCAACGACAGCCGTTCGGGACTGCTCTTAGCCCTGAAGCCACACCTCAGCGAGGAACGGCAGGAAAGGGTTGACAAGGCTGTGAAAATCTTAAAGCTGGTCAGCCTTATGCCTATACTAAAAGAACAGGGTCTGCTCAATTTATAACAGAAAGGTGGGGTGTAAATGGAAAATTTCAAGGTAGATGAAATGAAAGCAAAACGTACAAAGGCGGAAGAAGAGCTATTTAAAATGTGGGAAAAATCCACCATGCCCCACGTGCCACCCTTTGTGAGAATGCCCTCGGGGGAAACTGGGGAGCCAGAGTCTCAAAGAGGGGAAACCCCTGCCGAGACACACGGGGACACCACACCCAAAAAAGGCATTGGCGGTCTGCTGGGAAAGGATATATTCAAATTCCTCGACCTTAAAAATTTCGAGCTTAATTCCGACCGTATGCTTATACTTCTTATGCTGGTGTTACTTTCGGGTGAGGACAGCGACAACATTCTGCTTTTTGCCCTTGCATATATAATGCTTTAATTAAAGCCTAGTTTTCTATATTTGCTTATTTCTTGCGGCTTGCCCACAACACTTAGGGCAAGTCGTTTTTCGTTCCACATCTCACGGCATACTTCCATAACCTGACTATAGTCCACAGCGTCTATCTGTTTTGATAATCGGTCGATGTCGGTGTATTTTCCGCTGTAAAGAATTTCCTTACCCATGGCTGAAGCCATGGCGCTTACACTCTCACTGCCCATAACGGTGGTGGCTTTGAACTGAGCCTTAACACGCTGGATTTCCTCGGGAGTTATGTTTTCCCTAATATTGTTCATAATATCCAGTGATTCCTCTATGACCCTGAGATGATTCTTGTGGGAAGTACCCGCCGACACCATGAAAAAGCCAGTCCCTCTATGGCTATATGTGCAGGAATATATTGAATAAGCCAGTCCTAACTCCTCGCGGATACGCATGTTTAGTCGCGATGAGGTATTGCCACCTGCAATGGCAGAAAATACCGCGGCGGCAAAACGTTTTTCACTGCCCGTGGGATAAGCTTCTGAAGCAATGAGAATCTGGGTTTGCTCAAAATCCTTTTCCTTAAGGACAATTCCTCCCGAAAAGGGGACTTCCCCGTATTTCGGCTCACCTATACCGCTTGATTTAAGAGGCGCAAGATACTTCTCCACCGCCTCCATAATCTCTTGCTTTTCGAAATTTCCGCAGATTGACAGCACCATTCTTTCGGGGGAATAGTATCTGTCTCTATAGGCACGAAGTCCCTCGGCTGTCACCGCGATAACGCTTTCTTTAGTTCCGATAACAGGGTATTGCAGACTGTTCCCCCTGTATATAAGTCCGCAAAGAGCCTCGGCGGCAAGGTCCTCAGGGGAATCCTCATACATATTTATTTCCTCTAAGATTACTCCCTTTTCGGTCTCCAGTTCGCTTTCCTCTATTTTAGAGGCGGTTACCATTTCCAGAATTAAACCGAGAGCTTCTTTCACATCGCTTTTGAGTACATGACCGAAAACACAGGTATGCTCCTTGCCTGTGTATGCATTGAACTGTCCGCCCATTGAATCCATCTTTTTGTTAAGAGTCGCAAGGTCCATGGTTTCTGTGCCTTTGAACATCATGTGCTCCAAGAAATGGGCAGAGCCACAGTTCTCGGCGGTTTCATTACGGCTTCCGCAGTCTATATATAAATTCATGGCAACCGACCGCACAAAGCTATTGTGTTGAAGTGCTATACGCAGTCCGTTTTTTAAGGTAATAAGTTCCATTTCGGTGACTCTCCTATATAAACGAAATTTGGGGATAAACTAAAAACAGAAATTTTAAAGGAGGTAAACTCGGATGAAAAACAACAGTATGAATTTTCTAAAAGGAATGGGCGCAGGTATGCTTGCCGGTATGGCGGCTATGTCTGTGGGCACAGCGCTATGGACCAGCAACAAGAAAAGTATTTCCAAAACTGCAGGAAAAACCATGAGAGCTGTAGGAAATATCGCAGAGAGCATAACCTATATGCTTAAATAATCCTATTAAGGACTGCCTTAATGTTTCAAGTTTGCTTAGGGTGGCGGGATTTGGACTAATACGAGTTCCTCTCTGCCGAATTTTTTCGAAGCGAGAAATTTGTGCAAGGCTTTGTGCCTTGCAAAAATAAACGCGAGATAATCGGGAAAAGGCGGCGAGCGGAACCGTAATTGGTTCGGATCTCGCCACCCTATTTATTCTTTATCTTTGCCGCAGCAACGCTTATATTTAAGACCACTTCCGCAGGGACAAAGGGCGTTTTTACCCACTACTCCTTTGCCTTTAACGGTGCGGTTTTTAGGGTTGTCGCCGCTTGAAGTTCCGCTTTCCTCGGCAACCTTCTTGCGCTCAACACCCTCCTCACGGCGCACCTTCACGGTGAGGACGCGCTTAACGGTCTCCTCGCGGATAGACTCGGTCATGGAGTTGAACATATCATATCCCTCGTTGCGGTATTCAACAACAGGGTCATGCTGACCGTAGGCGCGAAGTCTGATGCCGTCGCGAAGCTCATCCATATTGTCGATGTGCTCCATCCAATGCTCATCAACCGAGCGAAGCAACATAACGCGCTCGATTTCACGCATAAGCTCACTACCGAAGCTTTCCTCACGGGCGGAATAAATCTCGTGGATTTTATTTTTAAGCCATTCGGCTATATCCTCACGCTCCATAGCCTGTAATTCACGGTCGGAATAAAGAAGCTCGGTGGGTCCGATTACCCAGCCCATGAAGTAGCCACGAAGACCCTCCATGTTCCAGCCCTCATCGGAGTCCATACAGAATCGGGCAACCTCACCATCTACCAGCTCGTCAATCATGTTCATAATCGTATCGTGGAGGTCTTCACCGTCCAGCACTCGGTCACGCTGGTCGTAGATAATATTACGCTGGGTGTTCATAACATCGTCGAATTCAAGAACACTCTTACGAATTGCAAAGTTCTGGGACTCTTTCTTGCGCTGAGCCGACTCGATGGACTTGGTGAGCATACCCATCTCCAGAGGCATATCCTCCTCTACCCTCAAGGTCTCCATCATGTTATAAAGTCTCTCTCCGCCAAAGAGTCGCATAAGGTCGTCTTCCAAGGAAATGTAGAAATGGGTCACACCGGGGTCACCCTGACGTCCCGAACGTCCGCGGAGCTGGTTGTCGATTCGACGGGATTCGTGGCGCTCTGTACCTATGATACAAAGTCCTCCCGCCTCTCTAACCTTTTCGGCTTCGGGGGCAATTTCCGCCTTGTATTTTGCCAAATATTCTGCATATTTTTCACGGGCAGAAATAATATCCGGGTCGGCAGTCTCACCGTAGCCTGTAGCCTCGGCTATAATCTCATCCGAAACACCCTCGCGACGAAGCTCGGATTTTGCAAGATATTCCGCATTACCGCCCAGCATGATATCGGTACCACGACCTGCCATGTTGGTTGCTATGGTAACGGCGCCGTATTTACCCGCCTGAGCGATGATTTCAGCCTCTCGTTCGTGGTGCTTAGCGTTAAGTACATTGTGCTTGATACCGCGTTTTTTAAGCATGGAGCTTAGTTTTTCCGACTTATCAATGGTAATAGTGCCAACCAACACAGGCTGACCCTTTTGATTTCTCTCAAGGATTTCGTCAATAACTGCATTAAATTTAGCGTTTTCGGTTTTATACACAACATCGTTCAAATCCTCACGTGCCAAAGGCTTGTTGGTGGGGATTTCGATGACGTCCAGCTTGTAAATCTCGCGGAATTCCATTTCCTCGGTCATGGCAGTACCCGTCATGCCCGAAAGCTTTTCGTAAAGACGGAAGAAGTTCTGGAAGGTAACGGTGGCAAGGGTCTTGGATTCGTTCTGAATCGACACGCCCTCTTTTGCCTCGATTGCCTGATGCAGACCCTCGTTATAACGTCGGCCATACATAATACGACCTGTGAATTCGTCGACAATCAACACCTCGCCATCCTTAACCACATAATCCACATCTCGGTTCATAATACCGTGGGCGCGGATTGCCTGATTAATATGGTGGGCGATGGTTATGTTCTCGGCATCGTTGAGATTTTCAATGCCGAAATATTTTTCAGCAAGTTTTACACCATCGGCGGTAAGGGTACAGGTACGAGCCTTTTCATCAACGATGTAGTCGCCGTGAAGCTCCTGCTCCTCGTCGGTCTGCTTGTCGTTGGTTTCCCTCACCTTGACGCATTTTAAAGTTCTGGCAAAGCTGTCGGCTCTGCGATATAGGTCGTTGGATTTGTCGCCCTGACCCGAAATGATAAGAGGTGTTCTCGCCTCGTCTATAAGAATGGAGTCAACCTCGTCCACAATGGCGAAGTAGTGTCCGCGCTGGACCTTTTTCTCCTTGTAGATAACCATGTTATCACGAAGATAGTCGAAGCCTAATTCATTGTTGGTGCCGTAGGTGATGTCGGCGGCATAAGCCTCGCGCTTTTCGGCGTTCTTCATTCCGCTTACAATTAGTCCAACCTTGAGTCCCAAGAAGCGATAAACCTTGCCCATCCACTCAGAGTCACGCTGAGCAAGATAGTCGTTTACCGTAACGATGTGCACACCCTTGCCTGTAAGAGCATTAAGATAGGCAGGGAGGGTTGCAACCAAGGTTTTACCCTCACCTGTTTTCATTTCGCTGATTCGGCCCTGATGAAGCACAATACCGCCTAAAATCTGCACAGGGAAGTGGCGCATACCCAAAATTCTCCAGGATGCCTCACGACACACAGCAAAGGCGTCTGGCAGAATGTCGTCAAGGGTTTCACCCTTTTCCAATCTGCCTTTAAGCAGGTCGGTCTGCTCTCTCAGTTCTGAATCGCTGAGGGCTTCATATTTCTCCTGTAAATCAAGAACTGCCTGAACTTTTGGGCGAATTCTTTTAATTTCCTTTTCACTGTAGTTTCCAAGCAGAAAACTTAAAATACCCATTTTTTGAGTCTCTCCTAAAAGTTAATGGTAAATTCGGCACACTTTCCCGCAGTTCCTCAGGAAAGCACACAACTATACATTATTAAGTATACCACACAATATTCCCAATCACAAGTAAATTCTTGAGTTTTTATAGTTTGTTAAAAAACTGATAGCATATCGTCGATCTATTCGCCGATATATTTAAATCTGGCTACAGACTGACCATCGCACACAACCAGTTCATTCCACATTGAGGCAGGGCGGGTCCAGATTTCTCCCTCACCGTAGAGTGCGCGGTAAACCACCATAGGCTCTAAGGTTTCGCTATGACGGGCTATTGCAATAACCTGGTACTCACCGCCCTTGTAATGGCGGTATTTACCCAATTTGATTTGCGTTAGCGCATCTTCACATTTCATATTGCATTCCTCTCCTTTATTGACATTAATATTATACGTGCGCCCGATCCCTTTTTCAAGATGAAAAATACTTCATCAAAAAAACTCTTGACAAAGCGATTGCTTGACTGTATAATAGATAAGCCGCATATTATGGGTTGACATAAAGTGAGAGCAATCTCCACCCACAAGTAGCGAGACTAAAATTAAGGCAGGTGCCAAGAAAATGTACGCAATTATCGAAACTGGCGGTAAGCAGTACCGTGTAGAAAACGGCAGCGAAATCTTCGTTGAAAAGCTTAACGCAGCTGAGAACGAGACAGTAACCTTCGATAAGGTTGTAGCTTACAGCGACGCCGAGGGTAACTTCAAAGCCGGTACACCTTACGTTGAGGGTGTTAAGGTAACAGGTGTTGTTCTTAAGAACGGTAAGGGTAAGAAAATCACTGTTTTCACCTACAAACCGAAGAAGGGCAGCGCTCGCAAGCTCGGTCACAGACAGCCGTACACCAAGGTTCAGATTAACGAAATCGGTTAATCCAATGGTGGGCTAATATGATTAGCATTAAATTCTTAAGTGCCGACAAGTCTCTCGTGGGCTTCTCCCTTTCGGGACACGGCACAGCCGACGAAAACGATTTAGAGGGCAGACTCGTCTGCTCGGCAGTTTCCTCGGCAGTTTACATGGCGGCAAACACCCTCTTGGAAATTGTGGGTGCAGAAGCCACCGTAAATGACGACGGCGATGTGTTATACTTCGAGCTTTCGTCGAAAATTCCCGAAAGTCAGGTTGTTTTGAAGGGCTTTAAGCTTCACCTGACAGAGCTTAGTCGGGAATACCCAAACAATATTGAAATTAACTCGGAGGTGTTTTGAATGCTTAGAATAGACATTCAGCGTTTCGCCCATAAAAAAGGTATGGGTTCAACAAAGAACGGCCGTGACAGCGAATCCAAGCGTCTTGGTCTCAAACGTGCAGACGGTCAGTTCGTTCTTGCAGGTAACATCCTTGTTCGCCAGAGAGGTACTCACTTCCACCCCGGCAACAATGTTGGCATCGGCTCCGACGACACTCTCTTTGCTTTAATCGACGGTAAGGTTAAGTTTGAGCGTGTTGGTAAGGACCGCAAGAAGGTTAGCGTTTACGCTATCGAACAGTAAACATTTAAGCGCGGTTGACCGTTTGTGTTCAACCGCGCTTTATTTTAGATTAATAATTAATAATGAATGATGAATAATGAAGAATGAATAATTAAGGTGTTCCGCACAGCGGAACGAATTTATATATCGTCGGCTTTGCCGACTCCTAAACTATTCACTTTTCACTATTCATTATTCACTTCGCACCTGTGGTGCGCTATGGAGGTAATTTATGTTTATAGATATAGCCAAAGTCCACATAAAGGCGGGTAAGGGCGGCGACGGCGCCGTTTCTTTCCACCGCGAAAAGTATGTTGCCGCAGGCGGTCCCGACGGCGGTGACGGAGGAAAAGGCGGAAACGTTGTGATGGTGGCAGACACCAATCTTTCAACCCTTGCCGACTTCCGATACAAGCGTAAATATGTGGCTGAAAGCGGAGAAAACGGCAGGGCTAACCGTTGCTACGGTAAAAGCGCCCCCGACCTTATAATCAAGGTGCCGCAGGGCACACTTGTGAAAGACGCCGAAACCGGCAGAATTATGGCAGATATTTCGGGAGACGAGCCTGTGGTTATCGCAAAAGGCGGTAAGGGTGGCTGGGGCAACAGCCATTTTGCCACATCAACCCGTCAGGTGCCCCGCTTTGCAAAACCAGGTATCCCCGGTGAGGAGTTCGATGTGACTCTGGAGCTAAAGCTTCTTGCCGACGTGGGTCTTATCGGCTTTCCAAATGTTGGAAAATCCACCTTGGTTTCGGTGGTATCCGAAGCCAAGCCTAAAATCGCAAACTATCATTTCACAACCCTGACCCCCGTTTTGGGCGTTGTTCGCATGGGCGAGGGTGACTCCTTTGTTATGGCGGATATCCCGGGTCTTATCGAGGGCGCGGGAAGTGGCGCTGGATTGGGTCATGAGTTTTTGCGTCACGTTGAGCGTTGCCGACTTCTTGTGCATGTGATAGATGCATCTGGCAGTGAGGGGCGCGACCCAAAGGAAGACTTTAAGAAAATCAACGATGAGCTTAAAATTTTCAACGAGGAAATTGCCGAAAGAGGTCAGATTATCGCCCTTAACAAATGCGATATGTGTGATGAAGACCAGTTGGCTGAGCTTCATAAATACTTTGAGGATATGGGCTATAAGGTGTTTGATATGATGGCGGCAATCGCCGAGGGCACAAAGCCTCTCATCAACTGTGTTGCCGAGGAGTTGCAGAAGCTTCCGCCAATCAAACGCTACGAGCCCGAAGCCGCTCCCCCCGAGGACTTCACCGACAAGGATAAACATGCATTTACCCTCCGCCGAGAAAACGAAAAATTCGTTATCGAAGCGCCTTGGTTGCTTCGTATTCTCGATTCGGTTGACCCCGACGACTACGAATCTCTGCAATATTTCCAGAGAGTTCTCCATCAAAGCGGAATTATAGACGCTCTTGAAAAAGCAGGGGTAAACGAGGGCGACACGGTCTGCGTTTACGATATTGAATTTGATTATGTAAGGTAAAAGCTATGTCAAAAATTATGTCAGGTCCCGCCACACTCGCCTTTGTGGGGGATGCATATTTCGGGCTGCTGGTACGGCTGAAATTAGCCGAAATTGAGCGCCCTATCGGTGAGCTTCATTCCCTTTCGGTGAAGCTTGTTAACGCCAATGCTCAGGCTGTGGGCGCTTCTAAAATCGAGCCATTGCTCACCGAGGAAGAACTGAGCGTTTTTAAACGTGGCAGAAATCTCCACACAAAAAACACTCCCAAAAACTCCACCGTTGCGCAATACCACGCGGCAACAGGGCTGGAGTGCCTTTTCGGATATTTAAAGCTCAGCGGAAATACCACCCGCGCCGAGGAGCTTTTCGGGATTATATGGCAGGTATTGAAGCCCTGTTAAATTGAGTATATTTCGGCATACTAAGAATATATAAAAATATTTTTAGGATGACGAAGCATGAAAAAATTATTGTTGCAGTTTTATGATTTGCTGATAATCACGCTGGGAAGCTGTATATTTTCCTTAGGAATAGCGGGATTTATCGAGCCGTCCGAAATTTCCCCAGGCGGTTTTTCGGGTATTGCTATAATACTAAATCATATCACTGGCTTTCCCACCGGCACACTTCTATTTTTTCTCAATCTGCCCCTGATTGTTTTAGGTTTCATAAAGCTGGGGGGAAACATGGTCGCGAAAACTCTTTTGTCCACGGTAGTTTCCTCTGTGGCTATCGACATAATGGAGGTGTATCTACCCATACTTTCGGTGGATAAAATTCTCTCCTCCCTTGCAGGGGGTGTGCTGATAGGTGTGGGCATGGCGATGATTTTCGGACGCGGTGCCACCAGTGGCGGCACAGATATCGCCGCAAAGCTGATACAGTTAAATCACCCTTACTTTACCTTGGGCAGACTTATCCTTATGATGGATGCCGTGATAATTGCCACATCGGCTGTGGTCTTCGGCAGTCTGGAAGCCTCCCTCTATTCGGTACTTGCAATTATAGTGCAGACCAGCGTTTTGGATAAAATTCTCTACGGTGCCGAGGGCGGTAAGGTTGCTTTTGTTATAACAGGCCACCCCGAAGACTTAACTAAGGCTATTTTCAAGGATTTAGGTCGCGGTGTCACCCGTGTACCCATCATAGGCGGATATTCGGGAGAAAGCAAGACTATGCTCATGTGCGCCCTTCGCCGTCAGCAGGTGGGTACATTCCGCAGGGTTGTTAAGACCGCAGACGACAGCGCCTTTTTGGTCCTTGCCGATGCGGGTGAAATTGTGGGCAACGGCTTTAAAGCTTAACAAAATTTAAAAGGCTGTTAGCTTAAAACTAACAGCCCTTAATATATATGGGTTATCTTGACTTCTTCTGCTGGTTGTTATTGTTATTCTGCTGGTTATTGTTATTGTTCTGCTGATTGTTGTTATTCTGCTGGTTGTTGTTCTGGTTGTTCTGCTTATTCTGCTGATTATCAAATTTGTTCATAGGTGTCACCCCACTTTCCGAAATTAGTATTTACGGAATGGGGGATGATTATTCAAGAGGTGAAAACATGGTCCTGCCCGAAAAATTACTAATTAGATTAAGAGATATTTTCGGCTATTATTCCGACGGCAAAAATCCCGAGGAGCTTTGCGCTCTGCCCCATTTTAAGGGAATTAGAGTCAACACCCTTAAAACCAACAGGGAAATTTTTGGAAAATTTAATATTGGGGGAGATAAATCTCCCTTTTATAAAGATGGATTTTATGTTAGCGCAGAGGATAAGTTGGGTAACCACCCCTTACACCACTGCGGAGCTTTTTACATACAAGAGCCGTCGGCAACCTCGGCTGTAACTGTGCTTGACCCCAAAGAGGGGGAGTTTGTCCTTGACCTTTGCGCCGCGCCTGGTGGAAAATCCACCCAGATTGCGGCAGCGCTCAGTAACACAGGGCTTATCTGGTCCAACGAAATCGTATCTAAAAGAGCCTATATTCTCCTTTCCAATTTCGAAAGAATGGGTGTGGCAAGAGGTGTTATCTCCAACTGCCATCCCGACCCCCTTTGCGACACCCTTTATGAATGCTTCGACAAGGTGCTTGTAGATGCCCCCTGTTCGGGTGAGGGTATGCTCCGCCGTGAGCCCCAGATAGCCGAGGAGTGGAGCGAGGAGAATGTTTTAGCCTGTGCCGACCGTCAGCAAAAAATTCTCGATTCCGCCGCAAAGGCTTTAAGAGAGGGTGGTATACTTGTATATTCCACCTGTACCTATTCCAAAGAGGAAAATGAGGGAAACATCCAGTTGTTTCTAAAAAACCACCCCGAGTTCACCCTTTTGGATGCGGGTGTAACTTTCGGCAGAGAGGGAATTGGTCTCAAGGGAACCCGCAGAATTCTGTGGCAGGACGGCGGCGAGGGACACTTTGTGGCAAAGCTCCAAAAATCGGGAGACTCTCCACGACGAGAAATTCCAATATCGGCTGATATCTCCAAAAAACCGAAAAAAGGCGGTAAAGCCCAGCCCGAGAGCGACAAAATCTTAAAGGATTTTCTTGCAGAAAACAGCATATCCCTACCCCAGGGATATATTATAGAATCGGGAGACAAGTTCTATCTTTCCCCCATACCTGCTCCGCCAAGAGACCTTAAAATAATCCGTAGCGGTGTGATGTTAGGTGAAACGGAACGAGGTAGATTTATCCCCGCCCACGCCATGTTCAGCACTCCTTTTATAAAAACCAAAAGGCAGATTGACCTCTCCCTCTCAGACCCTCGACTCCCTAAATTTCTCCACGGCGAGGAAATTGAGGCAGAGGGAACCAAGGGCTATTACCGAGTTACGGTGGAAAATATCCCGCTGGGCTTTGGCAAACTGACGGGTGGCAGACTTAAAAACTACTACCCAAAAGGGCTTCGAATTTTATAAAATTTTCAAAAAACTGTTGTAAAAAACTAAAAATAAATGTATAATAATTGAGTAAATCTAAAATAATTAAAGAAAAGAGATGAGATATATGGATTCTGGTAGCAGTGGCAGTACGAAACCCCGAATGAGTGGCATTCCCGCCGTTTCTGTATATCTTTTGGCAGATAACTTAATTTAATTAAGCGCGCGGTTGGAATTACGCTTGTTTTGTACTTCTTTTGATTTTTAAAATAAACCAAAGGAGTGAGTGTTATATGTTCGAGAGAATTCCCGAGTTAATTGAAAACAGAAAATTTTCCGAAATCCGCGCCATTTTGGAGGAAATGAATCCCGTTGACATCGCCATGGGCTTTGAGGAGATAGAAAAAGATAAAGAGGTTGTGCTTTTCCGACTTCTTCCCAAGGGTCTCGCCGCCGAAACCTTTACCTATTTGGACTCCGATATGCAGGAAAGCCTTATAAAAAGCTTCAGTGATAGCGAACTTAAGGCGGTTATCGAGGAACTGTATCTTGACGACGCCGTTGACATCATTGAGGAAATGCCTGCTGGAGTTGTTAAGAGAATTTTAAGGCAGTCCGACCCCGCAACAAGAAAAGAAATCAACGAGCTGCTCAAGTATCCTAAAGATTCCGCCGGTAGCATCATGACCCCCGAGTTCATCGACCTTAAAAAGACTATGACGGTGGAGGAGGCTTTCGCCCACATCCGTGCCACCGCTATTGATAAGGAGACGGTCTACACCTGCTACGTAACAGGCGCTCACCGTCGGCTTTTGGGCATTGTAACAATCAAAGATCTGCTCCTTGCAAAATATACCGACAAAATCGTGGATATAATGGAGGAGAATGTCATCTCCGCAGGTACCTTGGACGACAAGGAAGATGTGGCGCGACTTCTTGATAAATACGACTTTTTAGCACTGCCTGTGGTCGACAAGGAAAACCGCCTTGTGGGCATTGTTACCGTTGACGACGCTCTTGACGTTCTGGAAGAAGAGACCACCGAAGACATTGAGAAAATGGCGGCTATCATCTCCACCGACACCGACAAGACCTATCTTAAAACAGGCATTTTCGAGACGGTGAAAAACCGAATCCCTTGGCTTCTCATCCTCATGCTTTCCGCCACCTTTACAGGCGCCATCATTTCAGGTTTTGAAAATAAATTAAAATCCATCGTTGTCCTTACCGCATTCATACCAATGCTGATGGGTACCGGCGGTAACTCGGGCAGTCAGGCATCGGTAACGGTTATCCGTGGCCTTTCCTTGGGAGAAATCGAACTGTGCGATATCTTCCGCGTAGTTTGGAAAGAATTGCGGGTGGGTGTGCTTTGCGGACTTTTACTGGGAATGGTCAATTATGTGAAAATTCTCGCCATAGACTATGCTCTTATCGGCGCATTCGACGGCTACACATTCACTCAAACCGCCATGATTTCAGCGGTTATCTGCATAACCCTTGCCGCCACGGTTATTGTGGCGAAGCTTGTGGGCTGTGTTCTACCCATTGTGGCTGAGGCTCTGCGCCTTGACCCTGCGGTTATGGCAAGTCCCTTTATAACAACTGTGGTTGATGCAATATCCCTGCTTATCTATTTCGGCGCCACCACCATTTTTCTTGGAGCACTGTTGTAATTATTGCAAATATTCACCTATGTATTTCGGGTTTCCTTTTTTTGGAGACCCGATTTCTTGTTTATTTTAATACTCCAGCATCAACAAAACCTCAGGGCTGATTTCGGGTTGCAGAGCGCAGTTTATGGCGTGAGAAATGGTTTTCGAGGCGTAAACTATCACCGAATCAATATCCTTTGGTGTCACCATCATTGCCGACTGCCCCTCAAATTGTTTGCCTGTTGATTCCTCAAAAAAGGTGGAAACATCCACCACCGTAGGCACCCCTATGGCAACCACAGGCACTCCCAAGGTGTCTCGGCTGATTTCTTTTCGACAGTTCCCCACCCCCGAGCCTGGGGATATTCCGCTGTCGCACATCTGCACAGTGCAACCCAGCCTCTCGATATCCCTCGCCGCCAGAGCATCTATCACTATCACAGAATCCGCCCCCGTCTCCTTGACTGCGGCGCATATCATTTCTCCCGCCTCGATGCCCGTCTGACCCAACACACCTGGAGATACCACCTCAACTGCTTTAAGGTCGTGCAGTCCCACGGAATGAGCCAGTTCTTTACCTATATGCCTTGTGGCGAAAATCCCGTCGGCAACCTTAGGACCTAAGGCATCGGGGGTGATATGGATATTTCCCAACCCCGCCACAAGGGTGAGCTTGGCTTCTGGCAACAGAGCCAAAAGTTCAGATTTTATTGTGGAATGTATATCCCCCTCGGTGTCGTCGGGGGTGAAGCCCTTAAAACTCACCGTTGTATATCTGCCCTGAGGTTTGCCAAGTTTTCTTGCGCCCTCCTCGGTCTTCACCGAAACTCGGTTTATCTCTACTCTCCCGATTTGCAGATGTTCAGTCTCAACACCCTCACATTCTCCTGCCCGTTCCTGTAGCTCCATAGCCAAGTCTGTGCGAATTGCCATCGAAAAACTCCCAACATAAATTATTTAAAATTATTTTTCTCTGTGAACTTTTTATTATGCAATTCTTTATTCTAAAGTCAGGACCTCCGGCTAAGCCGGAGGCTTGAATAGCCCTTCAAGGGCATTTTACAGACGAAACCCCTAAAGGGAGGCCGAAAGGTTTACCGACTGCATTACTTTTTCGGGCTACCCCTCAAGGGGTTTATTTTTATGCCTTCTTGTTCTCGCTACCCGTAAACGGGTCGATATATTCTTTCAGGCTCATTTGGTCTGCTATTTGGTCTTCGTCTAA